>PAHT02000005.1 GCA_002705045.2 Paracoccaceae bacterium | reverse complement strand
AGGGTGTTTGCAATTGATAGTCGCGAAACCTATCACCGTAGATTTTTATAAACCTTTTTTCCTTTAATAATGGAGCTAAAAAACAATACAGTGAGTAAATTGAAGCAATGACTACTTTATCAACTGTTAGGTAAGGACTAAACCATAAAATTATACAAAATGAAAAATAAATTGGATGTCGAATTATTTTAAACAGGCCACTACATGGCATATCAGGAAACTTTACTTTCACTCCCCTATAAAGAGAAATCCACCCCAGTGAACCCGTTTGAACTCCAAAACCGGCCTGAACAGAACTTATAGATAAAACCAACCAACCAAGTCCATAACCAATGCAAAGAAAATAATATAAAGGCCCAGATGCAACCCAAAGTACAAGTCCAGTCGGCGTCCAGAGTAAAAACAAAAAGATCAATTGTACCGACGCTATGGTAGCGTAAACGGTTGTATCTAATTTACCTTGGTAATCATCACTATAAAACCATCTTAAAATTTTTCTACCTGGCTTGGTAAGAAGAAATGAATGAAGAAATGGAAATTGAAGAAGTAAAAATACATTGAACACATAGTGCGAATAAAAAAAAGAGGGTACTAATTGGCCCGAAAAACCAGTGAATAAGCAAACAAACATCAAAATACCGGCACATAAAAAGAGCCCATGGCATAATGCACCATAGACCACAGCAATTAGCTTTTCTGGCAACTTAAATAATGTAATCTTCATGATAATGATATATTTTAAAGTGAAATTATTCAAGAGAATAATTAATAAGATCTCTGGCTTTGAGATTAGAATACCAAATAAACCCTAATGTCCAAAAGTATCCTTCTTAATTTATAACAGGAGTGACTATGACAGGGGAATCCAATACAATCTTGCTTCCAACAAGTCCAGAAAAGGCACTTGCACCAAAGTCATGTCTATTAATTTCGCTAAAAATATGGAAATTGATCTGAGACTTGTCATCAAAATTGTTTGGTTTAAAGCCAACGGGCGTCGCAATTAATTTTACATCTTTTGTGATATTCCTGATAGTCAAATGCCCTAAAACTTCGAACTTACCATCTTTTAAATTTATTTTCTTACTAACAAAAGTAATTTCTGGGTATTTCTCTGCATTTAAAACTGTTTTTCCTAACATAATACGTGTGGCGAAAGCAAAACCGGCAGAACTATTAGGCAAATCTAAAGTGAGAGTGAATTCTGAGTTCCAGGGGTTTTTCTTATCCAAATATAAATAACTTGATTTTATTCTAAATTGGCCTTCAAAGACCACTAAAGCGACATCGTATCTAAAATTCACATCATCATTGTTAGAAATTCTAAATGACTCCGAGAAAACCTTCGTTGTTTGAAGCATAATAAAAAAAACTACAAAATTTAAAATAAGCCAGTTGATTTTTCTAGTCAATCGCATCATTTGATGCCACTCCTGTTTTAACAAGTACCCAAGTCATAAGTTTTCGGAAAGATCGCTTGTTTAATTATTTCAAAAAAGTACTACGTCAAATATTAGTTATAGTTTATAGAATTCAAATTAATACTTAGTGTCCGTTTTCATATGAAAAAAACATCTCTTGTTCAAAATAAAGCTTTGGGCTTGTTAGCGGCTCTTTTGACTGTAAGCATCTGGGCCTCTTTTTTAATTGGAACACGCTTTGCAGTTGAAGGTAATTTCACCGTTGAGGAAGTTTTAATCCTTCGATTGGTCCCCGGCGCAATAGCATTGAGTCCACTTATGCTAAAATTTGACCTGATACCCCGTGGCCAATCTTGGTTAAGTGCACTTATTCTTATGATAGGCGCCAGTGCACTATTTCCCTACATAGTTTCTAGTGGTCTAGTTTATGCACCAGCTTCAGATGGCGGTGCGCTTGCCCCAGGCATACTGCCATTTTGGACAGCTTTAGCAGTTTTCTTCATAACTAAAGAACGACCAAACCGTTTTCGAACGTTCGGATTAGTTCTCATACTAACCGGCGCATTAGTTGTAAGCCTTTGGGACATTTTCTTTAACTCGAGCAACGATTCTTGGAAAGGTCATCTCAGGTTCTTAGCTGGCTCGGGCCTGTTTGCAATATATTCTGTAATTTTTCGTCAAAGTGGTCTTAGCCCGCTTCATAGTTTAGTTATTGGTTTGTTTTGGGGAACATTGTTTATCGTCCCTTTATTATTATGGTCTGGTAACGTAAGCTTTTCTCAATCAAACCCACTTGAAATAGTGCTTATGATTATACTCCAAAGTTTCATTATTGGTGTTTCGGCAACTTTCCTTTATAACTTTGCAGTACAACAATTAGGAGCGGCAGAGGCCGGGGCATTTGGCGCCTTAACTCCAATACTAGCTCTAATTGGGGGAGTTATGTTGCTCGGGGAACTATTTGAACCTATCAAAGTAACCGGTATAATCATAGTTGCACTTGGAGTTTTGTTAGCATCAGGCTTAATTGGAAGTTCGTCAAACTAAAGTTCACCTTTTTCTCCAAAATTGATGCATTCTTAAAAAGAATCACCTTTTAAAATTTCTACTTATTACCTTAAGAACTCAAGGCTCTTTTTCTTCTTATATAGGGTGTTAATAATGCCATGATTGACAAAAAAAAGAACAATATCACTATAGGCCTTTGAAGAAACATTAGCCAGTTGCCATCAAAGATCACTAGTGACTGCCGTAAAGTACCTTCCACTAGCTCACCCAAAATTAATCCAATTATGACCGGTACGACAGAAAATCCAAACCGCCGCATAAAAAAACCGAGCACTCCAAAGATAATCATAATCCATATATCCATATACGATTGTCCTAATGAGTAAGTACCACAAACTGACAGTGAAAAAATCATTGGCCATAAAAATTGATTTGGAATAAGCGTTACTCTTGCAAAAATTTTTGCACCAAGAATTCCAAAAGCAAAAAACAAAACATTTGCAAATAACATTGCACCAAAAATTCCATATAAAAAATCTGGCTGTTCTCGGAATAACGCAGGACCAGGCCTAACCCCATGAATAATTAAGCCAGTTAATATAACGGCCGTCGTAGCGCTTCCTGGAATCCCTAAGGCTAGGGTTGGAACCATGGCACCACCAGTTGCGGCATTATTCGCTGCCTCAGCGCCTGCTATACCTTCAATAGACCCTTTGCCAAATTTCTCTGGTTCCTTCGACCACCTTTTTGCTTCAGAATAACCAATTAAAGAGGCAACCGTTCCACCTTCCGCAGGCAAAACGCCTATAAACGCGCCTATCCCAGACGACCGTAAGATTGTCTTCCAAATTAATTTATAGTCATTTTTAGATGGAAGTCTAATCGCTTTTAAAGCTACTCGATTAAAAATTTGGTTCAACATGGTCGACTGTATGAGCATTTCACTGATGGCGAAAAGTCCAACAACAACAGGAATAAAATTTATACCTTCCGACAATTCGTTTATGCCAAATGTAAATCGGTCAATGGAAGTCATAAAATCTTTTCCGACAGTTGATACAAGAATACCAAAAGCTCCAGCCATCAAATTTTTAATTGGAGACCCCTCACCTATTGAAGCTAACATTGTTAATCCAAAAATTGCCAGAGCAAAATATTCAGGCTGTCCAAACTCATATGCTATTTGAGCTAAAAGTGGGGCAAAAGCAACCAAAACAAAAACACTAAAAACTCCTCCAAAGGTGCTTGCTACGGTTGCTATTCCCAAGGCACGTCCAGCCTCACCTTTCTGCGCAAGTGGATAACCATCAAGACATGTCGCTGCTGCTGCTGGAGTTCCTGGTGTATTAATCAATACGGCAGTTATAGCTCCACCATATGTTCCAGCACAATAAATTGAAGTTAACAGTATTATTGCAGAAAGTGGATCTAAGGCTATCGTAAAGGGTAAGATTAAAGCTCCGCCAGTTGTTGGTCCCAGTCCTGGTAAAATTCCCAAAATAAGCCCAATCAAAGTTCCAAAGAAAAGCGCTGCAAAAAGCTTGACGCTAAACAACGGAGCCAACATGAAAACGATATTTTCCATTCAATAATAATACAAATTTGTCAGTAAACCACCTGGAAAACGCAAATTTAGCATCTTTTCAAACAATAGAAAAACCAAAAGTGGGAATATTACCGATACAAAGAAAATAGGAATAATTCGACGTTCACCCCAGCTCATGGTGATAGCTACTGACAAAAATGCAAGTCCAAGGAAAAAGTCAATATTCTTTGAAATTAGGCTAAAAATTAACAATATAAATAAAGTGTGGTAAAAGGTCTTTGGAAGACTCATATGACTTTTCCAGGGCGTTTGCAAAGCCAGAACAAAATTTAAACAAGATAAAAACATAATAAAAAGTAATAAAATTTTTGGAAAAGTGGCAGGCTGAATGCCACGGTTTAGAATCGGCGGAACTTTTGCAAAATTTAAAGTGATTGCAAATAACACGATTGAAGAGAAAACGATTATAGCTGACACTATAAAAGCATCAGTTTTCAAAAAGGACGGAAAGATATTTTCCGTCCTTCCCTTATTTTTATTTTTATCGTTCATAAGCAACTACCCAGAAAAGTAAGTTAGTTTATGTAGCCTAAATCTTTAAGAGCTGCGGTCATATCAGCGAGCATTGACTCCATCTGCTTACCCCACTCATCTGCACCAACAACACTGGTGTCATCTAAGCCAATTTCTGTGAGGAAATTTTTATAGTAGTTATGACCCATAGCCTTTAGCATTCCAGCTTCAAGCTCCGCTGCTCTTTCATCTGAGACACCTGCCTTAGTTACAAAACCCCGCACAGTCGATAATGATACCGGAATTCCTAGTTCCTTCGCTGTCGGACTATCTCCAATCTTAGCCATCCTTTCGTTGGCCAGCACTATTGATACGCAGAGAAGACCTTCATTTATCTCCGTTAACGCTTCTCCAAGATTAAGGACACCCACATCAATATCACCTTTTATTAAATTTGTCTTAATAGGAGCAACCCCTTTATACGCCACTATCTTTGGATCTTTTAAGCCACCTTTTTTTGTAAATGCCACTGCACTAACATCATCGATACCGCCCGTGTGGGTAGTTCCATAGGATAATGATTTACTTTTTTGGGTATTGATAAATACATCAGCATCTTTGATATCGGCGTTACAATTAACAACAAATAATTGTGGATCATCTGTTCCTCTGGCTAGAGGTCGCATGTCACTCAGACTTACATCAGTTTTACCTAATGCCATTGAAACTGCATGCCCGGTGGTCCATGTTAAAGTATGTTGTCCGTCTGGTGGTAATGACATCATGTAGTCCATTGATGCGGCACCGCCACCACCTTTTTTATTAACAAGCTGCATGTCCTGCTTGAGAACTCTACGCGCCCTCAAGAGCATCATCCTTGTTGTTACATCTGTTCCCCCACCAAAACCGGCGTGGGTAATTGCTTGTATCGCAGGTGGTGTTTCGGCAACAACAACGTGACCAGAACCAAAGGCGATAAGTGCTGTAGAGACAATTGTCGATTTTAAAAATGATTTGCTGTATTTTATGATTTTCATAATTCCTCCCTATTTTAAGACTGCTACTACATTTTACAAAATTAGAAATGTCAATGATTCAATTTTAAACAGGTCAATAAAATAATTGAGCAACCGCCAACACTAACTCACTTGCAACTTTACGTTAATTACTTTACCAAAACAGTAAAATAAAAAGACGCTGACCGATGTTTATAACGGATAAAAGCATTTCTGTTGTAGGTTTTTACCCGTATTCAAAATCAAATTTAAAAGAGTAAAAATTTTTTAACCATGAAAAATCAAAACTTACCTATTGCAGTACTACTCGGCGATCCATCTGGCATCGGTCCTGAACTAATTTGTCGCTTGTTAAATGATGTTGTAACTGAAAACTCAAATATTGTAATCATTGGGGATAGGCAAATTTTTGAAGCTGGCGAAAAGATCGCAAAAACAAATACCGATGTTAAATTCATTGAGAATTTAGATGAAATTATTAAAAATAAATGTGGAAAATATTTCTTAGATATTTCAGAGGGCAGAAATATACTGCACAAAATTGGTGAATGTTCAGCCTCCTCCGGTGAAAGTGTTCTCCGCGCCCTTAATTATGCTTTAGAATTAGCCAATCAAGAAAAAATCAGCGCAATTAATTTTGGCCCATTTAATAAGACCAGTTTACATCTTGCAGGGAATAAACATAAAGATGAGCTTCATTTTATCGCGGAAAAACTTAATGTTTCCAACTATTTTTGTGAATTTAACGTAGTTGATAATTTTTGGACCGCAAGAGTGACATCACATATTGCTCTGAAAGATGTTCCTAGCTTTATAACAAAAGAAAATGTTTTAAAACCGATAAAACTCATTCACCAGACTATGAAATTAAATGGATTAAAATCGCCAAGGGTTGCTGTTCAAGCTTTGAATCCACACGCTGAATTTGGTAATGAAGAACAAGATGAAATAATACCAGCGATTGAAGAAGCACGAAATTTGGGAATCAATACCGATGGACCATTGCCTTGCGATACATCCTTTATCACTGCGTTTAAAAATAAAAATCACGATTGCCTTGTTGGAATGTATCATGATGCACTTCAATGTGGTCTAAAAGCTTTTGGTTTTGACCGAGGAGTCACTGTGCAAGGGGGTATGCCTCTTCCAATTACAACTCCAGCTCACGGAACCGCTTTCGATATCGCGGGCAAAAATACTGCTAATTTAGAGCCGACTATTCAATCTTTTAAGATTGCAGCGCAAATAGCCTCTACTTAAAATTGCCGCTATAAAAAAAGCAAAACACTCCAATATTACTTTTTATATTCAATGAAATGATAAGTCTTTTGGAAACTTGTTTAAACCAAGAGAAAAGTTGACCTGACGGAAATAACAAGTAAACTAGTGATGATTGAGGTCAGAGGAGACTTAAAATTCGGTTTCATTTTATATTTTTTAGTTTTTTACTATTCGCTTCAAATAGTTTTGCTGAAGACAATCCGTTGGAGGGAGCTGACTTAGAATACGGACAGTATTTGTCAAGTCAATGCAGTGCCTGTCACCATAAACAGGGTGCCAAAAAAGGTATTCCAAACTTAACAACTTTAGATGCAAAATCTTTTGTGTCTCTTCTAAAAGCTTATCGAAGTAAAGAGCTAAAGAATGCCGTAATGCGATCGGTAGCTGGGCAATTAGATGATGAACAAATTGCATCACTTGCTCTCTACTTTACCACAGGAGCATCAGATAATTAATACTCTATTGAATTTAAATGTTTTTTTATAATTTACTAAATTTGATAAGATGTTAGCATGAGGTAATAAAATAAAGAAATACACTAATATTGGAGGAAACAGTATGTCAAAAATTTCACGAAGATCATTTGTCAGTTTAATGGCGACGTCAGCTGCTGTTGTGGCAACGCCGTATATAGCTACAGGTTCGACTCGACCGAGGGTCGTTGTTATCGGTGGTGGTGCCGGAGGAGCTACAGCGGCTCGCTACCTAGCTAAGGACTCCAAAGGAGCAATAGACGTTACACTAATCGAAGCTTCAAAACGCTATTACACCTGCTTTTATTCTAATTTATACCTGGGAGGGTTTCGCAATTACGGTTCAATTGGACACAATTATTATGGTCTATCAGTTAATCGCGGCGTTAACGTTGTCCATGACTGGGCATTGTCTGTAAACAATGCTGCACGTACAGTAAAATTGGGATCTGGAGCTACTGTAGGTTATGACAAACTTGTACTTTCGCCTGGTATTGATTTAAAGTACGATAGTATAAACGGGTACTCTGCAGCGGCTCAAACAAAAATGCCACACGCTTGGAAATCAGGAACTCAAGTCCAGCTACTAAGAAATCAGGTTTTAAATATGAAGAAAGGTGGCACTTTTGTAATGGTTGCTCCACCAAACCCATATAGATGCCCTCCCGGACCGTATGAACGTGTATCAATGATAGCGCATTTGCTAAAGAATAATAATCCAACAGCAAACATTGTCGTAGTTGATCCAAAAACAAAATTTTCTAAACAGGGATTGTTTATGGCTGGATGGGAAAAACATTATCCAGGAATGATCGAATGGATTGATTCAGAGAGTCATGGTGGAGTTAAAAATGTAAATCCTGATACGATGGAAATTGAAACAGACCTGGAAACCTTCAAGGCAGATGCCGCTTGCGTTGTTCCTGCTCAAAAAGCAGGCGCGATAGCAGTTGCTGCAGGTGTAACTGACGGTGACTGGTGTCCAATTTTTCCAGGCTCAATGAAGTCTCGGGCAGACTCAAATATTTATGTGCTGGGAGACGCATCACTAGCAACCTCTATGCCAAAATCGGCCTTCTCTGCTAACAGTCAAGCAAAAGTAGCTGCCAACCATATTCGCGGAGCCCTTACAGGCAGTAAAGTTTTTGACGCGCGTTTCTCTAATACATGTTGGTCCTTGATAGCTACCAATGATGGAATTAAAGTTGGTGCGAATTATAAAGGAGGTTACCAAAAGATCGAGGTAGTCGACAAATTTGTTTCAAGTAATGATGAAAACGCCGGAACGCGCAAATCAACCTACGAAGAGTCAATCGATTGGTATGCAGGTATAACTTCAGATATGTTTACTTAATTTTCAACGAAAATTACAAAGGAGGTGGATTATCCACCTCCTTTTAAACTCACATGCCCACTACACGAACAGGATTTGGATACTTTGGCTTGACCAGTTTATGGTCACTAATATATGACTCCATTATGTCATAAATTGGAGGCCCTGAAACATTCTTGTTTATAGAACCCCATCCTCCAACAACATATGTTTTTGAGTCCTCTAAGAGTTCTCCATTTTCGACTAAACGCATTTCGCTAATTCGACTTCCTCTTTCAGCTTTGGGTGAGCAAGTATAGGTCATTCCGCCTACTCTTACCATATCACCTCCTTGTTGAAAGAATGGGTCAGGATTGAAAAGATTATCACAGACGTCCTCTAGAATAGCCTTCAACTGTTTACCAGTCATTTCAACCCTATATACTTCAGGATAATTCATAGATGTCTGAGAAAACAGATCGTCAATTGTTATATCTTGCCCTGAGAGCAAACTAGTTCCCCAGCGAAACCCTGGGCTTAATGAAATCTGCGTTTCGCGCCTCTCTATAATACTATCACATATAATGTCGTCCCAAGTTCCATTAAAATTCCCTCGGCGATATAAAAGCGTTTCAGCTTGACCGATTACTCGGCTACATTCTTTTTCATATGGGGCACGAATATCATCAATATGTTTTTTCATGATGTCATCCGAAGGAATAAGATCAGAGAAAATAGGAATGAGCGCTGAACTGGAATCGACCACCTTACTATTCTCTACTTTTAGATCAATTCGTCCCAAATACTTGCCATGAGAACCCGAAGACAAAAGTAAAGTATTATTAATCTTGATAGCATGTGGAATGGCATCATGGGTATGGCCAGTTAAAATCACATCTATTCCAGGCACTATTCTCGCTAGTTTTTGATCGACATCAAAACCATTATGAGATAACAAAACAACTACTTCAGCGCCATTTTTTCGAGCTTTCTGAACATTACTATTTAACTCAGACATTCGAAGTCCAAATGACCATCCCTCAACAAAATGTTTTGGATTAGCTATAGGAGTGTACGGGAAGTGCTGACCAATAATAGCAACTTTAACTCCACCTTTTTCAAAAAAAGCCGTGTTCTCAAAAACAGGTTCATCCCATTCGGTATCAAAAACATTACTACCTAGAAATGGGTAGCCCATCTCGTGTATTAATTCGTCCAGACGATGTTGACCAAAAGTGAACTCCCAATGCCCGACCATTGCGTCGGGTTTAAGTAATTTCATTGCGGAAACCATGTCCATGCCTTGGGTCTTAAGCGATGTATAAGAACCCTGCCAAGTATCTCCGCCGTCGAGTAGAAGCACCTTATCGTGCCCTCGCTCCTGGCGTATTGCATTCACAACCGTAAATGTCCGATCCAAACCACCGAGTTTACCATATTCTAATGCCATCTTTTGGAAATCAACCATTGTATGCGCGTAAGCAAGAGGCGACCTTGCATCAATTCCAAAAAAATCTAGAAATCTTTTCCCTACTAAATGAGGCGGAATTCCTTCAAAAGCTCCAACGCCATAATTTTGTGATGGTGGCCGGTAATAAATAGGCTTAAGCTGGCCATGCACATCCGTAATGTGAAGTAGCGTCACTTGTCCTTTGCTATCAAAATCAATTATGTTTTCAAAATTAAGATCATTAAATGATGTCAAGGTTTGTGCAGGTCTAGTTGAGATAAAGGTACCTAATACTGCACAAAACTGAATGAAATCTCTTCTGGATCTCATATTTGCTTAACTTTCATTTTCCGGAGTGACATCCAAATCGCGAGCCCTTCCAATAACATTTGTATCAGACTCACAATTAATCATACAAAGAATTGTACTTTTTTCAACGACATCAGGTCGCGGATCTGGTAATAAAAATCCACTTTTATTGGGCATTTGAATAGTTCCAATAGTATCATTTGATACCTCAAATTCGTCATCAATTATATCGCCCATGTAGAGCAAATAGGCAACGATACTATATGTTTCATCAATAGTAAGAGACTGAGCTTCCCCGAAAGGCATGGCTCTGTAAATATAATCATACATGGTGGAGGCGTAGGGCCAGTAGCTACTAGTTGTTTTAATTGGATCGTGACTATTCAAACTGTCCTCACCTCCAACAAGTTCTGGCCACCGATCAATCCCTTCACCAAAATCGCCATGACAAAAGCCACACCTCTCTGCATAAATTTCCTCACCATCGAAGGCGTTTCCAGAGCCTATTGGAGCACCTAAACCGTCTGGGCGTACGTCTATATCCCAACCGGCCACTTCAGCGGGTGAAGCAATAGCGCCAAGGTTAAATTGCCGCTCACTGGCTAATGCTGAGCCAAAACCACAAGTAAATATAAGAATAATACTAAAAAATTTAACCAAGCCTAACATTTTCTACCGAACCATTTTTATTTACCAACCACGTAGCAATTGAATTGTTATGATAAATTGAATTAACGCCTCTTACATTTTGAAGCTCTTTAATTGTAGGTTGCACGTAGCCAGTCTCGTCAACAGCTCTCGCTTGAACCAGCATTTCATCGCCTGACCAGTAAAACGGCATCGTAAACCGAGTTAACGACTTGTTAAGAATAGGACCATGAATATTGGTCGTGTTCCAATTTCTTCCGCCATCGAGAGAAACATCCACCCGACGTATTTTCCCTCTACCTGACCAGGCTAATCCCCTTAACTGATGCAAACCTTTTTTATTTAGTGGGTTTTCGGGACTAGGGAATGTTACAACAGATTTTGCTTCCATCACCCAGGTGAACATCCGAGCCGACCCATCTGTCATTAAATCAGTATATTTTGATGTTTCCTCTCTAGTAAGGTACGGCATATCCCCAAATTCAATGCGCCTTATCCACTTTATCCACATATTTCCTTCCCATCCCGGGACAACAAGTCTAGCTGGATAACCCTGTTCAGGCCTTAAAGCCTCACCATTCATGGCCCAAACAATCATACAATCATCAAGTGCTTTTTCAATTGGAATAGACCGAGCCAATCCAGCAGAATCACCACCCTCAGCTAAGAGCCATTTAGCGGACGGTCTTAGTCCTGTTTCCTTTACGATGTCGGACAATTTGACACCAGTATATTGTACATTATGGATCATTCCAAAAGTAAATTGGCAACCGTTTAACTGAGCCCCTCGCCATTCCATTCCACCGTTAGCTGCACACTCAAGAAAATAAAATTTGTTAGTTTGAGGAAACCGCTTTAGATCATCAAGAGTAAATATCATCTCCCTGTCCACCAATCCATTGATCATAAGACGGTATTCATTTGGATCAATGATAGCGACACCGCCATGATGTCTTTCAAAGCATAAGCCATTGGGCGTTACAAAACCTTCCAAATTTTGAATTGGAGTAAAATTAACAGAAGACTCAGCCGTAGCTGTCAACCAAGGTACATTTCTTCTAATCACGTGGCTTTCAAATTCTGATGGCAAACCATAGGGTGCAACGTCAACCCCATCACCTAAATAAGTTGTCCATTCTGGTAAATTCGGAGGAGAATTTGAAGGTCCAACCTCACTGGCTTGGACGGACTTCGCTACACCAGCCGTTCCCAATGCCAACGAGCTTGCAAGCAACTGTCTTCTATTAATTGCAAACGAATTCTTAGATTTTTTGCTCATTACGCTCTTTCAATGCAAAGATTCTTATACAAATATAGCCCACCAACAGTATAATTAAGAAACAGCAATTTTTCGTGTCAGTTCATATTTCTCGCCCGATTCTTCTTCCCAAAAAAATTCAAATTCTCCAGACTCCATTACCTTGAAAGGAAACACGATGTAAGGGTTGCTGGAAATTGACGGTTCAATTCCCATACTGAAAATAAGCTCTCCATTAAAATTCGCATAAAACTTATTTACAATCTTTTTGGGAATAATTTTTCCGTCAGCATCTCGCATTCGTCCGCTATGCATTGGATGACGTAAGAGTGTCTTAATTTCTATTATCTCACCTACTGAAGCCTCTTTAGGTACTTTGCCCCTCGGTTTAACTGATGCCATAATTATCTCCCATGTTTAGCCTCCACATCCACCAATAGTTACCTTTACAGTGGCCTTAGTTGTTGCATAAACTCCGTCACTGAACTCCGCTAAAAGATGAACATCCTGAGTTTTAGCCAATCGCATTCTGGTGGTTGCTGAACAAATACCCATTCGCGGAGTGAATGTAAATTCAGCGACTCGTGGCGCCGGGTTACCATCGGCAAATATATAAACCTTTTTAACATACGAATCTGGCGTCATTGGGCTTTCTATCTCAAATGACACTTTAACTTGATTCCCATTCTCTGCAATCTCTGGTAAATCCAAATATATGTCAGAACCCTCGGCATGTTTTCCCTTTGTTATCTCATCAATTAGAGAAGAAACGTCCGTTGGACTTGCAACAAGTACTTTCGGAGTCACAGCGATTATGCCAAGAGCACTTAAAATTTTTAAGCCATCCCTCCTACTAATTAACCTAATTTCTTTTTTTTGTCCCCACATTTTAAGCGTCCATTCTAAAATTTATTTACACAACTGGTCCCAGAACCTTTTTTACTCTTGGTCAATTAGTTTAATGTTTTAGAAAATAAAAACAATATCTATTATTCCGTCTTTTTAAACTGAGCAATAATATCATCCACTAGCCACCAAAACATTTCAGCATCAGAATAACCTTCTATTCTTCCAATCTCAAGATCATCTCTGAAAAAAATGAAGGTTGGTGTTCCTCGTACTTCATCAAGATAAGGTAAGAATTTCGATTCTGTTTCTTTTGCAGTAATTCTGGTCAGTGGAAATTGAATAGCAACTTCTGTCTTACTATAAACTGTACCAATATCACGTTCCCAAGCCTGACAATAAGGACAACCTTTGTCCGTGAACATAATTAAAAAACTATTAGAAAGGGCGACATGCGAAAAAAGAAATATAAAAACTAGGGTACACGCGGATAGCGGAGCTAATACAAACCGTTTTACTATTGAAACCATTTTATTTTGAAAACATATTAAATTAAAATTTTCGAATGAATTTATATTCATAACTGTATACACTTACAACCGTTTTAGTTATCTGAACCTCGATCATATTTTTTTATTAACTAATCTGTTGAATATAATAATAGTTTTTACGATATGATTTTACAAGACAAATGGAGTAAAATTTCTTCTGATTAAAAGAAGTTGACTAACTTTAACAGTCTCTTAAACTTAACTATACGTAAATTAAGTTTAAAAATAATAAAATTATAAATGGGAGAGTAAAAGATGGACCAAACAATGCCTTTTTTATACCCTGGCGATGAGGGATCAAAATTAAAACCTAAGTCTAGGTATGAGAATTTCATCGGCGGCGACTGGAAAAAACCTAAATCAGGCCAATATTTTGAGAATATTTCGCCTACGAGCGGTAAAGTAATATGTGAAATACCAAGATCCTCACATGAGGACGTTGATTTAGCGCTTGATGCTGCACACGCCGCCGCCCCAGATTGGGGGAAAACCGGTCCGGCTGACAGAGCCAACATGTTATTGAAAATCGCTGACAGAATTGAAGAAAATACCGAGCAGCTCGCCCTTGCCGAAACTCTAGATAACGGCAAACCTATTAGAGAAGGTTTTGCTGCAGATATTCCTTTGACGGTAGATCATTTTCGATACTTTGCATCAGCAATAAGAGCTCAAGAAGGTACTATTGGAAATATTGATGGAATGCAATCTGGTGGAGGAAACTCTGCACAAGGCATGATGGCATATCATTACCCAGAACCACTCGGCGTTGTTGGGCAGATTATACCATGGAATTTTCCAATTTTGATGGCAGCATGGAAATTAGCACCAGCATTAGCAGCTGGGAATGCTGTAGTATTAAAACCTGCTGAGCAAACTCCCTTTTCGATCTGTGCGCTTCTTGAACTCATCGGCGATTTGCTGCCGGCTGGGGTGGTGAATGTTGTTCAAGGTTACGGTGTTGAAGCAGGAAAACCTTTAGCCTCGAGCAACAGGATAAAAAAGATTGGTTTTACTGGTGAAACAACTACTGGAAAACTAATAATGCAATATGCTTCGGAAAACTTAATACCTGTAACTCTTGAACTCGGTGGCAAAAGTCCCAATATCTACTTTAAAGACATAATGGACGGAACTGACGAGTATATTTCAAGATGTGTAGAAGGTTTCCTTCACGCATATTTTAATCAAGGTGAAGTGTGCACTTGTCCGTCACGAGCAATCATTCATAAAGATATTTATGAACCATTTATGGAAATGGTTAAAGATCGTGTAAAAGCTTTAAATTGCGGCAATCCATTTGATCTTTCCACACAGCTTGGTGCCCAAGCATCAAACGAACAGTTTGAAAAAATAATGTCCTATCTGGATATTGGTCGCCAAGAAGGTGCTAAAGTTCTTTTTGGAGGCGAAAAACGAGAAATGCAAAGTCCGTATTCGGGAGGTTACTACGTTGAACCAACCGCATTTGAAGGAAATAACTCCATGCGAATATTCCAAGAAGAAATTTTTGGACCAGTTGTTTCTGTAACAACTTTTGAAGACGAAGCAGAAGCAGTATCAATTGCTAACGATACACTTTATGGTTTGGGCGCTGGAGTTTGGTCTCGGGACGCGAATACATGTTATCGAATGGGTCGAAATATTGAAGCCGGACGAGTTTGGGTGAACTGCTATCATTCCTATCCCGCTCACGCGGCATTCGGTGGTTATAAAAACTCGGGTATTGGTCGAGAAACACATAAAATGATGCTAAATCACTATCAACAAACGAAAAACGTTCTTGTGTCTTATGCCGAAGTTCCCGACGGATTCTTTTAAATAAAAATTTTTTAATCTCCATGCAGGTGGGGGTTAAAATACCAAAACAGATATTTAGGTGTTTAAAATGATAGAAAGATTATCATCAACGAAAGAAACCAAAATTTTGTTGCAAGAGTTGATTGAAATTCACGGTCCTGTGGTGTTTCATCAATCAGGCGGCTGTTGTGACGGTTCAGCTCCAATGTGTTTCCCTCGTTCCGAATTTCGAGTTGGCTCTCGCGACGTTTTTTTAGGTACAATTTGTGAGCAACCTTTTTTTATAGCAGCCGATCAATACAGTTATTGGGAACATACTAAATTAATTATCGACGTAGTGCCTGGCCGAGGTGGTATGTTTTCAATCGAAGGTCCCTCAGGGAAGCGATTCTTAACTCGTTCTCAAGTCTTTTCAGAGGAAGAGTTGGTCGAGCACAAGAACAACCCGCCTTTGAGTGCTGCTCATATAACCAACTTTAAAGATTTAAAAACTACCAGTTAAATCACATTGAAATAACGGACTTAATCAAGCTTTCGGAAATAGAATTAACCGTTAGACTGATAGATATTTCCTCGCAATCGAATTGGACAATCCTGTCATTTCCCCAGTCCAAACAGTCTCGCCTTTTTCAACTATGAAACCTGAGTTAGAAAGAGACTTTAATCTAGAGCTCAGTTTATCAATAATCAAAATCGTGACACCCTCATCACTAATTTTCTTCAATACCTCCCAAACTTGCCCGGACACAATTGGTGACAACCCTTCCGTGGCCTCATCTAGTATGAGAAGAATAGGATTCGTCATTAAGGCTCTTCCAATCGCCAACATCTGTTGTTCTCCACCCGACAGGGTTAATGCACTTTGAGCAACTCTTTCTCCTAGTATTGGAAACAAATCAAAAATTTTTTTCAAACTCCAATACCCCTTGCGAGCAGAACAAATTAAATTTTCTTGCACAGTGAGAGATGTAAAGATTCTTCTTCCTTCTGGAACCAAACCTACTCCAAGACGAGCTATTTTATGTGACTGTAGACCCACAATATCATTCCCTTCAAAATTAATTTCGCCGGTCATTGTTTTCAACATCCCGCATACGCATTTTATAATCGTTGACTTACCCATGCCGTTTTTTCCAAGCAAGCAGGTAATTTCCCCTTTTTTTACTCTTAATTCTATGCTCTTGAGGGCCTCAACATCACCATAACGAGCTTTCAAATTGGAGATCTCCAAAAGCAGTTCACTATCCATCTTCATATCCCGAGATAAGCTTGCTGAACTTGCTTATCATGTTTAATAGTGAAAGCATCGCCAGTGGCAATTATTTTCCCATAAACGAGCACCGAAATACGATCCGCTAAGGAGAATACTACATTCATGTCGTGCTCTATCAAGAGAATTGGTGTCTTAACCTTAATTTTAGAAAAAATTTCTTTCATTTTATCAATGGCATCTAACCCTAACCCCGCCATTGGCTCATCAAGAAGAATTATTTTTGGTCTTAAGGCAAGAACCAAGCACAACTCAAGTTGACGCCTTTCTCCGTGACTCAGTTTGCTAGCAAGTATATCTTTTTTGTGATCTAATTCAGCATCCACTAGAGTGCATCGGGCCTGATCATATAATTCTTTATATCTCTTTTTTGAAATAAAAAAACTAAATGAAGACCTAGTGTATCCGATTACTGCAAGCATAACGTTTTCAAGAATTGAAAACTCCCCTACCACGTTAGTTACTTGAAATGTTCTAGCGAGACCGTGGCACACTCTTTCAGAAGTAGTCATATAGGAAATTTCTTTACTATTTAAAGAAATTTTGCCAGAATCTTGGCGGATTTCTCCAATTATTTGCTTAACCAAAGATGATTTCCCTGCACCATTAGGACCTATTAAGGCATGAATCTCCTTACTTTTCAAATTAAAATCAATCTTATCACTTGCTACAATTGCACCAAAACGTTTTGACAGATCCGTTATTGTTAATATATTCGTCATTGTTCACGCTTTCGAAAAAAATCCAATTATTCCCCCCTTGAAAAATAGTAGTGTGCAAAGGATAATTCCACCTAACAGAATTTGCCAATGTTCAGTAATCGACCCAAAAAAATGTTCGAAAGCAACAAAAAAAGCAGCTCCCAGCAAAGGACCACATAGACGACCTACTCCGCCAATAATAATAAAAACGATTAGCTCACCAGACATTTGCCAACCTAAAACAGATGGACTTACGAAACGATTTAAATCAGTATAAAGAGCGCCCGCAAGCCCGGTAAACGCACCAGAAATTACAAACGCTGTAAGTTGTACACGAAATGGGTTAATACCAACGGAAGCAACCCGAGAGTAATTTCTTTTACAAGCTCTCAATGACAGTCCAAAAGGGGATCGCACAATCATAAGCGAAATTAAAATACCAACAGTTAACCAAAAATAAGCCACTAGGAAAAAAGTCAATCCATCCATCAGGTTCAAACCAAAAAGCTGACCTCTCACGTATACTGGCAACCCATCTTCCCCTCCATACGAAGGCCAACTTATAGCAAAATAATAAAGCATTTGCGCAAAAGCTAGCGTTATCATGATGAAATACACTCCAGTAGTCCGAAGAGAAAAGTATCCAATAAAAAGTGCAGTCAACCCACTTATTAAAAGTGCAGCTGGCCAAATTATCAATAAATTAGTAGTTCCCTCAATAACAAAAAATAGGGTGAATAAAGGTTCAAAATTTAAAGCATGACTTGCTAATATACCCGCAACATAACCACCAACACCAAAAAAAGCAGCATGTCCAAAGGAAACTAACCCAGAAAAACCAAGAATAAAATTTAATCCGACCGCCGCCAGTCCAAGTATAGAAATTTTTGTGGCTAATGTTATCAAATAAGGCTGATCAAAAAAAGAGGCTACAAGAGAGAACGAAAGAAGGCTCCCCAAAATAATGATATTTAATTTGGTTTCGCTAATCACGACAGGCTCTTTCCATAGAGCCCTGAGGGTTTAAATATTAGAACAACAATCATACATATGTAGATTGACATGGAAGCAATAGAAGAACCAATTGACATCGCTGACGCAGAATCCAAAAAGAATTTTAAACTCCAAGGAATTAAAAATCGTCCCAAAGTATCTATTGTTCCAACTAAAATTGATGATACAAATGCTCCCTTCACCGAACCGATACCACCTATTACAATTATCACAAACGCCAGTATCAGGACTGGCTCTCCCATACCAACCTCAACAGNCTGTATTGTTCCTACCANCGCACCAGCCAGCCCTGCTAGCGATGCCCCTAGAACAAACAATGCAGTGTAAAGGTTGGAGATATTCACCCCAAGCGCAGAAATCATTTCTCGATCATTTTGGCCAGCGCGAATTTTAATACCAAAATTAGACTTTGTTATAAGAAAATATAAAACTAGTGCTAGCATCAAACCAACAAATATAATAAAAAGACGATACTTCGAATAAACCAATAATCCAAGAATCGATACCGAACCATTCAATGAATCTGGAACATCCAAATACATCGGAAATGGTCCAAATACCCAGCGAACTAATTCAGATAAAATCAAGATTAATGCAAAAGTAGCTAAAACTTGATCTAGATGATCTCTTGAGTAAAGTTTTCTTATAATTATTCTTTCGAGAATCACTCCTGCCATAATAGAGCAAATAAAACTGGCAGTTAGGGCTAGCCAGAATGATCCTATGAATGCTGACACGCCGGCCGCTGAAAAAGCACCGATCATGTACAGCGATCCGTGAGCTAAATTGATCAAGCCCATAACACCAAATATTAAAGTTAAACCTGCAGCCATNAAAAAAAGCATCACTCCGAATTGGAAACCATTCAGTGTTTGCTCAGCTAGTAAAGTTAAACTCATTTAATCAAAAAAGCCTATTGTGGCGATGTNAAGGTCATCGCCACAAACTAAATTNACATCTTGCATTCATCAACGTAAGCATTCGAGTGATTTGACAAACCAACAGAAATAATTTTGTTAGTTAATGTTTCACCCTCCTGTATCACTTCCCTAACATAAATGTCTTGGATTGGATGATGATTCNTAGCAAAACTNAAGGATCCCCGCGTCGAGGCGAAGTCTGCTGAGCGCAGGGCTTCTCTAAACCCGTCCATATCGTTAATACTAGCCTTTTTCATGGCAGAAATTAATAATTTTCCAGTATCATAACCTTGAGAAGCATANAGNGATGGAAGTCGTCCATACTCTTTTTGAAAGTCNGAAACAAAAGCTTGATTTGCATCATTTTTNATNTCTTTTGACCACTGGGAGGTATTTTTCACACCAAGNGCCGCTTTTCCAACAGCTTTCAAAATACCCTGGTCAAATGAAAATGCAGGTCCAACCACCGGAAGATCGATTCCTGATTGAGCATATTGTTTCATGAACGCTATTCCCATACCTCCAGGCAGAAAGAAAAATATACTATCAGCTCCTGATGCACGGATTTGCGCCAACTCAGCCGCATAATCATTTTGCCCTAGTTTTGTATAAATTTCCCCAGCCAGATTACCGGAAAAAAACCTTTTATATCCCGTCAGAGCNTCCTTTCCCGCAGGATAATTAGGCGCCAATATAAAGCTATTTTTTAAACCAACAGAATTGGCGTAACCTCCTGCTGCTTCATGCAAATTATCGTTTTGCCANGCAACATTAAAATAATTCTTATGACAACCTTTTCCAGCTAAAGCCGANGGCCCCGCATTTGGAGACAAATAAAACTTTCCCTGGTTCACNGTCGCAGGAACGACTGCCATAGCCAAATTAGACCAGATAATTCCCGTCAAAAGGTCAACTTTTTCTGATTGAATCATTTTATCTGCTAACTGCACGGCAATATCCGGTTTTCGTTGATCNTCTTCTACTATGACTTCGATGCCACTATTACCCTTGACCGATAATAAAAACCCATCTCGCACATCGATTCCCAATCCAGAACCACCTCCCGANAATGTTGTAATCATTCCTACTTTCACCGNATGATCCGCCGCCATNAGATAAGTCATCGACGAGTAGATCAATACTGAAATAGGCACCAATAGTTTTAACATGTTACTTCCTCCCAATAATATTTTTCGTGTAGCTTTTCGCCACAATGCAAAAAAGTGACATTAAAACAAATTTGTTTAATTACAAACATTAAAAAATTTGTGGAACCCAATTTAGGGCATTTTTTAGGTTAAGTGCGTTGTTTGTAATACGTATCTTTATGCGTAATTAAGCCTTCGCTAAATGTAAGAATATCAACACTTAAAAACTCTTCCTCCAACCCATCATTAAACCGCGCAGTGCGACGATACTCACAAAAGGCTTTATTCCCGATGATCCGACAATCTAATGTTTTCCAATNGACACTCTCAACTTTTTCAAATAAACCNTTGAAAACATTANGAATTTCTTNATATCCTNTAAATCTTTTACCATTAGGATCAGGTCCTATCGCGTGATCAAAAATAGCATCTTTTGCAAAAAAGCTCATAACGGCATCAATGTCATTATCATTAAAAGCATCGCCAACAGCATCGACTAAACTTTTCGAAAGTTCTTTCATGCAATATTCCTTTCTAAGTTATAANTTTATCAAACGAATTGTTTCCTTGAAGAAAGAACTTTGTGAGTCTTCAAGAATATTGAGTTCATCAAAATGATCAACATTTGGCACTTCAAAAAACTTGATTATCCTCTCTTTCGAATTGTACGCGTCAACGTACATCTGAGCCTGCCTATGAAATTCAGTTGTTTCGAGACCACCGACTGCAACTAATTGTGGAGCATTTGTTACTGGTGGATGTTGTGTCATTGGACTTTGGGTTTCTGCCTCGAGTTCATCCATTCGTATGCCGGCATTAAGTGCCTCCGTAAGCCTTACTGGTTCCAAATAACTTAAAGGTGATATTGGAATTCCGGCTTTAATCAAATCATTGGGTAACATTATTTCAAGATTGGACCATTTCGTACCCATCATCATTTGAGTGATATGTCCACCGGCCGAGTGTCCCATAACTACAATACGATTTGGATTTAANTTAAAATCCTTACCTTTTTTCCATACAAAAAGGATTGCTTCTCTTGCTTCCTCCGAAATACGGGTAATTGAAACATCAGGACACAAATCATAACCGACGATCACAACGTTAACTCCTGACGAAGTATAAGGCTTTGCTAGAAAACTATAAATTGACTTATTTCCCCTTTGCCAATAACCTCCATGGAAATATAAGAGTGTTGGCGCACTCTTCTCACCACAATAGAAAATATCTATTTTTTGGTTTTCTCCACTACCGTAAATAATGTTTAAGTTACAGTCGATTTCTTGTCGAACGCTTGCACTCTTCAGTTCCCAATTCGGAATAACTGTTACCTCATAATCAGGTCGCCCTGCCCGCAAATTATACTGATCATCAAATTCCTTTGCCGAAAATCGTGAATGATATTTTAATTGATCGATCAAGTTTCACTCCAACTTTAAACAAAGCATACTGCTCTTGATTTTAAGCCCAATTATATAATTACTCCGTACACTTAAATTTATTGTATTTACCCTTTTAAATTAAGTTTAAGTCAATAGTTTACTGCGTCCACTATTCTACAAAATACCTTCAGATCTACAAGCTTTTTCCAATTGATGCCACTCAGTTGGATTGGTTCCAAAAAATCTCATGACGTGTTTTTGGTATTCTGGTCTTCTAGATAACCGTTCATACCAACCTTGGAGGTGAGGTAATTTTGGCCGAATAACATCAACGTTAAAATAACGATAAACGACACAACCTAATGGGATATCACCCATAGTAAAATAATCACCAGCTACGAATTTTTGCTTTTTAAGATGTTCGTCCAACAATTTTAAAATGATTACCGCCTCATCCCGCAGGGAATTAATCTTACTTTGATCTCTTAAATTTGGTTCAGTTCTCACTGTAGCGAAAAATAATTGAATTACAGGTGGAAAAGCACAGTTCGCCGACCAATCCATCCATTGATCAGCAATTGCTCTAATTTTTTCATCCTCGGGCCACAGGGTACCTTTTCCATAACGACTACAAACATACCGGATTATTGCATGACTTTCCCACAAATAGAAATTTCCATCTTTAAGCGATGGGATCATTCGATTTGGATTTATCCTTGCATAATCATCTGTATTTAGTTTGCCGAAACTTCCACCAGCAAGCTGTAACCGATATTCACACCTTAATTCATTAACGGCCCAAAGTACCGGAATTACATTTGAAGAATATGGACGTCCCCAAATTTCAAGCATTTTTTTTATCCCTCAATTGTCCGATTGATTTTGTTCCAAAATATGGAACGACATGCTCGATAAAGCGGTCAAGGCTAGCAATAAGTTTATGATAGGGTACATTTACAAATTGTTGCATACAAACAACATGATCTAAGCCATACGACTCCTGACATCTGCGAAATCTCTCAATAACAAAATTCGCATCACCTACAACAATGACACCTCTAGCATTTAAGAAATCAAACCAGTCAAGTTTATCATCATGGTCTGACATTGTCTCTCCAATATCGAGATAGCCATGCTTTGTCCATTCACCGAGCGGACGCGATCCTCCAAGCATTTCATAATAAGCATTTATTGCTGGGCGCACTGTATCTTCCGCTTCCTTTTGATTTACGCCCACATAAAAAGAAAAACAAACTCCCACACCCTCACCTAACTTAGCTTCAAATCCCTTAAATTTAGAAATCTCTTCGCAATAAGGTTGCCAGCAAGCTAAGGTTCTTTTGGGAGTTGTCGCCATCGAAATTACTCCCCAACCTTTTGAACCTGCAGTTTTAAAGGTTGATGGAGCATTAGACATCAACCAAATGGGAATATTTGGAGATTGAAAGGGACGTGGATGGACATACATTGCTTTATATTCTCCATCCGAATTGTGGTAACGCTTGTCGAAAGGTTGGAAATAGCGATTAGTTTCTTTCCAGTTCGGTACAGGGAATTCGTAAAATTCTCCCTTATATTTAAAAACTTCATTATCCCAAACCTTCAAAACTATATCGAGACTTTCTTCAAATAAACGCATAACTTTATCATTTTTTCGTCGATCAGCATTTTCATTAAATTGTAAAGTTTGCCGTTCATTAATACCTTTTGCTACTCCAAAATCCACTCGCCCGAGTGTCATATTATCAAGCATTGCTATATCTTCAGCTACTCGTAAAGGATGCCAATCTGGTAAAACAACTGGACAAGTCCCTACACGTATTTTCTTAAAGTGGGCACCAATATGCGTACAGACTTGAATAGGATTTGGAGGAGCATTTATAAAGCCATTATGTGCAAAATGATGCTCAGTAAACCAAACAGTGGTAAAATCTGCCTGTTCTACAAGCGAAGTCTGCTCTCTAAACATTTCAAGAGTTCTGTTCCATGGAATATTCACACCAATATTGAAATTGGGAATAAAATCAAATCGCATATTTTTTTTCCAACTACTCAGAGAAAGCAAATTAATAGAACACACTAAGGTCATTTTTACATACGCCGCAACCAAAAAATTTACTCTACGATTTTTTAATATTGCAGCGTTAAAAACTTAAACTGTTAAGATAGGTTATCTAAACTTCTTAACCATTTAGCGATCTCAGTATGATCTGACTCACTCGGCAAAAAATTAGCGGCATCGTTCCAAAAATCTTTACTTTTTGCGCCTAATGGGACAGCGACGTTTTGTTCGACTGCTAATTTAACCGCAGAAGCCAAATCTTTTTTCATTAGAGATATCGCAAAACCACTATCGAAATTTTCAGATAAAATAAATTGTTTTATCTTTTTTTCAGTGCTGTTATTTCTTCCCGTGGATACATTCAAAACATCCACAAAAAGATTTTCTTCAATACCAAATGATTTGGCCACATTTACGCATTCGGCGGCGATTAATAAACCAGTTGCGGAACACAAGTTATTAAGACATTTCGCTACTTGGCCAGAGCCAGGACCACCAACATGCACAATTTTCTTTCCAAACAATTCTAAAATTGGCTTAATAAAATCAAAATCTGAAATATCGCCACCCACCATTACAGTCAGTGAACCATTAATAGCGCCATTAACGCCACCCGAAATTGGGGCATCGAGAAAACGAATGTTTTTTTCCTTTAATTTGTTTGCCAGTATCTTTGTTTGTAAAGGGTCACTCGAGCTAAGATCGACGCATAAAGACTCAGGCTGCAATACATCGCAGATTCCATTATCGTTATTTTTCCCAAGAAGCACATATTCTACGTTTTCAATCCGTGGGAGGCACGTAAAAACTACATCAGATCTTTTCGCCACCATACTAGCANTATCGCAACAGGTTATCCTGTCAGTTTTTTTTAACTGCTTAAATTTAAGTAAATCTTGATCATAAACAAATAGCTTATTCTTCCAATTACATAATTGTAACATTATAGGATACCCCATGTTACCAAGTCCTATAAAACCAATATTCATTTCNTAACCTTCAAACTTATTATCTGCTTTATCATTTCTTCAAGTTCGACTATTTTATAAATTAAATTGATTATGCAATGATTTTCATTGAAATGAAAGTTATCGTGGCTCCTTTAATAACCACAACTTAGTCAGTTATGACATTATGAATTAAGCAAACTTTTTATTTCTTGAACTTTTTGGGCAACCAGATCAGGATCTCCTTGACTTTCGACATTTAATCTAACAACCGCCTCAGTATTTGATTTTCTTAAATTGAAACGCCAGGAGTCAAACGTCAGGCTGAGACCATCGAAATCATCTCTCTGGNAGTATAGCTGTTGATAAAAGTCNATAACTTTTTTNAGGGAATCATCAACATTTTTAATACCAAAATTTATCTCGCCAGAGCTAGGGAATCTTGATTTTTGGTCAGCTATTAAATTCGATAGAGACTTATTAGTTCGACTCATCATTTCAAGTATTAAAAGCCAAGGAATCATGCCACTGTCACAGTAACTGAACTCCTTAAAATAATGGTGNGCAGACATCTCCCCACCATATACCGCTTCATTATCGCGCATTACNCGCTTTACAAAGTTGTGCCCCGTAAGAGACAGAACTGATTTGCCTCCATGAGCATTNACAATATCCTGAACATTCCAGATTGCACGAGGATCGTGAACGATCGTCGCTCCNGGCTCTTTATTCAAAAATATCTGTGCGAGCAGACCGACAATATACTCTCCAGGAACAAAATTACCCTTCTCATCAAAGAAAAAACATCGATCAAAGTCACCGTCAAATGCGATACCTAAGTCAGACCCAGTCTCAAGAATTTTTTTTTGATTACGTGGGTGTGTTTCAGGCAAAATCGGATTTGGAATCCCGTTTGGAAATGAACTATTCACATCATGATGCATTCTCTCAAAATTAATTCTAGGGTTAATTTTTTTAATTTCATCNGCNATNCNATCAAACGTAGGACCAGCGGCNCCATTGCCACAATTTACCACAATTTTAAAATCTCCAAATGTACCAATATCTACAAAACTCAATACCTTTTTCACGTAATTTGCTCTGGCACACCGAGAAATATCTATTCTTGCACCTTTGGGTTTTAGTTTATCAAACGGAGCTACCTCAGCTAATCGCTTTATCTCTAATAACTCATCTTTCCCGATGGGATTAGAACCAAATTTAACCAATTTTAATCCATTAAAATTTATGGGGTTATGAGAGGCTGTTACCTCAATTCCACCTGATGCCTCATATTCAGTGGTCGCCCAATACATTTCCTCTGTTCCTGCAAGACCAATATCTAGGACTTCTACTCCCTCATCCATTAATCCTTCACAAATGCTATCCAACAATTTGGGAGAGCTTTCGCGAGCATCACGACCAACTACCACTTTTTGAGCTCGTAAGAACCTTGCAAAAGATCTGGATATCCTATAACAAATGCGAGGGTCGAAATTTTTGGTTAGATCGCCCCTTACATCGTAACTTTTGAAACAAGTTAAATCATCGATCATAATTGTGCTCCACTTTTACTTTTTATTAACGTGTAGCTCAGCAACAAAGGAAAAACCTTTAACATACCCCTCTATTGAGCCGCAATCAAATCGTTCACCTGTTAAAGATACTTTTTCAACATCACCGCGAGTAGCGATAGTATGGATCGCATCCGCTAGTTGAATTTCTCCGCCAGAACCAGGCGGTTGATTTCTTAAAATATTGAAGATATTGGGAGTCAGAATATACCTACCGATTGAAGCCAAGTTAGATGGAGCGAGATCAAGACTTGGCTTCTCAATTAACCCGACTACCTTTTTTCCATCATCACCTAATTCAACCACGCCGTAGTTTGAAATAGTAGGGTCATTTACTTCCATTACAGCAAGTTGGGACTTCTCAGATTTTATATACGCTTTAACAAGCTTGGTTGTCATTCCTTCATCACCAGAAACTAAAAGATCATCTGCCAATAAAACCGCAAAAGGATCATCTCCGACAACTCTTTCAGCACATAATACAGCATGACCTAAGCCAAGAGGCTCTGGTTGCCTTACAAAAATACATTCAACACCCTTCGGTAAAATGGATCGAACCATGTCAGCTTTTAAGTTATGTCCTTTTGAGCGTAACGCGCTCTCAAGCTCTTGGTTATTATCAAAATGATCCTCCACTGCTCTTTTATTACGACCAGTCACAAAGATCAATGTATCTATACCTGCAGCGACTGCTTCCTCTGCCGCGTATTGTATTAGAGGCTTATCAACAATGGTTAATAATTCTTTCGGCATTGCTTTTGTTGCGGGCAGGAATCTAGTCCCTGACCCAGCAACTGGAAATACAGCCTTTCGAATTTTGCGCATAACGATCTCCGGTTAAAGATCTTAAACTGACATGAAAGGAATCATTTTTAAAGTAATTCAAAAAAAAGCAAAAACTTTATTTTTTTGTTGCATAAATTTTATGCAAATATTTTTTCTGATTAATATTTAAGCAATAGAAGAGTCTAGTTAAAAAAAATTTCAAAATTTTATAGGTTTTATTTTGCTTGTGAACAATATCTCTCTAATTGAAGATGTCAGTGAACGAAGCGACCTTCGCTAATTTGAATTTAAAATGAGGGTCTGATCAAAAAAAAAAAAACTTTGTAGTGTTCGAATTTTACAAATTAATTGAATAAAAAGGTGTTAAAGCTTGTCTTTTCGGAGGAATAATTTTCTGAAGTGGTAAAAAAACATTACATTAAAAAGATGCTTCCAAG
>PAHT02000041.1 GCA_002705045.2 Paracoccaceae bacterium | reverse complement strand
TATGACCTTATTCCCAAGATAGTAAGCAATAAATTAGCCTGGAATTCAGGCTTATTAGTACAGACACCAAGCGCCCAACCGTCATGCTTTAACTTAGCTAGAACTGAAATTATTCCTTCATATAAAAACGAGTTTTTATCAATAGTTTTATCATAATGTTTTAACAACTTCGGATAAATTTGCGCAACATCTTCCTCGGTGAACGGTATACCCTCCGATGAAAAACCATGTCTGATCATCGCTCGGCCACCGCCAATTGCAATTCCATCGCTAAAATCTGAGTTCAGCCTGACTGACCAACCAAGTTCCTCAAAAGTATGGTTACCGGCAATCATCAAATCAACCGCGGTATCAACTAGTGTTCCGTCTAGATCAAAAATTGCTGTGAGCATCAATATCCTAACAAAAAATCTCTTGATCCCTTTTGAACTTTAATTTTACATGTTACAATGCTTTTTTTTGTTGGAAAGAACACTAATGGATTTGACAGCAGTCATCTTAGCGGCCGGAAAAGGAACGCGTATGCAATCGAGCATACCAAAAGTTTTGCATGAAATAGCAGGAATGCCCATGCTCGGACACGTTTTAAATCTGACTGATGAAATTGGAATCCGTGCACCCACGGTAATCGTTGGACACGGAGCACAAAACGTAAAAGCATATGTTAAGAGCAAAAAAAAAGACGCTCATTGTATTGTTCAAAAAGATCAATTAGGAACCGCCAATGCACTAGAATGTGCGAAACATACCCTGACTAATTATGATGGTAACTTAATTATATTATACGGCGACGTCCCATTCATAAAGAAAAAAACTATCGAGGCAATGATTGAAAAAGTACGGCTAGGCGCAGATTTGGCAGTACTCAGTTTTCATACTGATAATCCAAAAAACTATGGACGAGTAATAGTAGGAAAAGATAATAATATATCCGAAATTGTGGAAGAAAAAGAGACGACCGCATTACAAAAAAAAATTAATACCTGTAATGCGGGTATATATTGCGGTTCATCAAAACTTATCTTCTCTGTTCTCGAAAATTGTACAAATATAAATAACAATAATGAATTTTATCTAACTGATATCGTTAAAGTTCTATCAGACAAAGGATATAAATGCCAGCTGGTCTTATCTAACTTTGAAGAAACACAAGGAATTAACTCTAAAAAGGAGTTAGCCAGTGCAGAAATCTACTTTCAAAATCAACTTAGAGAAAAATTTTTCAACAGCGGTGTAACCCTCATTGATCCAAAAACAATATATTTTTCCTACGATACTACTATCGGAAGAGATACAATAATTCGCCCGAATGTTATTTTTGGTCCATCAGTAAAAATTGAAAGTAATGTAGAAATCCTTTCGTTTTCCCACCTTGAAGGTTGTACCATTGCACCTGGATCAAAAATTGGCCCTTTTGCAAGGATAAGGCCAGAGACATATATCGCAGAAAACGTAAAAATTGGGAATTTTGTTGAAATAAAAAAAACCACNCTNAAGGCGGGAGCAAAAGCTAGCCACTTNGCCTATATTGGAGATGCAGAAATAGGCTCGAGTGCGAATATTGGAGCAGGTACTATTTTTTGTAATTTCGATGGTGTTTTTAAGCATTCGACCCAAATTGGTGAAAATGCATTTATTGGTTCTAATTCATCTCTNGTTGCCCCANTAAATATAGGTTCTNATTCTTTAATAGGATCCGGATCAGTAATAACCAAAGATGTTCCTGACAATGCATTGGCGACAAGTAGAATTATACAAAAAAATAAGAAAAACATTGGGAAACGCATACTGGAAAAATTAAGAAATATGAAAAAATGANTTTTTATTNTAATNGATGACTGATATCNATCTTAANGAAGCCGTTAAATAACATACTTGTCTAGAACTTAGAGAGAGCCAGAGTCTATGAGTAAAATATTAATTGATCAATTTGCGCGTCACATAAATTACCTGAGGCTATCTGTTACCGATAGATGCGATTTTAGATGTGTATACTGCATGTCNGAAAATATGACTTTCTTACCACGACGTGACTTGCTTACACTTGAAGAACTAGATTTCGTTTGCACAAATTTTATTAATTTAGGAATTGAAAAGCTTCGAATAACAGGNGGAGAGCCATTAGTNAGAAAAAATATTATGCAATTTCTTACATCAATATCGCGACACCTTATCACAGGAAAGTTGAAAGAATTAACTTTAACCACCAATGGCAGTCAGTTAGAACGATTTGCCTCCCCATTGGCAGATATCGGTGTCAAAAGAATTAATATCTCATTAGATACCCTTGATCGAGATAAGTTTAAGAAAATCACTCGCTGGGGTAATCTAGATCAAGTGATGAAGGGAATATTTGCTTCAAAACGCAACGGTTTACGGGTGAAAATTAATGTCGTAGCCCTACAGAACATGAATGACGACGAAATACACGATTTCGTATCCTGGTGCGGCGATTTGGGCCTAGATCTTACATTTATTGAAGTAATGCCCATGGGTGAATTAAACGCACAAAGTAGACTNGATCAGTATTGGTCAATGAGTGATCTAAAAAAAGAACTTGCCAGCAAATGGACACTCAAAGACATACCTTTGAAAACTGGAGGCCCAGCCCGATACGCCAAGATACAAGAAACCAACGGCCGGGTCGGCTTTATCACACCTCTGAGCAACAATTTTTGCGAAAGCTGCAACCGTGTCCGTCTAACCTGTACCGGACAACTTTTCACGTGTCTTGGCCAAGATGACGAAGCTGATTTACGTAAAGTGATAAGACAATCGCCTGGCAACATTGAAATACTACAAAAAAAAATCAAAAGGGCAATCGCTCGAAAACCAAAGGGGCACGCGTTTGACTATTCAAAACAAAAAGTGGAAGGACAGATGGAGCGATTCATGAGTCATACCGGNGGTTGAACTAAAATAATTTATATAGCAAATTCGTTGTTANTGCAGTTTAAAATCAACTGTAAATCAACTGAAAAAAAGAGTTTAATATGAGCTTTATTTTTGGAATAGATGGTGGAGGAACGGGCTGCCGAGTTGCTTTGGCTGATGGAAGTGGTAAAATAATATCTGAGCAACAAGGAGGTCCAGCGAATATAGAAACGTCCTTAGACGAAGCCCGCACCAATATTATCAGTACCTGTAAAAAAGCTCTTACCAAGATTAACCTTTCTGAGAATGTAATCAAAGAGAGTTATGCAGTTCTTGGGTTNGCTGGATCCAATATGGGAAACTTTGATGAGAAACTATCAGAACACCTCCCTTTCAAGGATAACTTAATTATAAATGATGGGGAAATAACACTACAAGGTGCGATTGGAACAGCTGATGGATGCATAGCAGCCATTGGAACTGGCTCAGTTTTTATCGGTAGAGTAAACGGAGTTGTTACACAAATTGGCGGTTGGGGTTTTGCCTTGGGTGACGATGGATCCGGTGCGATATTGGGACAAAACTTATTAAGACTATCCATAAGGTGTCANGAAAATTTAGAGAGACATAGTGACTTAACAAGGCAAGTAATGCAAATATTTGGAAATAAAATTATAAACTTGATAAAAGAAACTTATGATTTTAAACCCAAAGACTTTGCACAATTTGCAAGTTTGGTTTTTGAGTCTAATTTAAACGGTGATTATCATGCTTATCACATTTTGANAAATCAAATACCAATTATTGAAAATTCAATTATTTCAGCNGGCTTTAATAAAAATAGCCCATTCTGTCTTTTAGGAGGTCTTGGCGAATTCTATAAGCCGTTAATNAAAGAGGAGATTTCACGTGCATTAGTTAATCCAAAAGGTAACGCAGTTGACGGAGCAATTTCAATTGCTACNTCCCATTATAAGCACTATCTCTGACGTTACATAAAANCTGATAACAGGTATTAATTTCAAATACTACCAACGTTGTATTAATATATTTCAAGGTCAATCAGACTTGACGAAATCGGATCCTTGCCTTAAAGGAAANTGNTGTTAGGCGGAGTAGCTCAGGTGGTTAGAGCAGTGGAATCATAATCCATGTGTCGGGGGTTCAAGTCCCTCCTCCGCTACCACTAAAGTCTATTAAAATCAATTTATTATGAGAAAAAAAAGGATAATTTTTTTAGCCTTATTGTTCATTTATATTATCTATTAATTCTGATCCGCTCTTCATGAACTCAGCACGGTTCATCGCAAGGATTGATTAAACTAGACCATTACTCAAAATCATTTAAATTTGGGTCAGGCCATCAAATCAGTCAAAACGATTGCTAACATAAATCTAGGTACTTTTCGAATTTTGCTTGAGATTGGAAAGTTTTTAATACATTATTTAAGAAAACATGAGAGGTGTGGCATGATCGAAGAATTTAACGGAGTTATATACTTAGGGCTTTATTTATTAATCCTGATTGGAACAGCGTATTATACCTATTCTACAATTTTTCAAACTGAAAAGTTTCTGGAAAAATACGGAATCGATCAATCTGGAGCCTTCATGGTAAGGTTCGCGGGTACATTTTTAATACCAGTTGTTTTACTCATGATCTACATGCTCTTGCGTGGAATTTCCGGGAACTGGATAATATTTGTTTACGGTTTTCTACAAGCTATTACCGCAACCATTGTTGGATATTGGACAGTAGAAAAATCGAACTATACAACAGTTTCAGGTAAAAAGCTTTCCTCTGAAGGTTACCTTGCTCCAATAGGTTTCACCATTACTTGGGGATTGGTGATATATGGAACGTCTGCAGTAATCTATTAAAATCTAATTTTAACTGAACCGGAAGCTCAAAACTACTAAATACATAAACTTAGGGTATAGTTGGAGGTAAAGTGTGAAGGATGCGTCATCAAAATTCAAAGATACTCTTCCTACGTCACCAGAAGAAATATTTGCGAAATTTAAAGAATTTAACATTAAATATACTAAGTTTCAGCACCCACCGATTTTTACCGTTATAGATGCAAAAAAATGTCAAAGTGTGATGATTGGAACCCATGTAAAAAATTTATTTTTACGCGATAAAAAGAAAAGAAACTTTCTCTTGGTTGCAGAGCAGGATACGAAAATTAACATGAAAACTTTGCATCATAAAATTAGCTCTGATCGGCTATCTTTCGGGAGTCCTGACCGGTTATGGCAATATTTAGGCGTTAGACCAGGAGCAGTAAGCCCGTTAGCGCTTATCAATGACATTGAAATGTCAGTTACTTTATTTATTGAAGATATACTACAATCCGAACACCAGATTTTTCTTCATCCGCTCGTAAATGACCTTTCAGTTGGGGTAAAATTGAATGAGTTAAAAGCCTTTTTTAAATTTACTGGTCACCAGCCGAATTTTATAAAACTATAGAAGTCAGAAATTAATTATGCATTATTTTCAAAAAAAAAATTAAAACTTGTTTTTTGCATCAAAACACCGGCTCAAACCAGTAATAGCACTTAGGTTATTTTTTGTAACTCAATCTCTTGGTTTATCACTTTGGCTTTTACGAATTCCGGAAGTTAAAGCAACAATTGGCTTAAATCTTATAGATCTATCCATAGCTTTGTTCATGCAACCTTTTGGAGTCCTCATAGGCTTTTTTATTGCACCACAACTAATTTATAAAATTGGGAATAACAAATCTTGCTTATACTTTGGTTTTGTTTTTGTAAGTGCATTTATATTCCTTCCATTTGCTAAAACATTTTTGTTTTTAGCCACGGTTCTTTTTATTTCTGGAATTGTATGCGCGGGAGCAGAGGTTTCGATGAATGCGTTAGCCGCACAAATGGAGAAAAACTTAAAAATTAGAATGATGTCGCGATTCCATTCTTTTTGGAGTATTGGAGCGCTTATCTCTGGTGGTCTCGTTACCTTAATGTCAGCTCTAAGCGTTTCATTTTTCGCACAACAATGCCTTTGTATTCCAATTATATCTATTCTTGTAGTTATCGCTGCTCAATCACTTCCGGACACACGTATTTCAAACAAAGAACCAGAACTTAAAAGATCTTCTCGTTACAAACCTCAATTATCTTTAATAATATTATGTCTAACCCCATTCGGTGCTCTTCTTTTAGAGGGCGCCTTAATGGAGTGGACTGCGGTTTTTAAAGGAGATTATCAAAAATTATCAAAGGTAACCGTTGGTTATGTATTTTGCTCCTTTGCTCTAAACATGACGATATTTCGTTTTTATGGAGATTTCATCATTGAAAAATTTGGGCTGAAAACCACCATAAAGCTTTCAATATGCTCTAGTTTATTTGGGATGCTCGTTTACGCTCAAAATAGCACGTCTGTGGTATCAATAATTAGTGCAGGTCTTGTGGGTGCCGGAATAGCTAATATTTACCCAATAACAATGACGCTTGCCGCCTCTTTATCAGGAAGTAAGGAACGAAATGTTGCAACAGTAGCCTTTATTAGCTTTAGCTCTTTTCTAATTGGAGCACCACTTATAGGAGTCATGGGGGAATATTTAGGTCTTAAAGTTGCCTTATCTATAATAGCTCCAACTTCACTCTTTCCAATCTTATATTTATTTTATAGCAACAAAAATTTTAGCTCCAAGGATAGGAATAACTCATCCTGCTAAGCGGTTTATTTATTCTTCGTACTCAGAATATTCGTAACCCGCTTTTTCAAGCCATTGCTTGTTAAAATCGACCCCCCAGCCTGGAATATTTTTAATAGTAAGTTCGCCATTTTCGATTTGAAACGGATCACTAGCGAAAAGATCGCTCTGCCACGGGTAATAATCTAGACCCTCAATTGAAAACTCTAAAAATTTACCAGAATTCGTAATTCCCTTTAAAAAATGCATTGTGCATACCGTAACCAAGGACAAATTCGCGGCATGAGGAGTACAGGTAATATTTGCTAATTCGGCCATTTTCGCAACCTGCAAACTGCGCGTTAAACCACCCATGTACATTACATCAGGCTGAACTATATCAACCACCTTGCGATCAATCATATCTTTCCAAATACGCATATCGCAATCCTGCTCGCCACCAGTTACATCAATTTTTAGGGCGTCAGTAACTTTCTTCGTTTCGTCTGGAAGCCAGTAAGGACAAGGTTCCTCAAAATGAGTAATACCGTT
>PAHT02000068.1 GCA_002705045.2 Paracoccaceae bacterium | reverse complement strand
TGGTTACAATTCTGACGACAAACTACAATATCGGGGAAGGCTGGACGCTTCTCGAAAAGAGGCAGGACCAACTAATCTTAATAGAGACCTGTTTGAAGCAATGTTGCAGATCTCAAGAACAGGTTCTGGTCCAAAAGATCAGATACCCTCAATGGGGTGCTCGATAAAATGGCGTTAATAATAACTAATTTCACGGTTGAAATTTTAAAATATAAGTATCCATAATCCAACCATATTTTTGTTTCGCAGTTAACCTAGTATTAGCAATTTTCTTTCCAACCTCACTTACATTTCCACATAAGAGAATTTCTTTATCCATACCCAAGTATGCTCCCCACCAGATACGTAAATTATTTTTTTTAACTAGATTGAAGGAACATTTTTCGTCGAGAAGTACTGCGACAGTTTCAGTTTCATCAGGCCACCCAAATTGGCGCAACATCCTACCAGTGGTCACATGGAAAGGTTTCCCGACTGAATTAAGTGTAATTTTATGTGCCGCAGCTAAGGCTTGAAGTGATGTGATTCCAGGCACGACTTTGAGACAACTGTTTTTTTCCTGTTCATTATATTTGTGAAAAATTTTTATTGAGCTATCGTAAAGTGATGGATCACCCCAAATTAAAAGCGCAATATTAAGATTAAGGACTTTTTCTTGCCTCCTAAACTCCGTGATTGCATTAGACCAACACGTCGCTATTTCTTTATGCCATTGATCAACCCGACTCAAATAATTTTTGTTTGTTTCGTCCCGAACAGGCATACTGAACTCACGTATAGATAACGAACTTTTTTTTGAAATTTGTTTACAGATGAATCTACGTAGATCTAAGAGGTCAGATTTTTCTGAACCTTTATTTGGAAGCAGTATCAGGTCACTTGTTTCAATCAGATTTTTTGCTTCAAGTGTGAGGTGGTCTGGATTACCGGTACCTATCCCAATTAAGTATATATTATTCACGTTCCCATTTCTTTAGCCAAAAGTGAGTCAGAAAAACACCCAAGAAGCTCCAAACTATCAATCCTGAGACTAATGTTCGTGACGCAAAATGTGCTGATAGCTCTGGTGGAACTACACCTTTAAATTCCGATACAGTTGGGGCTCCTATCAAATGAGGTAATAAAATAATTGCTAGGCCGACACCTTTTATAAATAATGAATTATTCCAAAATAGTGCCGCGCAACCGATCGCTGTGGCAAGTGCTGTTAATACCCACCACAATTGTCTAATTTCTAAACCTGGAGCGCTGCTGCCTGGAAGTTCTGGAGGCAAGCCAAACGCTGGAAATAATTGTAGGGCTGCAAATCCACAGATACCCCATATTATCCCAGAATGTTTACTTACAGGACGACTCAGAAGTTCAGATATTCCAAAGCATGCCGAAAGCAAAAGAGCGTACCCAACATAGATAAGACATAGGAATAGACCTGTCAGGCCGTTTCTAGTTAGGTTTGATGGATGATCATGGTCATGATCATGATCATCGTTGCTTGCCACTTCGTTACTTTGTAAGTCTGTCTGTTGTCCGTGCATTAGGGTACCTGACTCATAAAGTTCTGCCTCTAAAAGAAGTGGTTGAACGAAAGCAAGGTGTAACATTGAAGCAATTATGCCAGCTCCAAATCCTGCCAAGATAGCACTTCTAAAATACTTAAAAATCATTGTAAAACTCACTTTTAATGGCAAGGGAACCCTGTAGCGTGCCGGGCATCGTGTGCAGCATCATGAAGAGTGGATGACTGTGCGTGGCCAGCGACGTAAACAATACCTAGACCAAGAAATACTATAACCAATATGGTTACTATAGATGTTGGGATACTTTTTGTGTTTTCTATTGCAGTGGTCATGTGTTTTTCCAATTCATAACTTATTGTGGAGATTTAGCGTACCCTTCCCGTCGCTTCACAAAACAGTACTGTATCAAGTAGAGTTATTCGTCAAGTATATTTTGAATCAATTCTGCCTAAAGCTTTGTGTGTCTTCATCTTTATGTGGGCTCCAAGAGTGGACCCAAAATTATAAGTGCTGGGCCAGTTCCAGTTTTGGTCTCAATGAGTCTGGGCATTGAACCAAGATTAGAGTAAATTAATTGTTCATTTTGCCGAGAAACATTTTCAGCGAGTAATGCAGGTGTATTTTTTGACATCCCGTTATCACACAACAATTTTGCTAATTTAGGAAAAGTCTTTTTTCCCATGAATATTGCTGTTATTGCGTTAGGATCAACTAATGCTGCAAGATTTAGATCTGTTGGCAATTTTCCATCAATATCGTGGCCAGTAATAAACTGAATTCTCCGAGCATTCAGTCTTCTAGTCAATGGGATGCCTATAGCGGCTGTGGCAGCCATTGCAGAAGGAACTCCCGGAATTATTTCGTAATTAATATTTGCGTGCTTCAGAGCTATTAGTTCCTCTTCAAGACGACCAAAAAGACCTGCATCTCCTGATTTCAACCTAACTACTCTCGCTCCACGGGTTGCATAGTCGATTAGCAATCGGTTTATATGATCTTGCCGCGATGATTTCTGCCCTGCACGTTTTCCAACGGCTACTAGATCAGCATCACTGGATGCATGCTCTAATATGCCACCTGCAGACAGGTCGTCAAATAATATTGCTTCTGCATTTTGAATTCGCGCCATTGCTTTTACTGTCAAAAGATCTGGATCTCCAGGCCCGGAGCTGACAAAACTGACAAAACCTGTCATTGNAGCCTCGCAATCATATGAAAAAATGTTCCGCTTGCGAGATCGACTCTTGAACCGGTTTCCTTGACGAGTTCATTTTTGGCATCGGTGATTTCTGCAAGTGGAGGGTCAGGTTGATCTATAATAGTTGAGTAATGGAATTCATGTCCAGATATGATATCGCCCTTTTGCAAACTTAGGATGGAAGATAGTATTTTAGCCTTACGGTAGCCTAGGTTCATTTTTCGTTTCTCAAAGGACGTGACAAGTCCCAAGAGTCCAGCCATNTGATGGTTTTCTCCATTTGAGTCAATTAATATTTTACCCATCACCATATATCCACCACATTCGCCATGTACTGCCTTTTTCTTTACGAATGTTTTAAGACCACTTAGGAATGTTTGGGAACTAGCTATTTTNCCTGCGTAAAGTTCGGGGTAACCACCGGGTAACCAAACAAGATCTGCTGAAGGATCTGGCGCTTGATCTGCCAATGGCGAGAAAGGAATTATTTCTGCACCAGATTTATGCCAAGAATTAAAAAGATGAGGATAAACAAAAGAAAAGGCCTCATCCTTAGCTAGGGCAATGCGTTGACTTGGTGGTTTGATAAAATTTGGTTTTTCTAATTCAAAACCATCTGAAGACGATGTGGCACTTTGTAAAAGGGTATCGATATCAATATTTTCTTCAATAAAATTGCATAATTGTGATAAAATAGTGTCTAACTTGGAGGTCTCTTGTGCTTGTATCAAACCCAAATGTCTTTCAGGTAAATATATATTTTTTTCTTTAGGTAAAGACCCTAATATTTTAATACCGGCCTGTTTCATTCCACTTTTAATCAAATTTAGGTGTCTTGCGCTGGCTACTTTATTTAAAATTACACCTGCAATTTTAATATTAGGATCAAATTTATAAAACCCTATTGCGACCGCAGCAGCTGATTGAGCTTGTCCCGACACATCTAAAACCATGACAACTGGCCACCCAGTCAATCGAGCCAGATCTGCAGTAGATCCAATTCCATAGGCGCCATTATCAGCTACACCATCAAAAAAGCCCATTGAGCCCTCGATGAGACCAACTTCATAGTCTGAATCTAAGAGCTCGCTGGTAACCATTTCTTTTTTCATAGCCCAAGTATCTAAGTTTGATGAATAGCGCCCAGTTGCACGTTGGTGAAAAGCTGGATCAATATAATCTGGNCCATTCTTAAATGGTTGAATATTAAGGCCTCGTTTTGAGAGTGCTCTACACAATCCCAGCATAACTGTAGTTTTCCCAGTTCCTGATCCAGGTGCAGAAATAATTAACCCGTTTGAAAAGCATCGCTTAGGTACACGCATAATTTATCCTTTTATTGGGAAGCGGGGATTTACTCCAACGGGGCGAAACCGCCTATCATAGGTTTTGGAATAGAGACTACTCTCACTGAAGCCGGTTGCGCCAATAGTTTTTCCAACAAAAACAATAGCNGTTCTATCAAGTTCANCTATTTCGTCNGTTTTTATTGAGTCAAGTGTACCTAAAACAATTTTTTGATCAGGCCAACTTGCACGCCAAACTATTGCTAATGGGCATTCTCTTCCATAAAATGGGGTTAATTTACTAATGATTTCTTCTAAACGGTGAATAGAAAGGTGTAATGCCAGCAAAGATCCAGTTTTGGCAAAATTTTCTATTTTTTCGTTTTCTGGTACTGTNGAGGCTCTTCCGGATAAACGTGTTAGTACTACTGACTGTGAAAGATTTGGTAGGGTAAGTTCTATTTCTAGAGCAGCGGCTGCAGCGGCAAAAGATGGTACGCCGGGCGTGATTGTAAACTTTATACCTTCTTTTTTAATTCTTCTTATCTGCTCACCCATTGCCGACCATACGGATAAATCACCTGAGTGTAGTCTTGCAATATCTTTACCGCAACTGGCTGCTTCTATAATTTTTTCAACGATACTATCTAAGTCCAATTGAGCAGTATTTATAATTTTTGCATTTTCAGGACAGTGGTTCAATACAGCTTTTGGAATTAGTGATCCTGCGTACATGCAAACTGGACATTTTGAGATTAAATTTTGCCCCTTAATTGTTAAAAGTTCGGGGTCACCAGGTCCTGCTCCAATGAAATGCACGGTCATTCGATAATCTTTTTTGATATTGGCATATNTGAGCATGCAATAGCTGCAGCGACACGTCCATCGTTTGAAATAACTCTTTCGACAATTAAGCTAGATTTTTTGCCAGCACCAGCTAATGCTGTGGCTTCAGCAACACTTCCAGACTGACGAAAGTATTGAACTATTTGTGACTTGGTCAGTGTCTTTTGACTGCTAATTACAGATTTAGAAATTTTTAAAATAGTTAAACCTATCTCCTCTGCAAAAATAATGAAATTTGGGTGTTTAGATTTATCGATTGGTACGGCAACAGCATCTAATCGCAATGAACAGTTTGTTGCTTTGAGGGCATTCTTAAATGACTTGAGCGTTGCATTGGTTCTAAAGCCAAGACCGAGAACGTTCATTTGGTGACGCTCCACTGTAATATAGGCATAGTTGATCTCCACCCAGTTTTTTTTCCAAGCTCTTCTGCCTGAGCTATTTCTATCTTTGAAAGGGTTCCTTTTTTTTCAGAATGCCACTTTAAGAGGATACTTTCTGACTCCAGAGTTACAGCGTTTACAACGATTTTTGTTCCTGGGTTAATGGTTTTCCATATTTTTAAAAGAAGCCGTTCAGATAGACCTCCACCTATAAAAACTGCATCTGGCCTTGGAAGGTTATTTGGAATTGAGGGTAAGTTAGTTGCAACGATGTGAACTTGATGCTCCACCCCAAAACTTTCGACGTTTTGCTTTATATTCCTCCGTCTCTTTTCATTGTTTTCGAATGCAACTGCTTTGGTATTTTTATTTGTTCGACACCATTCTATTGAGATTGACCCTGACCCTGATCCTAAGTCCCACAAAATTTGTTGGGGCCGTGGGCTAAGTCGAACCATTGTTATTACTCGGACTAACTGCTTGGTGATTAATCCGTCATTAATAAACATTTCATCTGGTAAGCCAGGNAAAGTGGATAAATTATTTGATCCTTTAACATCAACGGCAATGGTGACGGGATGTGTAATTTCGCTCTGAAAATTTTCATTAATCTTTATCTTTCTGATTCTCTCCCTTGGACCGCCTAAGCTTTCCATGATCCAAAACGATGAGTCTAAGAAGTTATTTTTTTGGAACCACGCCTGGAGGTCCGTGACTGCAGCTCCATTGCGACATAATAAAAAAAGCTTTTCTCCATTTACTGCTATATTTTTCAGTTGATTGACTGACGATGCGTGAAGACCAAGACATTTTACTTCCTCAAGGCGCCAGCCAATTCTGCTTGCAGCAATTGAGAATGTTGAGGGAGAGGGAATGCAAATCCACTCGCTTGAGTCAACATAATCTGAGATAGTTCCTCCAACACCAAACCAAAATGGATTCCCAGAGGCCAGAACGACAACTTTTTTACTTCGTTTTTTTAGTAATTCATGAATTGAGAATGGAACTGGCCAGACAATTCCCTTGCTCTTGGCATTCACCAGTTCAAGGTGACGCTTTCCACCAAAAATATAGTCAGCCTCTGAAATTAAAGAAAGACTTGCATCACTCAGGTCGGTGAGTGCATTCTCTCCTATACCTATAATAGTGAGCCAAGGTTCAACCATGACAAACATTCTTATACTGGGAGGNACTACAGAAGCTCGCAAACTTTGTTTGCAAGTCAATAAAAGAAAAATTCGTTCTATGGTCTCTTATGCTGGTAGACTTAGATCCCTTGAGATACAACCTCTTCCAAGTAGAATAGGTGGTTTTGGTGGCATTACTGGGATGGTGGACTTTATACAGCAACAACGTATAACCCACTTGATTGATGCTACCCATCCATTTGCCCAGAAAATCAGTGTGAACGCAAGTAAAGCGGCAAAAATAACTGGGGTCCGATTCGCAACTTTGGAAAGACCGGAGTGGGTTCCCCGTTCTGACGATAACTGGACTAGAGTAAAGAACGTTACTCAAGCGGTCAATTCTCTGAACAAAACTCCCGAACGAATATTTCTTGCTATTGGAAAACAAAATATTGGTCAATTTATGACTCAGGATCAGCATTTTTATTTGCTTCGAGTTGTTGAAGAAGGTCAGCTGGATATTTCTCAATCTATTTGTCATGTGATTTATTCTAAGGGCCCATTCCAATTTGAAGAGGACAAAGAGATATTGCTTAATTACAAAATTAATAAAGTAATTGCGAAAAACTCTGGTGGCAATGGTGCGTGGGCAAAAATTGATGCTGCAAGAGTTCTTAAGATACCAGTTGTTATGATTGACCGGCCAAAAATGCCTAAAAGAGTTATTTTTACAACTGTGGAGGAGGTACTGAGTTGGATAAGTCATTAGTTTGACCTAGGGGTGTAAACGAATCTGGTACCTACTATTTTTTTCGTTCTAGAGGAACCAATTATTACGATGGTACTCATATCGACTATCTCTGACTTTGCTTCATTGATATTTAATATTTTAATATTTTGTTTTGGTGTTGTTACCGCTTTTGCAAAAATTATAAGACGACTAGCCTGACAGTTATCATTAAGGATTTTTAAGACTTTATCGAATTGGGATGGTCTCGCTACTGATCTAGGATTGTAAATACATATGACAAAATCTGCGTCTAACGATAAGCGCAATCGTTTCTCAATAAGCTCCCATGGTTTTAGATTATCAGAAAGATTAATAGCGCAAAAGTCATGACCTAGGGGTGCGCCTAATTGTGCAGACGCTGCAAGCATAGCTGTGATGCCAGGCAATATTTGAATATCTAACCGCTTCCAGCTTTTAGAACCATTTTCGAGCGCCTCGAGCAATGCAGAAGCCATGGCGAAAACGCCAGGATCTCCCGAGGACACAATTACAACTTTTTTACCTAATTCGGCAAGTTCAAGCGCGTGAATAGCTCTTGATACCTCANCTNTGTTATCTGTTTCGTGTACGGTTAAATTAGCACGTTTNGGCACTCTTTTTACATATGTTCTATATCCTACTAAGTCTGTGGCATTGTTAATTGCATTCGTCACCTCTGGCGTAATTAGGTGTTTATTACCAGGACCAATCCCAACTATCATGAGTGATCCTGTCATGGTCGCCGGCCTTCGCCACGAACTAAAACGATAGAAAAATATGGAGCTTTATCCAAGGTAAATTCAGATAGTTTAACTATCTTTTCATCATTCATTGTCCCTTTTTCAATGAGCCATGCTTGATCAAGTTTTTTTGCCTCAAGAAGCGCTTTTTTTATTTTTGGTATGTGGGCGCCAACTTTCATGATCACTAAAGCATCGCCAAGTGATACGGCCTCTCTGAGTTTTTCTGAACATATCGTCCCCATTACAACAGATGTGATATCATCTCCCCAACAAAATGGTTCACCTAGTGCCGTCCAACAGCCTGACATTCCGGTTATTCCAGGAATAACTTCTAAGTGAACTTTACCGTTAAGTCTTATATGAAGATGCATAAAAGAGCCGTAAAATAGTGGATCGCCTTCACAGAGTACAATAACGTCGCCTTCTTTCGCTATTTGTTGAAGACGAAGAGCCCAGTTATTATAAAATTCAGCTAAGACGACCTTATATTCCGTGCTCAAAAAGTCTATTTCAGACGTTATTGGATACTCCATTGCATATTCAATTATATCCTGCTGTAACATTCCATCAACTATCGTTCGCGCTTGACCTGCTCTTCCCTTCTTGCGAAAAAAGGCAATAGTTTTTGCTGAGCGAATTAATCGGTCACTTCTAACACTCATTAATTCTTGGTCGCCTGGTCCAAGACCCACGCAGATAATTTTACCCACATTATTCCTTTCGACTCGCTAGTGCGTTGATCGCTGCTACCGTTATAGCACTACCGCCCAATCTTCCTTTTGTGATAAGTGAAGGTACGCCTACAGTTTTTGAAAGAGCCACTTTTGATTCTTTTGCCCCAACAAAGCCAACTGGGCAGCCAATTATNGCTGCAGGGCTTTCAATTAAACCGTCTTCGAGCAAATTCAAAAGATGGAAAAGTGCGGTTGGGGCATTGCCTATCGCTATTACGCCTCCTTTAATTTTGCTTTTCCATAGTTCCACAGCAGCTGCAGACCGTGTGTTTCCAATNTCTATGGCTAATTTCGGTACCGATGGCTCATTAAGTGTACAAATGATTTCATTGTTCCGTGGAAGACGGGCGCGAGTAATGCCTTCGCTTACCATTTTAGTATCACAAAGTATGGGGGCACCGTCCTCTAAAGCCTCTCGTGCAAGAATAGCCATATTTGAGTAAAAAAATATACTTTTGGCCAACTCTACCATGCCACACGCATGTATCATTCGCACTGCTACTACTTCTTCGTCAGCTGAGAAGTGGTCTAATTTAGCTTCAGACCTTATAGTGGCAAAACTTTCGTTGTAGATTAGTTGGCCATTTTTTTCGTAATTATGGGTCATCTGGGACTTTCAAATAATCAAGAGCATTAGCAATGATTTTTTTTTCGCTGATGTCATGGAATTTTGGAGTATCTGATGTGCTACCATTATAAATTATATTGTACTTACTTTTATGGTTCGCGACGAAAGTTACATTTGCAGGTTTTGGATTTGCACAACCTTTTGAGCATCCAGATATATGGTATAGGGGATTTCGTATATTTAAGTGATCCGGTAGCTGTACAAAATTTTGTTTATTATAGGCAATGGATTTAGCTAATTTCCGAACGTCTGTGTTTGCTTGGTGACATCGTGGCTTTCCAATGCATGCAGAGAATTTAAGTATAGGGTCATTATTATTGGTTATAAGATTGAGATTAGTGATATCATCCCAGTGTTCTAGAAGTAACCTTCGCCAAGGTGTCAATCTACAACCAGTGACGCATTTTGCAATATCTAATAGCGTATCTGCATTAACTTCGCCGAATGGGATACCAACAAAAGTACCATTGTTCGTCTTGCCCAGCTTTGGAATTGTAGAAAACTTTTGTCTCGCTGCTTTTTGTTTGCCAAACTGAGGAATTTTAAAACCCTGCGAAGTATGGGATCTCATTCGGCCTCTACCCGAAGTTGCGCCACCACTGCTTAAAAACCATTCTGCAATTTGATAAATTAGATGAGGTGCCTCAGTTAATGGAACTAATAACCCATAATCGTTGCCATCAGCCCTCACAATAAATTTATTATCANAGGTCTGCTCTAATCTTATATCTGCAGAAACTTCTCCTAAGCTAGGATTCTTTTCAATGTCTACACTAATACCAAACTTATCAGGAAGCTCGGAGAGCTTAGTTAGTAGTTTCTCAATATTATCAACTAAAACAGAATATTCTTGTCTATCTGTCCAAAATGGTGTGGTGGTAATATTAAAAAAAGTTTGAGAAGGTTCGACTAACCGCGAACTAATTAAATCGTTTAGAAAGTCAGGATACTGCTTTTCCGTGATTCCTCTAATTTGTAGCCCAGCTCTATTTGATAGATTTAACTCCCCATTGCCGTATTTTAAACTTAGCGTAGCTAATTTTATAAGTTGATTGGAAGACAAAAAGCCTAATTTTGGATAGATTCGTGCAATAAGACCATCACCTGAGATGGCTGGACGCAGTGGAGTTGGGCACCAACCCATTATTTCGTGTTTATCCACCAGTGACCTCGAAATCAAAAACGGTTGAATTTCTGCTAGAGAGCCAGATACCAGATCTCTGCAGCTCACGAAACTTATTTCTCATAGCTTCCAAAGCTTTGGGGTTCTCACTTTCTAAAAATTTATATACGATAGGATCACCGAGAGTTGTCACATAATATAGGTCAAAAAGATGAGAAGGCACTGCATCAGCTAGGTTTGCAAATGCTGCCATATTATCAAGTGTTGATGCAATTTCGGCTGCGCCCCGAAAGCCATGTTCCATCATTCCATTAACCCACTCAGAATTCGTTGCTCGTGCTCGAACAACTCTCGATATCTCTTCCTCTAAAGAGCGAGCTTTAGCTTTCTCTGGATTTGTTGTATCGACGTGATACATGTTTTTCTTTTTATCGCCCAAATACTTAACAGCAGAGGCAAAGCCTCCCTCATGAGCTGCGTAGTCANANGCCATGAGCAAGTCAGTTTCCGGAAGGTCTTGAATATGCACNAATGCATCGGCATTTAAAATTCGCTCTTCCAGTCCTTTACGATCTTCGTTAGTTGTTCCATCTTTTCGTATTGCCCACGACGATGCATTAAGCCAGGCATCGCCTGCCTTAGTTTCTTCGTCAACGGGTTCAATAAGGGAATTTAAAGCTACGCCAAAGCTTCCTGGTTTTGGTCCATAAACTCTTGGTGCATAGGACTTATAAGGATTATCGGATGGGCGCTCGTCCCGATCAGCAAGCTGTTCAATAGCCTTGTCAAACATTTGGGCTAATACTGGGAATACATCTCTAAAAAGGCCAGACACCCTAAGTGAGACGTCGATACGTGGTCGATCTAAAACCGCAAGAGCAATAATTTCAAAACCAGACACCCGATCGCTATCTTTGTCCCAATGCGGCGCTATACCAGCAAGGTGCAAAGCCATTGAAAACTCTTCGCCTGCTGTACGCATCGTGGCTGAACCCCAAAGATCTATTATTATACCTTTTGGATACTCACCATTATCTTGTAAATACTTTCTGATGACCTCATTTGCTAACTTTACGCCTTGGTCATGAGCAGATTTTGATGGAATAGCTCGTGGATCAATTGTGAAAAGGTTTCGCCCAGTGGGTAGAACATTTGACTTTCCTCTAAATGGTGATCCCGATGGTCCGGGTTGCACATGTTCTCCATTTAAAGCACTTAGTAATCCTTGAATTTCAAAAGAACCATTATCACCCTTGCCAAATGTGTGAAGGCCTTTGCCAAATTGGCTTGCCTTAACATCACAAACAAAGCTGTCAATCTTGGTAATTGCTGTAGCTTCACTATCTGAAATCTTGATCGCAAGGTCTTTTTCTAGACCACGACCCTTGGCCTCTATAAGAATTTCATTAGCTAGCCGCGCCTGCCTGTGAGGATCTAGGCCCTCAGCCGTCGAGTATTCGTCTAATAGTTTTTCTAAGATATGAAGATCTTCTGAAAACCTTCCAATGACCATTGGTGGTGGTGCATGACCAATAGTAATGGCGCAAATCCGTCGCTTAGCCTGGGCGGCCTCACCAGGNTCGTTAACGATAAAGGGGTAAATTACTGGTAAATTATTTGATAGGACCCTAGGCCAACAAAATTCAGATAACGCAACTGACTTGCCAGGTAACCACTCTAGAGTACCATGGGCTCCAATATGAATTATAGCATCCGTTTTGGTTGATTGAACCCACAAATAAAAAGCGACATAACCATGGTTTGGACAGTTTTGAAGATTATGATAATTGCCTTCTCTATCTCTTATCCGCCCTCTTTCAGGCTGCAACCCAACGGAGATGTTTCCTAACTTCACAACTGAAAACTCAAAACAACCATTTTTAAAGCAAGAGTCTTGTGATGCANTCCCCCAATTAGTGCTAATTTCATCAGCTAATTGCTTAGGGATATTTTTTAAAGATTCTTGGTACTCTTCTAAACCCCACTTCACCTTGCAAACTTTTAGTAAGTTGTTCAGTTTCTTCCCTTTGAGGTGCTCAGCATTATAACCATTTTTAATGAGTTGGTTGAGAATTTCATTTGCAGATGCAATAGTGTCTAATCCAACAGCGTGACCCAATTGATAGTCTTTTCCAGGATATGTTGATAACACTAACAGAAGCTTTTTGTTTTTTGCAGGCTTCTTTGCTAATTGATACCATGAATTAACTTTGTTTAGAATACTGTCAAGCTCCTTTATAGATGTCTCGTGTGAAAACCTAGAATATTGTAAATCACAATCTCTCGGTTTTGGTGCTTTAAAACTTAATACGCCAGCAAATAGTCTTCCATCGACTTCTGGTAAAACAACATGCATGGCTAGATCGGCAGGNGATAAGCCCCTATCGGATGCCTCCCATTCAAACTTTCTAGCTGTAGAAAACGCCACTTGGAAAACTGGGCAGCCAGGTTTATCTAGAGGCGAGGTATTTTTTGGCCCGCCGCGGGCCGAAAAAGCAGTAGCGTTAATGATAGCAGCTATGGGAAACTTACTGAGAGCCGAGTCCAGCCAGTTNACTACATTTTTATCTTTCAATGAGGTTGCAAATACTCCAAAGCAATTGAATCCTTTTGCTCGCACGGATTTTATCAATAGCATAATAGGATCTAAGTCAGAAGCCGTGAGATACGAACGGTAAAAGGAAAGAATGAATGTTGCCTTTTCTGAATTTATTAAAGATTGTACTTTTTCCTCGCTTATTACTCCCAAATCTGCACAGAAAAAGCCACACGAAGGAATTTCTTTTTTTCCTATTACTGGTTTAAAGTAGAGCCCTGCAGCTACAGATAATTGTGCGAGTGCAGCTTGGGCCGCCACCTCTCCACCATAATCACAAAGAGTTTTTAGTCTTCTTAATGTTGATGTGGGTACTGTTGAAAGTTCATCTAACTGAGGGTCCTCTCTACCATCTCCAGGAATAACAGCTAAGGCAATATCTTTTTTTCGAGCAATGTCCTGGAGCTGCATTAGCCCATAATTCCAGTAGTTTTTACCACCTATTAGTCTTATTAATATTCCCTTTGCGTGNGATGCAGTTTTTTCAATGTAGGTATCTACAGATAATGGATGCTTCAAGGCAATTAGGTTCACCAACCGCAGCGTTGGAATACTTCCATTATCTGGAATGTTTTTTGCTCGGTGCCAACCAGCCAAAAACGCACCTAAATCACTATCTGAAAAGGATAGGACAATCAGTTCTGCCGCCGTCTGATTTATATCAAAAGGCGCATCAGTATCATCAAGAGTGTGGCTCTCTCTAAAAATTACGTGCATTTGATTTTCGATTTAAAACAGTCATGAAAAAACATCTTTATTGGGAAAGCATTGTGATAATTTTATCTTTATTGATATGATCTTTTTCTGCAATTACGACTAAGTTTGATAGTCTTGGAGAGTCACCCCATGGTTTATCAAATTGAGTACGCACCCGTTTACCAACTGCTTGAACTAGTAATCTCATGGGCTTATCTNTTACTGCAACGAACCCTTTTACTCTGAGAATACTTTCTTCTNCCGCAAGATTAGCAATACGATGTTTTAATTGTTCGATATCTGATATTTCCTCGATTTGGATAGNGACAGTATCAAAGTCATCGTGTTCGTGGTCCTCAAAGCCGTCATGATGGGATGGGCGATTGTGTAGGTCCAGTTCGGCATTNGCGTCCAGTCCTAATATAAGCTTTGGATCAACGATACCATTCGCTATTTCAATCATGGAAACGGAGTCTTTAGTTTCCTTGGCAATTATTTGTCGTGCAAGTCGTATNTNATTTTCATCAATTAAATCGGTCTTTGACAACAAAATAATGTCTGCACANGATANCTGATCTTCAAATACTTCNGAGAGNGGGGTCTCATGATCTATGNTGGGATCCTCTAACCTTTGGTTATTAACAGCGTCAATATCTGGCGCAAACCGTCCTTGAGAAACAGCCTCTGANTCTGCAATTGCTACAACTCCATCGACGGTTATTTTGGATTTTATATCAGGCCACGAAAATGCTTTTAAAAGTGGTTTTGGAAGAGCAAGGCCAGAAGTTTCAATAATAATATGGTGGGGTTTTTCTTTCAATGAAAGTAGAGAGTTCATTGTTGGAATGAACTCGTCTGCTACTGTACAGCAGATGCACCCGTTTGATAATTCAACTATATTCTCAAGCGGACAATTTTCATCTGCGCAATTTTTTAAAATGTCACCATCTACACCAAGATTCCCAAATTCATTAACTATAATTGCTAATTTTTTACCTTGTGGATTTTTCATCAAATGACTTATCAGGGTCGTTTTACCAGAGCCAAGAAAACCCGTTATAATTGTGACTGGGATTTTTGTTAACTCATTCATGATCAATCTCCTTAAATGCGCTTGGTGGTATTCTAGCGCGGGTTCGTTTTCGAAATATCGTTGGTCTTTCTCTCCATGGGACAATTCCGTCTGTTGAGTCACTATAGGCATCAGCGCCAATTATGATTTCAGCAACATCAGTATACGGATCCATTTCACCATAAATGTATGACCACTTATTTTCTGCGCTTAAGGCGATTGAACAACCGTTACTGCAGGAAGCCAAGCATTTAACGGCAACGATATCGACGACTTTAGATGCATTTTGTGATTTTAATTGATGATAAAGATGTTCGCCGTCGGAGATATCGGGCTGAGGCTTATGATCTTTTCTTCGACAACTTATACAAACGAATACACTTGTTTTGGCCATACCATTTTACCCTAGCTTTGAAGTTTTTGGGGCGCACCAGTTGGAAATTATCAGTCGTTATGACAAATAAACCAATCGAACCAGTTGCGAAATACCCCGTCCGCTTCTCTTTCGTCGTGCTGGTAGGTCTCCCGGCTTGCAGATTTGATGGAGCACTCTCCTATCGTGGTTTTCCTACCTTCCCAAACAAGTCAGTTCAGTGGTATAGTAACCTCTCTGGTCACGGTCGCGGGGGCGGCTGCGCTTATAATATTATTTTTATATCGCATTCCCTCTTAGCTTGTCCTAAAACAAGACCAACACTTAATAAAGAGACGAACTTTGACATGAAGTCAAGCAAAGGATTCTAAATGACCAATGAAAATTTGACTCATAAGGAAAAGATGCGGAAGATTAAATTAGCCCGTGACAAGATGATGGAAACGAAATCTTCTGAAAAAGGTTTAATAATCATTCATACTGGAAAAGGAAAAGGCAAATCGTCGTCTGCGTTTGGTATGATTTTTCGTTGTATTGCTCATCAAATGCCCTGTGGAGTAATACAATTTATAAAGGGAGCTTGGTCTACTGGTGAACGAACGTTAATCGAAGAAAAATTTTCTGATTTATGCGAATTTTATGCAATGGGTGAAGGGTTTACTTGGGAAACCCAAGATAAGGAACGCGACATCAAAGCGGCCTCTAAAGCATGGGAAAAAGCAAAGTTATTAATCAAAAATCAAAAATACCGCATGGTCCTTCTGGACGAAATCAATATTGCGTTACGATACAATTATTTAGATCAAAACGATGTTGTTTCGTTTCTTAAAAATGAAAAGCCAGAAAAAACGCATGTAGTTTTAACAGGCAGAAACGCTCCAAGTGAATTGATTGAAATTGGAGATTTGGTAACTGAAATGACTTTAATAAAGCACCCGTTTCGTTCGGGTATCAAAGCTCAAAAAGGTACAGAATTTTANNTNAACTGTGGGGTTATCGNGGAATGGCAAANTCAATCATGATACAAGGTGCTGGATCGAATGTAGGCAAATCTATGATTGTGGCCGGACTCGNTCGCGTTGCGCTTAGACGAGGCNTTAGTGCTTTACCTTTTAAACCACAGAACATGTCCAATAATGCAAGTGTTACGATTGATGGTGGCGAGATTGGTCGAGCTCAAGCCTTTCAAGCTCTTGCTTGCGGAGCTGACCCTCACACAGATATGAACCCAGTGCTGCTGAAACCTGAAAGTGAGACTGGGTGTCAGATAGTTGTTCATGGAAAANGGTTAACAACTATTAAGGCTAATCAGTATTCAAATTATAAGAAAGGACTAATGGGTCCTGTTTTAGAAAGCTTAAGCCGATTGAAAGAGCGGGCAGATTTAGTAATTGTTGAGGGAGCTGGCAGCCCAGCTGAAGTAAATTTACGAAAAAATGACATTGCAAACATGGGTTTTGCAACAAAGGCAAATATACCAGTTATTATAATTGGAGATATTGATAGGGGAGGTGTCATAGCACAATTGGTTGGTACAAAGGCAGTCATTGATTCATTGGACGCAGCGTTTATCAAGGGTTTCATAATTAATAAATTCAGGGGCGACCCACGTTTATTNGATGATGGTTACAAAGTTATTGAAAAAGAAACAGGATGGAGAGGTCTTGGTNTATTACCATATTTTAAGAATGCTATGTATTTTCCTGCTGAAGACATATTAGACCTTAAAACACCAGAGAATTCTGGCTCAGTAAAAATTGCATGTTTAATTTTGTCACGTATAGCTAATTTTGATGATCTTGATCCACTAGGTCTCGAAAAGGGAGTAAATTTAGTTTTGGTAAAAGAGGGCGAAGCTTTACCCGGTGACTGCGATTTAGTTATTATTCCAGGGTCAAAGTCTACATTTGAAGATTTGCATTTTTTGCGCAGACAAGGCTGGGATGTTGATCTTTTAGCCCATAAAAGACGAGGCGGTAAAATATTNGGTATTTGTGGTGGCTATCAAATGTTAGGAGTTGAGATCAAAGATCCACGTTTAATTGAAAGTTCGTCTATCAGAATTCAAGGATTAGGTTTCTTAAATGTTGTTACNGAAATGCAGCCATCCAAAACTTTATCAAAAGTTACTGGAGAGCANCTNGCAACTAAAACTATTTTTGAAGGCTATGAAATTCATATGGGTCAAACGAGTGGACCGGATTGTGATAGACCGTTCTGCTCGCTCGAAAATCGTTTTGATGGAGCGATTTCAAAAGATANACAAGTTTTTGGNAGTTATGTGCATGGAATATTTTCTAGTGATAATTTTAGAAAATCTTTTCTGAAAGGACTGGATAGAAACTTGGTTGAGACGTCTGATGGTTATTATGANTCACTNGAAAANACCNTAGATGAACTAGCTGATCATATTGAAAATAACCTTGACGTAACTAAAATTTTTGAANTGGCTAGATAAGTTTTTTCAAGCATGCCCTCAACCTTGACCACTCATCCTCAGGGCCCGGAATTCCTATTCTGAGCCAGCTCTTTGAATAAGAAAAAATTCGTGTCCAGACCATTTCTTCAGCAAATTTTTTCTGAGCGTTTGTTGCATCATCAAGCTCAATGAGTTGGAATAATTTTGTTGCACCAGCTGACTTTATGTTTGACTCAGCAAGTAAATTTGAGAGCCTTTTTGCATCACTATTTAATCTATTCCGTGTTCGGTTTATCCAAGCGGTATCGGTTAGAGCTCTTTTCCCAATTTCTAGAGCTGGACCTGACACTGACCAAGGTCCTAAAACGCTAGAAAAAGATGCTAGTTCATTCTTCTGACCTATAACAAATCCAAGGCGTATACCTGCAAGGCCAAAAAATTTTCCAATTGATTTAAAAATTATTAAACCTTTATTTCCTGCGTGAGAAATCATAGANAGTTCTGGTGTNGGATCACAATAACTTTCGTCTATTATGAGTTTNCCTACCTTTGGCAAAACCATNAGTAATTCCTTTTGTGTGCAAATTCTTCCATCAGGATTGTTTGGGTTAACTACTACAGCCAGATCAGCATTTGCCAAGTCCTTAAGGTCTTTGACATATATAATCTTCCATCCAAAGTTTGCTAAGGTAGAGCTATATTCATTATAAGTAGGGCCTAGAATTTTTGCAGTGCCACAGATCCCTATGTGAGGAATAGCTTGTATACCCATTTGGACACCAGAAATTGGGAGTACAGAAGCCTTTGCCGGAACAGCGTATTCATTCGCAGCTGCATTTACTAACGACTCAAACAATGTCTGCTCCGGTAAAACACAAAAATTATTTTGAGAAATTAGAAGATTGTCATAAGGAATTCTGTTAATGCCCGTCGATAGATCTAACCAGTCTGTTATTGCACCTCCATAATAAGAGGCAGCAAAATCCAGATTTCCACCGTGGNTNTCNNCCATGANTNAATCACAATTCTATTATTAAAAGATATTAGTATAGGAAAAAGAAGTTATTTGGTAAATCACTAATAAAAATAAGAAAAAGGTGACACTCATTTTATAGATTGTTAGTGCCTCTAAGATATTGTGTGTTTTACCAGGTAAACCTGTTGGATTAAGCCATGGTTCGTCAGATAATTTATCTCCGTATTTCCGGGGTCCAGATAGGCGTATATTAAGTGCTCCCGCCATAGCTGACTCAGGCCAACCTGCATTTGGTGAACGGTGGTTTTTTGCATTTTGAAAGCTAATTTTTAATACGGTCCTCGGTTTATTTGATACTAGGGCGAAGAGAAAGCATGTTAATCGAGATGGGATAATATTTATGATGTCATCTAGTCTAGCCGAAGCCCAACCAAAATCTTGGTACTTTGGTGTCTTGTAGCCGACCATACTATCAAGAGTATTTACTGTTTTATAAAAAACAATTCCTGGAAGTCCAAAAAGGGCTCCCCAAAAAAGTGGTGCTATAATCCCATCGGAGGTATTTTCAGCAAGGCTTTCAATGGAGGAACTAACAATTTCTTCTTCAGTCATTTGGCCAGTATCTCTTCCAACAATCATCGATACTTCTTGCCGGGCTTTTCTGATATTATTAATTTTTAACTCATCATAAACTTTTTTAACATGCTCAAACATAGATTTTATAGCCAAAAATGGCCANCAAAGAACTGCTATAAAAACTGTTTTGGTCAAGCCATTGTTAAAATACTGCTGAATGAAGTAGCTTAAAACAGTTAGAGCGCCGACAATTGCACACACAGTAATTAATCCACCAACTTTTCTATAAAAATAATTATTTTTTGGTTTATTGAGCAAATTATCAAAAAAGTTAATTAATATCGCTATCCAGCTTACGGGGTGCCCAATTTTCAGATATAACCAGTTGGGCCAACCTACTAAGATGTCAATTAACGCAGCAATAACAATTGAAGTTAAAAACATAACTATTTTAATCCTAGTGAAAATTCTTGGACGTGAGTAAAACCAACTTTTTCTAAATATTCTTTAACTCTTTCTGGCACTGAATTATATGGAAATATTAAGTTTCTTACATTTCCTGTATGTGCGATTGAAAACCCAAGGGCTCCTAAATCTTTGCTAACCGCCCGAGTAGGATCATTGGTATGCCCTTTCAGTTTCAGAGTCCTTGCAGAGGATTCTGAACATATTTCTCCTAAGTCNGCAGCTGTNTTGNCNGGAAATTTCCATTTTGTGATAAGATCCGTAATGATTGGGAAGTTTACATCGGTTGGGTCAGTTCTTTGTGGAGCCCCATAGAGGCCACCAATACAGGTTATTTTTGGTAACTTGGGCAGAATACTAATAATTTTCCCTTCTCTTGGAGCCCAAAGTAATTTTTCTGGCTCACTGAACATAAGTGGGTCAGAGGCTCCTTCATGAGCAATACAGGTTTGAGCTAAAAATTCAGGTGATAAATTTGGGTTAATTGATAACAAAAATGCAACTATAGTTGCAGTCGAAGACCCGAGACCGCAGCCCTCAAGCATGTCTAGACTAACTTTAAATTGACCCTCAGAGGGATGATTTAAACTAGAAAATATTTTTAATACTTCCTCTTTTGGGTAAGATTGGGTTCCTTTTTGTTTAACTTCAAATGGGCCTGGAGCATATTTAACCCTAACTTTATGTTTGATGTTTGGAACTGTTACCAGAACAAGTGGGCCATTAGGTTCAAATCGACCCTGAATAAACTCTCCAAAATGTCCAGATACAGCTGATTTATTTGCAATAATAGTTCTTGTCTTTCCCAGTAGTAAAATATTTATATAAGAATAGAATAATTTTTAAGATATTTTAACAGATAGTAGAGTGTTTTTATGTTCGCAAAAAAGTTTAACCCAGCTAACTTTCATCAAATTTACGAGTTTATACGTGGTCTTCCTGTCACCAACCAAGATTTCATCGAAAAAGCAAAAATAAGGCAGAGCAATCTTACCAAACCGAGAGGTTCTTTAGGTAGGTTAGAGGAGTTAGCAGTTTTTGTATCAGGATGGCAAGCAACGGATACACCACTAGTTGAAAAGGTGGAGGCGATTATTTTTGCTGGTAACCATGGTATTTGTGATCAAGGCGTTAACCCTTTTCCTCAAGAAGTTACTCGTCAGATGGTTGAAAACTTTAAAAATAATGGTGCGGCTATAAACCAGATATGCTACTCTAATGGAATAAACCTTAAAGTAATTGACTTAGAATTAGATAGGCCCACTGAGGATTTTAGTGGCAGCCCGGCTATGACTGAGTCTGAGACCCTTGATGCATTTACAGTTGGTTGGAATGCTGTAAACAAAGATACCCAGGTTCTTATATTAGGGGAAATGGGTATAGGAAATTCAACCGTTGCGTCGGCAATATGCAGTGCAATTTTCGGCGGGTCTGTTGATAGTTGGGTTGGGCCTGGCACCGGCTCGGACTCTGCTGGAATACAAAAAAAAATTAAATTAATTGAGAATAGTTTAGTAAGACATAAAGATGAACTTAGTAGCCCTTTAGAGATTCTATCTGTATTTGGAGGTCGTGAACAAGCAGCGATTTGTGGTGCCATCTTGAGTGCGAGGGCAAATAGTAAGGTTGTTATTCTTGATGGTTTTATTTGTTGTGCTTCAGCAAGTATATTGCATGCTATGGGTGAACAAGCATTAGAACATTGTTTGTTGGGACATCTAAGTGCTGAGCCAGCAAGTCGCAGCTTGGCATCACTTTTAGGAAAAAAACCAATTTTAGATCTAGATATGCGACTTGGTGAAGGCTCAGGTGCAGCATTGTCATTTAGTATTCTTAAGGCTGCCATTAATTGCCATAATGGCATGGCTAGCTTTGCTGAGGCGGGAGTTGACACATCCTGAGTTCTTAATACAGTCTATTTAAGAAACCAATTTGGAAATGTCCTCCTGCATTCTCTTCTTTTTGATATTCTATATAACTTAGTGAAAGATGATCAAATTGTAATGAGAGCATTACATCGTGATCCAAATTCAAAGCGTGTCCGATTATAGATCGAATTACCCCCGAATGACAAATAATAGTCATTGGTCTTCCGCTGGATTCTTTTAGAATTTTATTAAGACTCAGCACTACCCTTTCGCTTAGCTGGGAAAAAGACTCTCCACCCTTTGGGGTGTAGTCAGAGGAAAAAAATGCCCAGTTATGTGGTTTAAGCATTGAAAGATTTTTCCAAGCATCTTCATAGGTCGCACCTTCTAAAATCCCTAGATCTTGCTCAGAAAAACCATTATTTTCCTCAATTGAGCTTGATTTAAGTCCTAACTTACGTAAGCAAATGAGTGTTTCGATAGCCCTTTTCATTGGGCTGTGAATAAGTTGGGAATTTATAGGTAGTTGCTGAACAAGGTTGGACAAAGTTTGATCACTGGGAGTTAGTATACCACAGTTTTTAATGGGCACAGTATTGTTTTTGATGTCCGGTTGTGCATGCCTTAATAAGTATATTTTTAGCACCTTAGGCATTAGATAGCCAAACGACTGTAACAACAAATAAAGAAATTTCTGCTATTTGCGAGCAGGCGCCTAAAATATCCCCATTAATACCGCCAATTTGTTTTTCGGCGAGCCACCGGACGAACATTGGTATTATAGAAACTATACAAAGACCAATTATTACAAAAACTGGACCCAAAAGTAGAAAAAAGGTTGAACAAATTATAAGACTCAACACTACTTCTTTGAATTTCAGGGGTTCCAATGAACTAGCCGAACTGGCTATTGAAACTGGCGAGCTTATTTTACGAAGTATCACCATAGAGGTTCTTCCGCCGCTAGCAGTGAGGATACAAGCGCAAATAATTGTGGAGTGTGAAGTTAGAGAAGCCAACATAGTTACTCGAAGAAGATAGGTTAAGATTAGAGCAGATGTACCATAGGAGCCTAGGGAACTATCCTTCATTATTTCTAATTTCTTTTCAATAGTTCTACCCCCACCCAACCCGTCAGCTGTATCGGCAAGACCATCTTCGTGCATGCCTCCCGTGACTAATGTCCCAAAACCTACCCCAAGGCAAGCTGCTGGAATTAAATCTAGTCCAAAGTGAAGAAAGATAATCGTAACTGAACCCACTAATAAACCTATTAAAGCTCCAACTATTGGGAAAGCCCATTGAGCTAATGATAAATTTGGCGCACTGTTACTTAACCTATGCCATGCTAGAGGAATTCTTGTGAGAAAGATTATTGCGGTGGCGATATCTAAGACTACTCTGTACAGCATAATAAAATCCCCATACCTTAGGTATCAAAAATTTAAAAAGAGAAACTGCAATGTATACGAACTCCGAAAATTTTAAAACCCACCTTGTTCTTGGTGGTGCTCGATCTGGAAAAACAAAATTTGCTGAAAAGCTTGCACTCAGCCTCACCGAGGGTTCACATATGCTTCCAATTTATATTGCGACCGCTCAGGCCTTTGATACCGAAATGCAGGACCGCATCGACACTCACAAATATGAAAGAGCAGACTGCTTCAAGACTTTGGAGTGTCCTTTAGCTATTGACGAGCCTCTTATGAGGGCTTCAAAAGATGAGGTAATACTTATTGATTGTTTAACACTTTTTGTATCAAACCTTCTATGCGCGAGTAGTTTTGATAACACAAAAATTGAGTCGTTCAAAAGGGCAGTTAAAAATACGAAAGCTAGATTAATTATTGTTAGCAATGAGACGGGTTTCGGGGTTGTCCCTGATAACAAGTTGGCAAGACAGTTTCGAGACGTTTCTGGTAAACTTAATCAGGATATTGCGAGTATCGCCGATAAAGTAACTATGGTAATAGCAGGTTTGGGGATGCCACTTAAGAATAACTAACTGGTGTATTCTTATTTCAAATTTTGTTTCTGTGGACGCATCATTTTATATAAAATGTTATTTCCGAGAACACCCTCTTGAAATATTGCAGCGCAAATATGAAAAAGTATAAGAGCAATAAGTATTTTTGATAAAAGATGATGCATATCGATAAGCATTTCGATTTCTAAATACCAACCTAAAAAGCCAGATATTGGCATCATGAAAAGAAGTAGATAAAGTGAGTAATGAGATAACCGAGCCAACAGCCGCAAAGGTAAATAAGTATTCTTCGGTAAAGGTGGCGTTCCAGTACAAACCCTTTTGTAAAGTCGATAAGACATCAAAGAGAATATTACTATACCTATAAAAATATGAAGCCAAGCGCCTAGAGAGTAGTTTGGAATTTCAAAACCAGTTTGATTTTGCTTATACCACAACTTTATTTCACTATTTATAACAAGCTGATAAATCACAAGTGCTGCAATAAACCAATGCAGCGTAATTTGAGTTAAGCTGTACGTTTCTTTAGAATAGTTGTTAGCGGCAAAGAAATTTTTTTTCATCTAATTAAAATTCTTCTAAATATTGTTAAGTTCCGCAAAAAGTTTGATGAACGATTTCATTTTCTTCTGGTGGTTTACTATAGCTTTCAAATTCAGGTTTCTCCAAGTAAGGTGTTTTTATGCCTTGAGCGAGTTGGTTAAAGCGGCTTAAGTCGCCTCTGATGGCTTCAGAGATACAAAGTTCAATTATATGATTTCGAGGAATGATATATGGATTAGTAGCATCCAAATTTTTGGCTATATGCTCTTTGCTTGATGACATACTTCTCAGACGCTTTTCCCACTGTTTCAACCAACGTAAAAGTTTGGGGTTGTTCGGGTCCTGGAATAATGTAATCCAATCTTTATGGTCATTACTTCTCAGTATATTTGAAAATTTCCTAAATGTAAGAGTATAATCTGAATTGCCTACTTGCATAAGGTTGAGAAGGTTTTCAATCAGTAATTTATCAGACTCGATTGGATTCTCAATTCCAAGCTTTTTTCCCATTACTTTTGTCCAGTGGGCTGTGAACAGAGGAACAAACGCATCCAATGATTTTTCCGCCTGCTTGATAGCATTAGTCTGCTTGTCATCAATAAGAGGTAACAATGTTTCGGCCAAGCGACTTAGATTCCAAGTTGCAATATGTGGTTGGTTAGAAAAACGGTATCGACCGTGAGCGTCAATCGAACTGTACGATTTATCTATATTAAAATGATCCATAAAGGCGCACGGGCCAAAATCAATTGTCTCACCAGATAAAGTCATATTATCAGTGTTCATTACTCCATGAATAAATCCCACTCCCATCCATTCAGCTATTAAGATCGCTTGTTTTTCAATGACTTTTTCTAAAAGCTGTGTATATTTATCCACTTTATCTTTAATTTCAGGATAGTGACGATCGATGACATAGTTAGCCAATATCTTAACCTTTCCAACCTCGCCTCTGTGTGCAAAGTATTCAAACGTCCCGATTCTAATATGACTTTTTGCAATTCGCACTAAGATTGCACCTGGTACAGGACCTTCTCGAACAACCCTTTCACCAGTAAGAAGTGCGGCTAATGCTCGCGTTGTTGGTATTCCAAGGGCAGACATAGCCTCGGAGACAATGTACTCTCGAAGAACTGGACCTAACCCTGATCTGCCATCGCCCATCCGGGAAAAAGGTGTTCTCCCAGAGCCTTTTAATTGAAGGTCCCGCCGTATTCCATCTTTGCCAATTAATTCACCTAGAAGAATGGCTCTACCATCACCAAGTTGTGGAACAAAGTTTCCAAATTGGTGGCCAGCGTATACTTGTGCAAGTGGCTTTTGGTTTGAGAGTATGTTTTTACCACCAAGAAAGTTTACTCCATCCTGTTTCTCTAGCTGGTGGGGTTTAAGACCGAGATCGTCACACAGAGTCTTATTTAACCTTATGAGCTTTAAGTCTGGCATAATCTCAGGATTCATTTTGACAAAGAAGTCATCGGGTAGAGAGCCGAAGGAATTATCAAAATCAACAAATAGAGCAGACTTCATCTAAATGATATTTTCTAGTGTGATTTTTCATTAAGTGTTTTTCGGAACTTATCGATGATTTCATCGATATGATTCCTTTCAGAAATAAACATTGGAGCTATTATTCCTGTATCACCTGTGAACTTTACGTGAAGACCATTCCAAAACATATCTTTTTGTAGCTTTGTTCCATGTTTCCCGGGGGCCTCCTTGACATGTACCTCAACGCCACCCATCATTCCAATTCCTCGAACATCTTTGACCAATGGATGATCAGCTAAGGAAAATAAACAATCCTGAAAATAGGAAGACATTTCGGCTGCTTGATCAAAAAGTGCTTCTTCCTCATATATTTTCAAAGTTGCTAAACCTGCAGCACATGATGCTGGGTGCCCAGAATAAGTATAACCGTGAAAAAACTCTATTGCGCCTTCATTGGATGTATCTGTCACTGTTTCATAAATCTCATCTTTTACGCACACGGCCCCCATTGGCATTGACCCGTTAGTTATGGCTTTTGCCATTGTCATTATATCGGGGATGACGTTAAATTTATCCGATGCGAAATTCGTAC
>PAHT02000015.1 GCA_002705045.2 Paracoccaceae bacterium | reverse complement strand
CTTATGATGGCAATTGGTAAATTAGTTTGAACAGGATCTTATTTTTTTATGGTATCCAGTGTTCGCCAATTGGCGAGATAACCGTGGTGCTGGCGACGTCAGCTCCTGCTTCTGCACGAGCTTTAGCCACGTCCTCTCTTTCCCCAAAAGACTGCATTTGGGATGGATCTTGCATATCCACTACCATGAATATTTTACTTTCATCGGGATTAGTACCAGCCCAAACCATTTTTACTCCAACTTTTTCCATCTCAGGATTGAGGCTTTTAGCCATTTCTTTCCATCGCGCAAAGCCTTTTGATATATTTACAGTTACTAACATCTTCATGATATTGTCCTTTCCATTAATTATGATTTGTTAAGTGAAGTTCTGGTGATAATATGAAATAATATACGGAGGTAGGTCAACCGCCGGAGTGACACCTCTAAAAATAAAATTTCAATGAGGAGTTTATTTTGCGCAATGAAACGATGTTCGTGGCCGAGGACAGAACAAAGCAATATTGATTGCTACGATAAGGTCACTTCTCATGAAATTCAATTCCTCTTCTAATTAAGCGTAATTTCTTCTACGAACTCTTGGGCATTTGGTTACAGGGATTCTTTAGCCATCTGGAACTCTAAGTATCGGTGTGCACTACTTTAATTTTTTATCCAAGCTGAAACCGACAACTTGCTTGTCATTAAGCAAAAGGTGTATTTTGCTTTAGAAAATTCCATGTATTCTTGGTCCATTCTATCCTTTTTCGAAATTTTTGTATCCAGGGCGTTGCCGGGGCAAATATTTTTAGTCAAATATCAAATGATAATTGACTGTTACTTGGTTTTGATCGACTTGCTCGTGTTCTCTTTTTGCGGCTTCCAAGTTCCTTGAAAACTTGATTTGAAATAGTTTTATAGGAGTTGTTTTGTCTGACCTGCTTTATTCGATCTTTTGCCATTCGGTAAGAGGATTTAAAGTCAACTATTGGTGCAGGATAATCTTTTCCTATGATACAATTTACTTCACCCTGAAGTCGGCTGTCCATCAACCAAGGTTCGTGAATAAATTCTTTTGGAACTTTCTCTAAAATTGGAAGCCATTTTTTTATGAATACGCCATTTTTATCTTGGTCAAAAGATTGTTTAATAGGGTTGTAAATTCGTATTGCATTTATTCCGGTAACACCTGATTGCATCTGTAACTGGCTGAAATGTATTCCAGGCTCAAAATCGGTGAATAATTGAGCCAAATATTCTCCTGTTTTTCTCCAGTCCAGCCATAAGTTGTAACTGGCAAAGCTAACGAGCAAAGCTCTAGATCGAAATGTTATCCAACCATTCTTAATTAAGGATCGCATGCAGGCATCTATAAAAGGGTATCCAGTCCTACCTTCAGTCCAAGCCTTGAAAAACTCTAAATTAAATGATAGTTCTCTCATGCCTTCGAACATTTGATGCATACAATGAAACTCAATAGAAGGTTTATCTTCAAGTTTTTGAATGAAATGGCAACGCCACGCAAGGCGAGACTTATATGCTGCCAAATTACGGCCATTTAAGACAGTATCAGAGCTCGAAAAGCCAGTGGCATTCTTTGGCAACCAATCTAGCAACTCTTTAACTGAAATAGTTCCCCAGGCAAGATGAGGGGAAAGACGTGAGCAACTAACTTCCGATCTCAATGGAGAGGATATGTTAAACAAGTAGTCTTTTCCTCTAGTCTTTTTGAAACTTTGTAATATTGATATGGCTTCCTTTCTTCCTCCANTTTGAATGTTTTCTTCAAATTTTTGGCCAAATAATGGGTCACTTTTCTTCGGAATGTGTGTTAAACATTTTACTTTCAGAGGCTTTAATTTTTCTGGGTCTGGAATTCTTCGGTCGTAAACTCGTTTATTCCTAATAGTTGCCCAGAGATCTCTATCTTTTAGACCTCGGACGACACCATTACTTGGGGACTCAATAAGTTTAATACTATTTTTACGGCACCATTTTCTTACTCGAATATCGCGTTTATATGTCCAATCGTCGCCAGTTTCCTCGTGAGCGCGGATANTGTTAATTTCAAACATGATTTTAAGCTCTTCAAAAATAGCTATTGCNTCGCCTGTTTTTACTATTAGTGGCTGCCCTAGCTGTGAACAATCGCTATCGAGGTTGATTAAACAATCTCTTAAAAAATACCAATGTCTTGAGGAGGCATAACGTCTTCCCCAATAGTCTGGTTCAATTATAAACAGTGGAAGTGTTGGCAAGGAAGTTNGCGAAGCTTCATANAGCGGCNTGTGGTCATTAGTCCTAAGGTCGCGCTTGAACCAGACAATGTTGATTACTGAATTTTTCATAGTGCGATCCCTAGCATTAGGTCAGATCTAATAAGATTTACATTTCATATATATATGTGTCTTCTTGACTAACTATCCAGACTTTTAATTCTAGTTTTATTCTATTTTGAATTAGATGAAATATCTTGCTTCACAACTTAATCTAGTTAATTCTTAGTCAAATACGATTTACCTACTTTAATCGAAAAGGAGTTTTCTATGGTAATTCCACAGGCTATGAAAGCTGTTGATATTCTTCGAAATGGNCCTCCCGAAGTACTAAAAATTATTAACTGTCCAGTTCCAAATCCAAGTAAAGACGAAATTTTAATTAAAGTTCATTTTGCTGGAGTAAATAAACCGGATGCACTGCAGAGGTTAGGCCAATATAATGCTCCACCGGGGGCTAACCCGCGTCTAGGTTTAGAGGTATCAGGCGAGGTCGTAGCTATCGGTAAAAGCGTCAATAGATGGAAAATAGGTGACTATGTAACAGCCCTTGTTCCAGGCGGAGGTTATGCCGAATTCGTGACAACAAATGAGGACCACGCGCTACGCATTCCTGATGGATTAGATATGAATCAAGCTGCCGCTTTGTGTGAGACATTCTTCACTGTTTGGACAAATGTTTTTCTACGTGGAAAGTTAAGAGCTGGCGAGAAATTCCTTGTTCATGGAGGCTCGAGTGGCATCGGTACCACTGCAATCCAATTGGCAAGCGCCTTTGGGGCAGAAGTATATACCACTGCTGGCTCTGATGAGAAGTGCGAACGATGCGAAGATCTTGGTGCAAAATGTAGCATAAATTACAAGAATAATGATTTNGCTGAGGTTTTATTAGAAAAAACAAATAATAAAGGTATGAATTTAATCTTGGATATGGTGGGAGGAGCCTACACTACGAGAAATATTAGTATAATGGCCAATGACGCTCGGTTAGTTTTGATAGGGTTCTTGGGCGGACATGAAGCTAATGTGAATTTTACGCAAGTTATGATGAAAAGATTAATTATAACTGGATCGACNCTGCGACCACAGTCTGACAATAAGAAAACTGAAATAGCGGAAGGTTTAGTTCAAGAGGTTTGGCCTTTAATTGACAGTGGAAAAATTAAGCCCGTGATGGATAGTACGTATAATATAGAGGAAGTAGTCGAAGCGCATAAAAGGCTTGAGTCGCCCGATCATATAGGAAAAATTACACTGAAGGTTTTATAAAAAACTAGGAGTGATTGATGAGGCGAGAAAAACTTCAGCTCTGGAGTTGAGTGCCTTTCTGTAATNTAAGAAATTCGTTCAACGTTAAACCAATTTTTAGCATTTTTCACNGTGTCAAAGCAATTAATTCCTCCCGCTTTCTGGTTTTTAATATCGTGGATGAAAATTTTTCAATGAGCCCTGATGTTTCCTTGTAGATTGGGACTGTCTCAAGGAATTTTTCTTTTAAAGTTTTTGAATTGATCTCTGTTGGAATGAAGAATGTAACTGCAACTATNATCACTGTCTTTCTCCTTTTCAACTCTGTGAATTTTCAANGGTTGCATCANTCAACTTTTTTATGGTAAAAAAAAGTTAATTATATGTACTGTCACAATATATAAGTTAACCGCAGTAAAATTTGGAAGAGAATGTTATGGCAGCTAGTAAAAGACTTTTAATTACTGGTGGAAGTGGCAAAGCTGGAAAACATGTAATAAANTATCTTTTAGNTAAAGGTCATAGGGTTTTAAACTGTGATTTGGTTAATTACTCTGTGGATGGATTAGACTATATTAATTTAGATGTAACAAATTCTGGATCAGTTTTTAATGCATTATCGTGCCATTTTAATAAGAATGAGCTCAGAAAAAATCAAAAAATATTAGGTTTGGATGCCGTGATTCACTTTGCAGCTATCCCTCGGATTTTAGTTAAACCTGATAATGAAACCTATCGTATTAATGTTTTAGGAACCTATAATGTTATTGAAGCAGCGGTAAAGCTTGGTATTAAAAAAGTAATATTTGCATCTTCGGAAACAGTTTATGGTTTTTGTTTTTCTCATGGCATGCCGGTCCCTAAAANTTTGCCAATTACTGAAGAGGATCCAACAAANCCNATGGATAGCTATGCAATGTCAAAGGTAGTGAATGAAGAAACTGCAAAAGCTTTTCAACGGCGCTCAGGTATTGATATTTACGGGTTAAGAATTGGTAATGTCATTGAGCCAGAGGAAAATTTTTTATTCAAGGAGTTTTCGAAGAAACCGGAAGTTCGATTGCCAAACCTATTTAATTATATTGATGCAAGAGATTTAGGACATGCCGTAGAATTGTGCGTTATGAAAGACGGCCTTGGGTATCAGGTGTTTAACGTATCAAACGATAACAACTCAGTCGATTTAAACAACGAACAAATTTTAAAAAGATTTTATTCTACATCTAACTTAAAGTTTGAAATTAGTTCATATGAGTGCCTATTTTCGAATAGAAAAATCAAAGAAACACTTGGTTTTAGACCACAAAATAATTGGATGAAATAAATATATGGCTGCTACAGTAAATTATTCAGTTAATGGGTCATCTGGAGACGGTGGACCAAACGAATAACCTCCCCAGACTGATTGATCATAATGAATTACGGAACCGGTCATCATTCCGCTATCCTCAGAGGCTAAAAATGTTACGGCCCTGGCTACTTCATTTGGATCAATTAACCTACCAAATGGTTGCTTTTGGGCTGCTTTAGTTAACCAGTTTTCATCTGCTCCATGATACTCCCTTTGTATACGGTCCTCACCATCTGAAGCCATCCATCCTATATTAAGCTGGTTTACTCGAATTCTGTTTCGCATTAATGCGAAACCAGAATTACGTGTTAATGTTGCTAAAGCACCTTTCGAAGCGCAATAAGGGGCAATAAATGGTTGGCCTGCATGCGCTGAGGCAGATCCAATATTTACAATTGTTCCGCAAGTATTATTTGCAATCATAAGTTTAGCAGCATCTTGCATTAGAAAAAAAGGTGCCCTCGTATTTACTGCGAATATTCGATCATACAGATCAATCGAGGTATTGAGAAGATTTCCTCTGTCTGTAAGACCTGCCGCATTTACTAGTATATCTACGGTACCAAATACTTCTTTGGCCATAGGCACTATTTTTCTTACTTGATTAATTTGTGCTAAGTCTGTTTTCACGAAACAAACTCTGACTCCTGTTTCGGTCATGATAGATTGAGCGATTTGGTTTCCATTTTTTGAGTTGCGCCCGCATGTAAGAAGACCTTTTGCACCAAGTTTAGCAAAATGTTTCGCAATTGCGGCGCCTAGACCCTGAGTCCCACCCGTAATAATTGCAATTTTTCCATCAAGTCTATTCATTGGGGGAAATTTTCCACTTCATAGCCACAAGTAATTACGACGTCTCTTAATGCTTTATATCCAAGCTGAGCCATCTGAAGTGGAGGGCTAACTATTGGATTTTGCTCTGCTTCAACGACGAACCAACCTTCATAATTATAGGAAGCTAATCGATTTACAATAGATTGAAAATCCAAGTCACCATCTCCTGGCACAGTGAACGCTCCCTTAATAACGGCATCTAAAAAACTTTCTTTTGATCTATCCAATCCATCAATAACTTCCTGCCTTACATCCTTTGTATGAACATGACTTATTCTCTTGTGATGATTATCAATTACTCTTAAAACGTCACCCCCGGAAAACGCCATATGTCCAGTATCGTAAAGTAGTGTGAGTGCGTCCCCGGATTGGTTCATAAACACATCAAGCTCTTGCTCAGTTTCAATAACTGCAGCCATATGGTGATGATAGCTTATTGGCATCCCTTCATCTTTGCACCATTCGGCAAATTCTGTCATTTTACGAGCATAAGATTTCATTTCATCATTTGATAGTTTTGGCTTCCGGTTTAAAGGAGCGTCTCTTTCTCCTTGCACTGAGCGGGCGGTTTCACCATAAACAATGCATGGAGCATTAGAAGCTTTAAAGAAATTCATCTGAGCAGTTATACGCTCTTTTTCTACCTCGATTGAGCCGTCGAGAAGCAAGCCGGAAAACCAACCGCCACAAATTGACATCTTATACTTGGCAAGGGTAGGGCTAAGGACCTTAGCATCCATAGGGAATCTACGACCGGTCTCCATACCAGTAAAACCAGCGAGGCTTGCTTGCCACAAGCATTCTTCCAGTGATACATCGTCGCTTAGCTCTTCTAGATCATCATTCCACCAAGCAATGGGCGCTATTCCTAGTTTTGTCTTCATTGGACTATACCCCAACTCGCTGTTTTGACCGAATAATATTATGATCGGTTCTCGCATCATTGACTTCGTTTCTGTTTGAAGTTTGAGGAACTCCAACATCCCATAAAGCATCGCCAGGTGTCCATTCATAGGCATCCGTTGGAATAGTTATAACTGTTGTCTTTTCATTTTCTTGAGCCCACTGCATAGCCTGCTCTAATGCATCAAGTGTCTCCACTCGTCGGCCATGAGCTCCCATGGATTCAGCATGTTTTGCAAAATCCACGGAGAATGCTTCCTTCACTTTACAATCCTTTATCAAATTATTAAAAGATGCGCCGCCTTTAAAATTTTGAAGTCGGTTAATAATCGCAAACCCTCCATTGTCTGGTATTATTATTATCATCTTGTGTCCGCTAAGCACAGACGAGTAAATATCTGAATTCATCATCATATAGGTCCCATCACCAACAATGACGATTGGAGTTCGTGTTTTATCAGCCATTGCAGCTCCCCAACCAGCTGGGATTTCATAACCCATACAAGAGAAACCAAACTCTGTATCAACAGTGTTTGGGGCTTTTACACGCCAACCTTTATTGACTTCACCTGGAGGACCCCCTGCGGCTGTAATAACTAAGTCTCGGTCATTTACGTTGTCTTGCACCACTTTTATTATTTGGGCATATGATGGAAGAATTGCGTTTGTCGGTTTTTGTTTTTCGTCTAACAGAGCATTCCAAGTTTTCATCTCAGCTCGCCCTCTAGTCATCCATTCGTCAGGCGCAGACCAATTTAAAAGTTTAGAGTCAATTTCTTGAATGGTTTCTAAGGCATCGCCCACGACGTCGAGGGCTTGATGTTTTATGGCATCCCAGCGCGCTGTATTGATGGAAATGAATTGCGCATTTTCCGCAAAAGTTGTCCATGAACCGGTGGTAAAATCTTGAAGACGGGTGCCAACCGCTAAAATAATATCTGCAGATGCGGCCATGGAGTTTGCAGAGCTTGATCCAGTTACACCGATGCCTCCAACGTAGGCGGGATGCTCATGAATTACCGCTCCTTTGCCAGCAATGGTTTCACAAAGTGGGATACCGCAGCGAGAAGCGAAATTACCAATTTTTTCACCAGCTAACGAATACTTAACGCCTCCCCCAGAGATAATAAGTGGTCGCTTGGCAGATTTAAGCTTTTCTACTGCGCTGGCAAGTTTACGAGAGTCCGGGCGAGCTCTTGGTATTATATGAAGTTTTTCATCAAAGAATGACGCAGGGTAATCGAATGCTAGCTCTTGCGTGTCTTGGCAAAGTCCTATGAAAGCTGGACCACAATCAGCTGGATCAAGCATGGCTGCGATTGCTTGCGGTAACGATGATATTATTTGCTCTGGGTGAGTTATTCGATCCCAATACCGAGTGACTGGTTTGAAGCTGTCATTTACGGTGATGCTTGGATTATTAAAGTGCTCAACTTGCTGTAAAACTGGATCAGGTCTCCTATTGGCAAAAGTATCGCCACTAATTAATAAAACAGGAAGACGATTGGAATGAGCGACGCCAGCAGCTGTGACCATATTCGTGGCTCCTGGACCAACTGATGAAGTGGCTATCATTAGTTGCCGACGAAGTTTGGCTTTAGCATAACCTATTGCAGCCAAAGCCATAGATTGTTCGTTTTGACCTCGCCAGGTTGGGAGTTGATCTTGAACTGCTTCTAGCGCTTCCCCCAAACATGTGACATTTCCGTGCCCAAATATTGCGAACACGCCTGCGAACAATGGAACTTTCTCCCCTTCTATTTCAGTAAATTGGCTGCAAAGGTAGCGTACGAGCGCTTGGGCCATTGTAAGGTGNATTGTTTTTTTATTNGTCATTTTTTCTCCAGAGTTTTANTTGTGCTTAAGTTAAGAAATTAGTATGCGCAAGAAGTAATTGTTGCAATAGTTTAGAGGTTATTTTCAATGGTTTTAATATTCTACAAGAGAATTTTTCTTTAGTTCTAAGCCTTCAAATTGGGAAAGACGTTTATGATGATTGTAACAAACCTCTCTGCCTGATAGAACTTCCTTGAAGATACTAATGAAGGTAAAAAAAATGGTTAATATTGCTTTGATCGGCTGTGGTAGGATTGGGCAGATGCACGCGGCTAATATAGCTAAACACCAACTGACTAACCTCACGATGGTTTTTGATGCAGACGAAGAATCTGCTAGAAAAGTTGCGCAATTATATGGGGTCAAGGTTGGTAAGACTTCCGCAGAGATCTTTGACTCAGAAAATATTGATGGGGTACTTATCGCGTCAGCGACTTCAACGCATGCAGATTTCATAGAAAAGGCTGTTTTCGCTGGAAAACCTGTTTTATGTGAAAAGCCGATCGATTTAGATTTAGGTCGAGTAAATCAATGCGCAAAGCAGATTTCTGGAACTTCAATTCCAATTCAGATTGGCTTTAACCGCCGTTATGATCCGGGGCATCGTGGGGCGCGTAAGGCAATGCTAGAGGGTGAGATTGGAGATTTACATCAGGTTATTATTACTTCTCGCGATCCGGAAATTCCTTCAAAAACTTATCTTGAGGGCGCAGGCGGTTTATTTAGAGACATGACTATTCACGATTTTGATCTTGCTCGTTTCATGTTAGGAGAGGAACCAACAGAGGTGTTTGCTCTAGCAAATGCATTAGGTGACCCAAAACTAGGTGCTGAGCTTGAGGAAGTTGATAGTGCCATGTGCATTCTACGAACGGCTTCTGGTAAGCAATGCCATATAAACAATTCAAGAAAGGCGCTATATGGATATGATCAAAGGGTTGAATTGATGGGATCAAATGGCATGTTGATTTCAGGAAACCGTAAGCCTCATGAGTTGAAAAGGTACGGGAGCACTGGTGTAGAAACATCTGCACCCTACCAGTTTTTTTTCGTTGAACGATATAGTGAGGCTTTCATGGCTGAAATTGATGGGTTTGTCGATTGTATTTTGAATGAAAAACAACCACTTTCAACGTTCGAAGATGGAAGAAAAGCATTAATATTGGCAGAGGCTGCGTATCTATCTATGCATGAACGACGACTGGTAGAGGTGTCTGAGGTGGATGAATATTAGTAGTTACGAATTTTTGCTTGTATGGAGCTAATTATATTTAAAATTGGAGATAGGCTTGATAAAAAATAATTTGAAACGAGAATGGTCTCTGGGCCGAGGAACGCTCAATGGTTGGCTTTCCATTAATTCTGCTTTTACAGCTGAAATAATGGCAAATCAGGGGTACGATAGTGTTACCGTAGATATGCAGCACGGTGCTTTAGACTATGAGGGAATGCTCTCAATGCTACAGGCAGTAAGAGCCTCAGGTGTAGTACCCATGGTTAGGGTGCCGTGGAATCATCCCCCGGATATTATGAAAGCCTTGGATGCTGGTGCCTATGGTATAATTTGTCCAATGATCAATACTAAAGATGAGGCAAAGTCTTTCGTAAGTTGTTTGCGGTATCCACCACACGGAGAAAGGAGTTTTGGCCCCACTCGCGCAAACTTTTCTGCAGGGGCTGGATATGCAACCGAAGCAAGCGCCAATATTTGTGGTTTTGCAATGATCGAAACCGCTAAAGCTGTCAAAAATATCGTCGATATTGTATCAACCGATGGGCTTGATGGTGTTTACATTGGCCCTGCAGATCTTACCTTAGGCGTAACAAATGGTCGGCTAGCTCCTGGGTTTGACCGAGAAGAGACTGAAATGACCGAGGTTATAATGAAGATTCTTGATGCCGCTAAATCTGCAGGAATTCGTGCAGGTATTCACTGTGGAAGTCCGATATATGCAGCTCAAGCAATAGGCTGGGGGTTTGATTTTGCAACACTTTCAAATGATGTAAGAATTCTTGTATCCGGAGCTTCTAGCATGATAACTGAGGCAAGAAGTTTAATCTCTGGTAATGAAAAAGTGGAGATCCCCGATAACTCTTCTGAGGTTTATTAAATTCTTTTGGTCTAGCTTGCTCTAGTCTAATGATTCAATGAAATTTTATTTATAGTTCTCACGCCGATCTGAAAAGGTGCGAACTCTCTTTCTCCAATTTTTATACGCTCGAGGACTTATATTTGCACGCATGAATTTTTTTGTTTCTTTTTCTTTAAGACCATATTGATCACATATATTCTTGAAACTTACGTGATCAGATAGAGCCATTTGGACCAGCTCACTTTTTTCACCTTCAGTCAGTTCTTTGATTGCCATTTGTTGCCTTTTTAGGATTGCCATTTGTTGCCTTTTTAGCCTATTTGATTTAAAATCGTGTCGCTGTTCTTCTTGAAATTAAAGTAGCCTTTATTGGCGAATTTCCAGCAATAAAGGTCTTGCTCGTTGTAAATAATGTTGAAGTTTGTGCCAAAGCTTTTTTTTAATTTATTTAGATAGTCGTAATTCTCACCAATAAAGGGGTAAAGAACATCGATTTCATCAGTAGATTTGCAAATATTTTCTAAAAAAGGGTGATTGATTATTTTACTGTTCTTTAATCTTTCTTGAAAGTCCAATTGAAGACTTCGCTTAAATTGTAAAACCTTACAGTCTAATTCTATTTGTCTTTTACTGTTGTCTAAAATTAGTAAAAAAATTTGTTTGTAATCGGAAAAGTTAATTTTTGGATTGGAATTATTGAGTTCGTTGTCAAAAATTAATAATATTTTATTTTTATTGTAAGCATTTGTTATGCATTCTGGAAGTTTGAACGGATATGTTTTGTTATTGAATAGCGGTTTAGCAGTCTCGTTCAATCGGATATTTTTGACTGCAATGTTCGAAAACTTCTCAATATTCCATTTTTTTGCAAGATAATTTTTTCCTTTTGTATGAAGGCCTGCAACCCAGCGCCAACTAAGTGTATTTGATGCACTATCACCATCAAGCAAATGTTTTAGAAAAAAAGCTGCGCCTAGTTGCCATGGGAGTTTCAGCGTAAATATCCATATACTGGCGAACCACATACGCGTGTGGTTGTGCAGATAATTTTCATTTTTCAATTCCTTTACCCAAGAATTGAAAAAGTCTATCTTCGTTTCTCCGTTCACGGCTCGATTATAATTTTCCTCACAATCGAGTGATACAGTTTCTTTAACGAAATCTGTCCAAACTTCTGAGTGCGTTTCGAGCCAACCTCGCCAATAGATTCGCCAGAATATTTCTTGAACAAATTTTTCCGAGTTTTTCGAAGTGTTCATAGAAATTACTTTTTTAATTATATCGTATTCTGATAAGACCCGATGGGTAATATATGGAGAAAGACAAGAAACTATTCTTTGATTTTGTGGACCAAAATCGAAATTTCTACCATTTTCATATTTAGTGATATTCTTGGAAAGAAAGTAGTCGAGTTTCTCTAATGATGAAGATTTTGACGCTGTGAAGTTCATTATCATAAATTGTCTTGTGTCAGAGTTAAGTGAAGTTTCCACTCATTTAAATATATTGATATATTTTTAAATCAAGATTACTGACGTTTAAATTAGTATTCATCCGATTTAAATTAGTGGGAGTTACATGGATTTACAATTGAAGTTTTTTATTCCTATTTGGCGTCGTATTTCTGTTGTTGTTGCCTGTTTCATTTGGACATGCCTTGAAATTGTAGGAAATAATCTAGGATGGGCTATTTTTGCCTTTTTGATAACAATTTATTGTATTTATCAATTTTTTTTCATTTTTCAGCCAAAAGATGAGTAGAATGAAATTTTAAGAAAATTTTGGATGAAAATTAAACGGAACTGTGGCCCAGTTTTTTCTGAAAAATAAGGTACAAAAAAAAGCATTTTCTATGATAAACTTTGTAAAATTGAAGTACTATTTATTTCTTGCCAAAATAGAAAAACTATCGTCTTACTTCTATTAAATTTGAGCGAGCGATACTTTTGAAGGCACTTTATTTAATTGGAAGTCAATTAACATGAAATTTAAA
>PAHT02000081.1 GCA_002705045.2 Paracoccaceae bacterium | reverse complement strand
CTTTCCTAAAGCCTTTGGTTTAATCCACCTTATGGATTCCAACTCAAATTTTTTAGTACTCTTGAAATGCTTAAGTTGTTAATTTGGTTTAACTAGTTGTTAATTTGGTTCAACTAATTGACCGCAATCTAAATGAAGTAGATCAATCTATAAGTTTTTCGATAAACCTAATATATCATTATAAGCTATATTTGTATTTGGTTTTAAAAAANTTCTCGGAAATTATTTNGGTATGAAGTAGTNTGANAACACTTTAATNTTNGNNTTCAAATTTATCGGTCACAATCGTTCAACTTAGATTAAATCCATCTCTNAAATATTAATTATGGTTAGGTTTTTCGNTCTCAATAAGATAATCTAACTCACAAATTTCNAGAAATTTGTTGGTTCGAGCACCATTCCTCGGCCCGAAATAGAAAGTTAGCCTGAGGTGATCGATAGATTAATTAAAATGCTTTAGAAGTAATTTTGCTTTTAGACGATTATAGAAATTATTTTAATTGCTTTTAAAAATTATTTTNGCGTACTCTAATTTAAGAGGTTAAATACGTGAAACAATGCCTGATTCTNTAAAAAATATTGATCTTCTNGATGCTTCCTCGGATCTGAGGACCGTAATTAATATATTGGGACAAGTNGCTATAAACTTNTCAAATATTATTTCGCTCGGGGATTTGTATGGCACTGGCGATGTTAAATTGAATTTAAATGCGGATGGCGATNCCCAAAGGTCACTGGATGTAATTGCTGATCGCGAATATTTTAAAGCATTACAAAGTTCACCAGTTGTTGGGTATGTTTCAGAAGAGCGAGAGAACATGACTATAATNAATGAGGCAGGCTCGTTATTNCTCGCTATAGATCCGCTTGACGGTTCTTCCAATATTGAGACCAATCTTTCCATTGGNTCAATTTTTTCAATTCGNGAATGTACAGTTGCAGCAAGTCAAACGAAAATAGTTGAGCAGTTTTTGCAATCTGGAAATAACCAAATTGCAGCCGGGTATATTATTTTTGGACCCCAAACAATATTTGTGNTCACTACCGGCAAAGGGGTTTTGCAATACGTTTTGGATCGAGAAAGTAAACAGTTCTTGCTCACAAAAAAAGAAATTAAAATTCCAGTTGATACCCAAGAGTATGCTGTAAATGCGTCCAATGCTAGGCATTGGTCAAAGCCGATGCGGCTTTACATTGAGGATAGCAATGCAGGTGAAATTGGTCCTCGTGATGTGAATTTTAATATGCGTTGGGTAGCTTCGTTGGTAGCAGAAACGCATCGAATACTTTCTCGTGGGGGAATTTTTATTTATCCTGCAGATAATAGAAAGGCTTACGAGGTGGGTCGATTGAGAATGGTTTATGAGTGCGCACCGATTGCTTTTCTAATTGAGCAAGCGGGAGGCGGGGCAACAAATTGTATAGATCGGATTCTGGATCAGCCGGTAGCATCAATACATTCCAGAACTCCATTTGCATTTGGTTCAACTAATGAAATAGCCCGTTTACAGGCCTATTATGATTTACCNAAAGAAGAAAAATCGCCATTATTTGGTCAACGTGGTTTGTTTAATAGTTGAGGAGAATTAGACGTGAGNCAGAAACATCCAATAATATCTGTCATAGGTTCCTCGGGCGCAGGCACTTCGACAGTTAAACATACTTTTGATCAAATTTTCCGAAGAGAAAATGTTAATGCGATATCCATAGAGGGAGATGCATTTCATAAATTTGATCGAGAAAATATGAAAAAAGAGTTAGAACGAAGGACCAGNGGCGGAGATAGTACTTTTTCGCATTTTTCGTTTGANGCAAATATTTTAGTCGATTTGGAAANTGTTTTTAAAAATTANAGTTCAACTGGAACTGGAAAGACCCGAAATTANGTCCACAGTGAAGAGGAANCGGAACGATTTGGTGTGGCGCCTGGGAAGTTTACAGAATGGCGGGATATTGATCCGAATTCAGACTTNCTATTTTATGAGGGCTTGCATGGNGCTGTTGTGAATGACGAAGTAAATTTGGCACAATATGCAGATCTTAAAATAGGCGTAGTGCCAGTTACAAACCTAGAATGGATTCAAAAAATTCATCGGGATCGATCAACTAGAGGCTATTCTACTGAAGCCGTTACAGATACTATTCTGAGACGAATGCATGCTTATATTCATTGTATTATNCCCCAGTTTACCGAAACAGATATAAATTTTCAAAGGGTTCCTGTGGTTGACACCTCGAATCCTCTTGTGGCGCGTTGGATTCCAACTGCTGACGAAAGTATCGTGGTNATTCGATTCAAGAATCCTCACGGAATTGATTTTCCGTATCTAGTTTCTATGATTAGTGGCAGTTGGATGAGTCGGGCTAATTCTATAGTCATTCCNGGTGGGAAATTAGATTTAGCAATGCAACTAATTCTNACGCCGTTNATAGCTCGATTGATAAGTCTGTCGAAGCGAAGCTAGCGTTAGNATAATTTNAAAGAGATCGTTCCAAGGAGAATATAATGGCACTAATAACCNTAAGACAACTGCTAGATCAAGCGGCAGAATCAGGCTTTGCTGTTCCAGCTTTTAATATAAATAACATGGAACAAGGTTTGGCGATCCTTAAAGCTGCTTCCGATACTGATTCACCAGTAATATTACAAGCTAGCCGTGGTGCCAGGTCGTATGCTGGTGACACGATGCTCTTTCATATGGTAGTTGCATTATCAGAGATGTACCCTGCAGTGCCAATTTGCTTACATCAAGATCATGGAAATAATGAGAGCACATGTTTCTCTGCTATTAGGCATGGTTTTACTTCAGTCATGATGGATGGTTCTCTTGAAGGTGACATGAAAACGCCAGCTACGTACGAATATAATGTTGATATTACGCGTAAGGTTACATCGATAGCGCATTCAGTGGGGGCTTCAGTTGAGGGAGAGCTTGGAGTTTTGGGCAGCCTTGAAACTGGTGAAGCCGGCGAAGAAGATGGCTCAGGGGCGGAGGGTAAACTAAGTCAAGAGCAATTACTTACCGATCCTGATCAAGCTGCTGATTTTGTAGAAAAGACTTGTGTTGATGCGCTTGCTATTGCATGTGGGACTAGTCACGGTGCTTATAAATTTAGTCGAAAACCGGATGGTGAAATTCTGGCCATGAAAGTTATTGAGGCTATTCATCAAAAGATCCCTAATACGCATTTGGTTATGCATGGCTCTTCATCGGTTCCTCAATACCTTCAAGATTTGATAAATAACAATGGAGGAGAGATGCCTCAGACTTATGGAGTTCCAGTGGAAGAAATTGTCAGAGGAATAAAGTCCGGAGTAAGAAAAGTTAATATTGATACTGATTGTCGAATGGCGATCACTGGACAGTTCAGACGAATAGCAAATGAAAATAAAAGCGAATTTGATCCTAGAAAGTTTTTAATTCCTGCAATGGATGAAATGACGTCGTTGTGCAAGGATAGGTTTGAAAGATTTGGTACAGCTGGACATGGTGCAAAGATCAAAGTCATCTCAATGGATGACATGGCCAAAAAATATGCATCTGGCAAATTATAAATGAATTTTATTGTTAAAAGGAGTTAAATAATGCGTGAAAAAAATGAAATAGTCACAGGAAAAGAACGGTATGCGGCAGGTGTGTTGGAATATAGGAAAATGGGTTACTGGGAACCTGATTATGAGCCTAAAGATACGGATATTATTTCTCTTTTTAGAATTACCCCACAGGATGGCGTTGATCCTATTGAAGCGGCGGCGGCAGTAGCGGGAGAAAGTTCAACTGCAACCTGGACGGTTGTTTGGACAGATAGGTTAACTGCTTGTGATAAGTATCGGGCGAAGGCCTACAGAGTTGATCCTGTACCAAATGAACCTGGACAATATTTCGCGTATATCGCTTATGACCTTGACCTTTTTGAGGGTGGGTCCATCGCTAACCTTACTGCTTCTATAATTGGAAATGTTTTTGGGTTTAAACCCCTAAAAGGGTTGCGCTTAGAGGATATGAGGCTTCCAGTAGCATACGTTAAAACGTTTCAGGGTCCAGCGACGGGTATTGTTGTTGAACGAGAAAGACTAGGAGTTTTTGGTCGACCGTTGTTAGGTGCAACCGTGAAACCAAAGCTTGGCTTGTCTGGCCGGAATTATGGTAGAGTAGTTTATGAAGCCTTAAAAGGTGGGCTGGACTTTACAAAAGATGATGAAAATATCAATAGTCAGCCCTTTATGCATTGGCGCGATCGTTTTTTGTACTGTATGGAGGCCGTAAATAAAGCGAGTGCAGCGACTGGTGAAGTTAAAGGAACCTATCTAAATGTTACAGCCGGTACCATGGAAGAGATGTATAAACGAGCCGAATTCGCCAAAGAACTTGGGTCGGTTATTATTATGATTGATTTGGTCATCGGGTATACAGCGATTCAATCTATGGCAAAATGGGCTCGGGATAACGATATGATTTTGCACTTGCACCGGGCAGGACATTCTACCTATACTCGCCAAAAATCTCATGGTGTATCTTTCCGAGTTATATCTAAATGGATGAGATTAGCAGGAGTAGATCATATTCACGCGGGAACAGTTGTTGGGAAGTTAGAAGGCGATCCAGCCACCACAAAAGGATATTACGATATATGTAGAGAGGAGTTTAATCCACAAGCCCTCGAAAATGGAATTTTCTTTGATCAGCAGTGGGCCTCGTTGAATAAAATGATGCCTGTTGCGTCAGGGGGTATTCATGCTGGTCAAATGCATCAACTACTCCACTATCTCGGAGAAGACGTTGTATTACAATTTGGTGGAGGAACTATAGGTCACCCCCATGGAATCCAAGCTGGTGCGGAGGCAAATCGTGTAGCATTAGAGGCGATGGTCTTTGCTCGAAATGCGGGACGCGATTATTTTGCTGAGGGTCCTCAGATCCTAGCTGATGCATCCAAAACTTGCACCCCACTTCGTCAAGCCCTCGATACTTGGAAAGGTGTGACTTTTGATTATGCATCTACTGATGCTCCAGATTATGCCCCAACCACTACACCATCATAAGGAGATAATAAAATGAGAGTAACACAAGGAGCTTTTTCTTTTTTACCTGATTTGACTGACCAACAAATTCATACTCAAGTTCAATACTGTATTGATAATAATTGGGCAGTAAGTTTGGAATATACAGATGACCCTCATCCACGTAATACCTATTGGGAAATGTGGGGTCACCCGATGTTTGATAATCCTGATGCGGCGGCTGTGGTTTACGAGCTGAATGAATGTAGGAAACTTCACGGCAACAAATATATTCGTATTATGGCCTTTGACTCAACGGCTGGTTGGGAGTCTATCAGACTATCATTTATTGCTAATCGGCCAAAGATTGAAAAAGGATTTAAATTATCACGAGAGGAAATCAAAGGACGATCAATTCGGTACTCAATCACTCCGTATTCTACAGATCATCCGGAAGGAGAACGATATTCTTAATCGTGGTAAAGGTAAAAACTGTCGGTGAACTGAAAAATAGATAATAATGGTGAGTTATGAATAGCGAAGAAGCGTTTGATGAACGAAGCGAGATTTTGACTGAGGTAGATCTAGTTAAAGATTTTCAGGAGAGTGGAGTTGGAACAATTCTCAATGATCTAGACGCTTCATTGACTGGTTTGGAGCCGGTCAAAACTCGTATTAGAGAAACAGCTGCTTTGCTTATTGTTGACAAGGCTCGGAAAAAACTGGGACTTATCAATGAGCCATTAACCCTCCATATGTGCTTTTCAGGTAATCCGGGGACAGGAAAAACAACACTTGCGCTGAAAATGGCAGAGTTGCTCAGTAAACTTGGGTATGTACGTAAAGGTCATCTGGTATCAGTTACTCGAGATGATTTAGTTGGTCAGTACATTGGGCATACAGCACCAAAAACAAAAGAGGTACTTAAAAAAGCGATGGGAGGAGTTCTTTTTATAGATGAAGCATATTACTTGTACAGGCCCGAGAATGAACGAGATTACGGTCAAGAGGCGATCGAGATTCTTCTTCAAGTTATGGAAAATAATCGAGATGATTTAGTTGTAATTCTGGCAGGTTACAAGGAAAAAATGGACAAGTTTTTTGAGAGTAATCCGGGTTTTAGGTCAAGGATAGCTCATCATATTGAATTTCCTGACTATTCATCTGACGAGTTATTGGAAATAGCACAAAATACTCTTGCAGAGCAGAATTATAAGTTAACCTCTAATGCTATAGATGCCCTGCGCACCTACATTAATTTACGAAAAGAGCAAGCTCACTTTGCTAATGCTCGCTCAATAAGAAATGCTTTGGATAGGGCTAGATTAAGGCACGCGAATAGGATTTTTAAAGAAGCCTCAGGAGTGCTAACTGCTGATCAACTTAGCACGATTGATGATGTGGATATATTGGCAAGTAGAGTTTTTGAAGGTGGTATCGACATTTCTTAAAAATCCGCCGATGGATCAAACAGTTCAAAAGGTATAGTTTCTTGAGGTTGACCTATTCTTTTCGATTTTTGAAAATAAGTTAGTCTTGTCAAAGCATAACTATCGCTCGACCGATACAAGATAGAGTCAATTGCCTGGGCGTATTCATGCCTCGAATTTATAATGTTAATTATTTCAAAAGTTGCCAAACTTAAATTTGGTATTGGTCCGGGTAACCTTACCAATGGGTTTACAGTATAATCGGCAAAAAGCCCAAAGGACCCACGAAATGAATTTGGTCCTAAAAATGGAATTTCGAGGTATGGTCCAGCTGGAACTGACCAGTATGCAAAGGTTTCATCAAAGTCAGTCTCTTCTGGAAAAAAACCAAGCCAAGACGCTGCGTCAAATAAGCCCAAAAGACCCACGGTGCTGTTAAGAAAGAATCGACGAAAATCAACGGAGGCTTTTTTATATTGACCTTGAACTATATGGTTTGCAAACCGCTTAGGTTCTTGGAGATTGCTGTAAAAAGATGCGGCTCCTAAACGGAAATATGGCGGTACGGTTTTACCGTAAAGCTGCGAGGTTGGTAGTAATGCTACTTTATCAATAGTTTTATTAAATTGATGAGTTTTCCTATTATATTTTTCAAAAGGATCATTTATTAACAAGTCTTTTTGTTGGATATTTTGGTTTGAACAGTTTGAAGACAACATTCCAATAAGGATAATCAAGAGAATCTTTTTTGTATTTACGGATAAGAAAAATTTGTTCATTGTCGATAGTTATCTATTTTCGTTCGTGTAATAAAGTAGTAACCGATTTTACTAAATGATTTTGGTTAATTATACTCTGACTTGTTTTTATTCTATTGCTGAATTTTTCACAAGACAGTGTTACCAACTTATTGTAAAACATCTTAATTTAGCAGTAAGTGAATTATTTGCCTGATTGTGAGAAAGCGATTTTAAAATGGAAATCAAGTTCTTTGATACTAAAGAGAAAAAGAAGACCGTTTTCAAACCGATAGACCTAAAAGAAATTAAATTATACGTATGTGGACCAACGGTGTATGACCGAGCTCACATTGGTAATGCTCGTCCAGCTGTTGTTTTTGATGTTTTATTTCGTTTCCTCCGGTACAATTTTGGCAAAAATTGCGTCACTTATGTTAGAAATTTTACCGACATAGATGATAAGATAAATAAGCAATCAATGGATACCGGAAGATCGATCAAGAGTATTACGGATGAGACGATTAAATGGTATAAGCAAGATATGTTACAGCTTAATGTTCTGGAACCAAGTAAAAGTCCTCGTGCAACTGAATTTGTTGGGGCAATGATCAAACAGATATCGATCCTAATCAACAATAAAAATGCCTATCAAGATGATACTGGTCATGTACTGTTTTCGACTAGGTCGTTTCCGGACTATGGGCTTTTATCACATCGAAAATTGGATGAAATGAATTTTGGAAGCCGAGTTGCTGTATCTGATAACAAGAGAGATCCTTTAGATTTTATACTTTGGAAACCTTCTGACGAAAAGACGCCCGGATGGGACAGCCCTTGGGGAAGGGGCCGACCCGGTTGGCATATCGAGTGTTCTGCGATGATACATGAGTTACTTGGCGAATCTTTTGATATTCATGGTGGTGGAATTGACCTAGTTTTTCCGCATCATGAGAATGAAATTGCTCAAAGCTGTTGTTCTTATCCTAAAGGAGGATTCGCCAATATTTGGATGCATAATGGATTTCTTCAAATTGAGGGTGAGAAAATGGCAAAGTCGTCAGGTAATTTTTTTACTGTACAAGATTTAATTCAGATGGGCGTCAATGGCGAAGTTATAAGGATGGTTTTGATGCTGACCCATTATAGACAACCCCTAGATTGGACGCGACAACGGGTTTCTGATGCTTCGAAAGTTTTAAACAAATGGCGGCTTCTATGCGCTGGTAAAAGGGCTTCTAAATCACCCGCCTCCTCTGTTTTAGCTGCATTGGCCGACGATTTAAACACCCCGAAAGCATTTGCAGAACTACACGAGCTAGCATCAGCAGGCAACTATTCTGAACTTTTATCGTCTGCTCAATTTCTTGGCTTGATGGAACAAGATTTAAATGAGGCTCTACCAACGATCCAATTAAGCGATTTTGAGACAAAGAAAATAAAATCGTTGCTTAGGAAGCGATTTGAGGCAAAGAAAGTTAAAGATTTTGTGACGGCAGATCAAATAAGAAAAAAGATTGAACGAGTGGGTATTATACTTCAGGATAAATCAGACAAAACTGAGTGGAGCTTAAGTCCCAATTTTAATAGGAAAAAAATGAAAGATTTATGATGGTCAGAGAAAGGCTTTACATTTATGATACGACCCTGAGAGATGGTCAGCAAACCCAAGGTGTACAATTTTCTAAGCAAGATAAGCTATCCATTATGTCTGCATTAGATAAATTGGGTGTTGACTATATTGAAGGAGGGTGGCCGGGAGCAAATCCAACTGATGATGATTTTTTTTCTGTTGTTAATGAATTGAAGTTTTCAAAGTTAAGTGCGTTCGGGATGACGAAAAGGACAGGGTTTTCTGTTGAAAATGATGATATATTATCGGCGGTGGTCAATGCTGGCACTTCGACTGTTTGCTTAGTTGGTAAAAGCAATGATTTCCACGTAAGAAATGCACTGAACGTTTCATTAGAAGAAAATCTGAATAATATAAGCGCTTCGATTCAGTACCTAATCGGTCTAGGTCGAGAGGCCATTTTTGACGCTGAGCATTTTTTTGATGGGTATAAGTCTAATCCAGAATACGCGCTAAAAACTTTAGAAGCTGCATACTCAAGTGGTGCTCGATGGATTGTTCTTTGCGATACTAATGGTGGGACACTTCCAGACGAAATTTTTGAAATAATAAGTGCTGTAATTGGAAAAGGAATCCCACGATTAAAGTTAGGTATTCATGCTCATAATGACACTGGAAATGCTGTTGCAAATTCATTAGCTGCCTTAAAAGCCGGAGTTCGGCATTTACAGGGAACACTTAACGGATTAGGTGAGCGCTGTGGCAACGCAGATTTAGTGTCTTTAATTCCGACCTTGCTTTTAAAAGAACCGTTTTCTAAAACACTTGAACTCAGTATTTCAAAAAATGAGTTGAGCCTAATAACACATACATCGCGTCTTCTAGATGATTTACTCAATCGCATTCCTAGTCGGGGAGCACCTTATGTAGGTGCTTCGGCTTTCGCACATAAAGGAGGTTTGCATGCTAGTGCTGTGCTTAAAGATCCAAATACTTATGAGCATATTGATCCAAGTTTAGTAGGCAACAAAAGAGTTATTCCAATGTCCAACCAAGCTGGGAGGTCTAACCTATTATCCCGTTTGGGCGATGCTGGAATAAAGGTACAAAAGAATAATCCAAAGTTAGATGAAATTTTAAAAGAAATAAAATCACAAGAAGATAAAGGGTTTTCTTTTGATCTTGCACAAGCTTCTTTTGAATTATTAGCGCATAGAATTTTAGGATCATTACCAAATTACTTTGAAGTTAAGAGGTATCGAGTGCTTATGGAACGTCGGAAGAACAAATACAATGAGGTAGTGACTTTATCTGAGGCTATGGTCGCTCTTAAGATTAATAATAAGAAAGTTCTTTCGGTTTCGGAGAGTCTCGATGCGGAGGGGTCGGACCGGGGGCCGGTGAATGCTTTGGCTCGGGCCATAAGTAAGGATATTGGTCCATATCAACCCTATATAGACGATATCAAATTAGTAGATTTTAAGGTTAGAATTACCTCTGGTGGTGTTGGCGCCGTTACTAGAGTTTTGATTGATAGTGAAGACTCAGACGGAAATAGGTGGTCGACGGTAGGAGTTTCGGCTAATATTATCGATGCGAGTTTTCAAGCTTTGCTTGACGCTCTCAATTGGAAACTTTTAAAAAGTAACGTCGAACCAATTTAAATATTGTTTTCTTGGTTAGACTTTTCTGTCCGAGCAATTATTTACCGTAACTAAACAAAATATAAAGAAACCAAATTTTAAAGTTTAATCAATGGAAGAAATTATTGTTGAGAGTGATGAGGATCTGAGAAAAGGAGTCTCAGTGCTTTCTAAGAACGAGCCAAAGTTTTCATATGCCCTGTCAGCGTGTGGTCTTCCAAAATTCAGGAAAGATGTTAACGGGTTTGAAGCATTGTTTAAAATTATTGTTGGACAGCAATTATCCACCTCCGCAGCGCAAGCTATTTGGACGAAGTTAAAAGTTTGTGATTTAATTACTAATGAGTCTGTTGTAGCAGCCACTGAGAGTACACTGAGAAATGCGGGATTATCAAAAACAAAAGTTTCTTATGTGAAGGGGTTAGCATTAACAGATCTTGATTATGGCTCTTTTGAAAGAAAATCAAATGCTGAAATAATCCAAGAGTTAACTGCTGTACGTGGAATCGGATTGTGGACCGCTCAAATTTATCTTATGTTTAGCTTACGAAGATCAGATATCTTTGCCTCTGGCGATTTAGCGTTAAAGGAGGGTACTCGACTTTTATTTGATATGAAGCAACGGCCATCTTCGGAGGAATTAGATGACTTAGCTCAACTCTGGAGGCCGTTCAGGACTATAGCTGCGATGATTATCTGGCGGTATTATAGTTATAAAAAAAAACGAAAAGAATGATTTAATTATGAAAATGAATTTTAAGAGAATCGAAGCAAAATCAAGAAATACAAAATCTATTGTAATATTTTTGCATGGTTATGGTGCTGATGGTTCTGATTTGTTGAGCATTGGAAGTGTTTTGTCGGATCATTTACCCGATACTCTTTTTGTCGCGCCCGATGCGCCAACTAAATGTCAGATGTCTCCATTTGGATTTCAATGGTTTCCAATACCAGACATGGATGGGTCGCCCGTCAACTTAGCGATGGAACAGTTAGATAAAATATGTTTGCTTACAAATAATTGGATCGATAAATTAATATCAGATGAGGGTGTTCAAGACGAAAATGTATTTTTATTTGGGTTCTCTCAGGGAACAATGTTGAGTTTGTATATGGGACCACAAAGACGTAGAGCCATTGGTGGTATAATTGGATTTTCCGGCAAATTAATAAATGCAGGGGTCTTTAGAGAAAGAGTTAATTCGCGTCCGCCGATATTGCTAATTCATGGAGATGAGGACCAGGTTGTAATACCAACATCTTTACCTGAGGCTTACAATGAATTGACTTCACTAAATTTTACCGTGCAGAGACATCTGTCCAGGGGGATAGGGCATGGTATCGCGCCAGATGGATTAACTAAGGCATTAGCGTTTATCTGTGAGTACTCTAGGTAGGGTGACTAAAACTAAGTAGCGGAAAATAATAGATGCTTTTTAAGAAAATTGTTTTTAAGATTGAAATATCACTGATAATTCTCATACTGGATTAAGAATAAGTAATAAGCAAATAAGTGAGTAATCTTGTCAAAATGAAACATCGAAAGGCCGATTTAATAGGTTTAAATTCAAACGTTTATTTCCAGAAACAACCAAATTTGTTAGATAAACGGGCAGCATTAGTTTTGAATGCAGACTATAGACCTCTATCTTACTTGCCACTATCAGTTTGGCCTTGGCAAGATGCAATAAAAGCTAAATTTTTAGATCGGGTAAGTGTGATCGCTGAATATGATGACACAGTGCATTCACCCTCTATTTCAATAAAAATACCATCAGTCGTCGTGCTTCGAGATTACATAAGACCATCAAGATCCTCAGCGTTCACAAGATTTAATTTATTTCTAAGGGATGAGTTTTCCTGTCAGTACTGCGGTAAAAAAGGAGAGATGACCTTTGATCATGTTATGCCAAAGTGCCGAGGGGGTAAAACAACTTGGGAAAATGTTGTTGCTGCGTGTAGTTCATGCAATTTGAGAAAGGGAAGTCGAGATTTAAAATCATCTGGGATGAAGGTATTAAAGAAACCCACCAAACCATCGGTAGAAGTTCTTATGAATAAGGGTCGAAAATTTCCTCCAAATTATTTGCATGAAAGTTGGATGGATTTTCTTTATTGGGACGCTGAACTTGAAAGTTAATTTCGATATAATTTTACAAAATAAATCGTAATAATTGACCAGGTGATGGATAGAACGAATGATATAAGAAAATTCCAGCCAGCCATTGAGATCCCTATAAATGACCATTTGATTTCATCGCATCTTACGATAGGCGTGTTTAAGATCGCTTCTAGAAACAAATTAGCACTTAGTGTCGTTGAGAGATTATTTCCTGAACAAGTTACTGGTCCAGACCATAATTTATACTCGACTCCGACGTGATAACCAGACAACAAAAAACCAGAGAAGATTACTATCGTACAGAGTGAACAGAGAGTTGTCTTAAAGCTATTATTAGTCAAGATAAATAATCCTAGAAATAACACGACAATGTGTGGAACTCTTTGCCAGGTGCATAATTTACAAGGTTTTAAATCAAGCACGTATTCAAAGTATAGAACCGTAATTAATAATGCTGCTGAGCACATTAGTAATATTGAAATTATCTGGTTTATACTTCTAAAAACGGTCATTTGAAAAGAAAGTAAGCTCCAATTAGCACTGTTGCAATCGTGATAGAGATCAATCTCAAATAATTTTTAATAAAATGATCAATTTTATTGCCCCAAACAAAGATTATAATGCCTATGATATAAAATCTTAATCCTCTTGAAAAGGTCGCTGCAATTAAAAAATTTATTAAGGGATATTCCAAGGCACCAGAGAGAATCGCAATAATTTTGAACGGAAATGGTGTAAGCGCACCGATTACGACAATTAAAATCCCAAATTCAGTGTACAAAGCTGTAAGAGATGAATAAGCCTCTGCGTAACCTAAATGCTGCGTTAGCGGCTTTCCAATTTCATTCCAAAATAAGAAACCTAGTAGATATCCGACAATTCCTCCAAGTACTGAAAATATGGTTGCTAATCCTGCAAAAAACAAGGATCGATGTTTATGTGCTAGTGACATAGGGATTAAAAGAACATCTGGTGGTATTGGAAATATAACAGACTCTAAAAAGGCCACTATGCACAAAACAAGTGGTGCAAATTTTTTTCCAGAAATTGTCAATATTTTAAAATATAACTTTTGAAGCACGATTTCCCCAGATATTTACTCAATAAATCATTATCTTAAATATTATCTTAAATCTACAATTGACGTCAGGGATTATAAGCACTATTTCGATAGGTCGGGCCCGAGTGGCGGAATGGTAGACGCAGCGGATTCAAAATCCGCCGCCCTTGCGGGTGTGAGAGTTCGACTCTCTCCTCGGGCACCACGAAATGTGATGTAAGTCAAACTGAATTTAAGTTTGCTTTGTACTGAGACTTAAACCGGAGGTTAAAGCCCAACTTTTTGAAATTCTGAAAATATTTTGTCGCCGATGGCTAACAAAATTCTGAATTTTTTTTAATAACAATTATCGACCACGTTTCTAATGGTTGTCAGGCGAACCTCGCTCTCTATAAGGGGTGTTTGAAAAATGGTTGCGGTAGCACTTTGAAAAGTGTGATGGTGATGAAAACCCGCATGCAAGAGCGACATTTATCACGGTCATGTCAGTTTGTAATAACAAATTACGAGCTTTTTGGAGGCGTAATTCCATATAATATCGTTTCGGTGAGCGGTTTAAATACCTTCGGAACAGACGCTCCAGTTGTCGGGTTGATACCCCGACTTTCGATGCAAGATTTGCTGGTGAATCTGGTTCTTCTAAGGATTGCTCCATAAGTTCGAGTACAGCTGCTAATTTTGGATGGCGTACACCAATTCGAGTTGGAATGGATAGGCGTTGGCTATCTTTTTCTGTCCTAATTGAGGTATGTATCATTTGATCTGCGACTAGATTGGCAAGTTCTGCTCCAAACTCTTTTCCAATAAGATGAAGTATAAGATCTGCAGATGCAACACCGCCAGCCGCAGTAAATCTGTTACCGTCGACAGTGTAGATAGATGAAGTCAACTGATGGTCGGGGAAATCTTCTATGAATGAGTCTCTATTTTCCCAGTGAATCGTACATTTTTTATTATCCAGAAGGCCGGCTTTTGCTAGAATTTGTGAGGCAGTGCATAATCCACCAATGCTAAGTCCTTTGCGTGCTTCCCTTCTAAGCCAACCGAGCAATTTTTTTGTCATGTTATCTTTTATATTAGTTCCACCACAAATTATTATAGTATCGTCTCGGTAAGTACTGCTATCCAGGTTTCCATCACATTTAATTTTCGTACCATTAGAGCAAGAGACCTCATCGTTTTCGACACTCACTAGCTTCCAAAAAAATTTGTCAGTTTTGGACATTCGATTTGCAAGCCGTAGCGGCTCAATTGCGCTTGAAAATGCCAAGAGCGAAAAGTTTTCAAGTAAAACGAAGATATAATTTTTCATCAACTTTTGCACCCAATTCATTTTTTTAACTGTACTAAAGAGGTAACTTGATACTTTTAAAGTAATATTGTCCACGCCTATTGATGATCCTCAGTATTTAAAAGGTCAATAGAAAAAATATCGCTGTGGCATCTAAAAATATTCTTCTCGACACTAGCTAAATAGGCTTTTGTACCCTATAGAGTGGATATTGCGAATATTAGGAGTTGATCATCATGTCAAATAGCTGGACTAAATCTGGGTGGCGCAAATTACCAAGGATTCAAATGCCAACTTATGAAGATAAGTCTGAACTGGAATCTGTAGAGCAACGGCTTTCTAATTATCCGCCTTTAGTTTTTGCTGGAGAGGCTCGACGGTTAAAAATGCAGCTTGCAGAGGCTAGTCTTGGCAACGCCTTTGTTCTGCAAGGTGGGGATTGTGCAGAAAGTTTTGATGAATTCAATGCCGATTTAATAAGGGATAGTTTTAAGGTTTTACTCCAGATGGCGGTAGTTCTAACTTTTGGTGGTAAGTGCCCAATAATAAAGATTGGAAGAATGGCGGGTCAATTTGCAAAACCAAGATCATCAGATTTTGAACTTGTGAATGGTGTGGAAGTCCCGTCTTACAGAGGTGATATAATTAATGGATTACCANTTGATCAAAGGTTTCCTGATCCGCAAAGAATGCTTCAAGCCTANACCCAGGCNGCAGCCTCTTTAAATTTGTTACGGGCATTTTCGCAAGGTGGNTTTGCGGATATTAAGAGAGTGCATTCTTGGACACTTGAAAGTGCGATGGGCGGAAAAGAATATTCAAAATTCTTTGATCTTGCGGATAAAATATCAGAGTCATTGGATTTCATGAAAGCGGCCGGCGTCTCTTCGGCTGAAAATGAGATGCTTCATAAAGTTGATTTTTACACGAGTCACGAAGCGTTACTTCTCGAATACGAAGAAGCACTTTGTCGTATTGATAGTACCTCAGGAACTAGCGTTGCGGGATCGGGTCATATGATTTGGATTGGTGACAGGACGAGGCAAGTTGATGGTGCTCACGTAGAGTTCTGCTCAGGAGTAATAAATCCGATTGGAATAAAGTGTGGGCCCTCACTATCAGAAGAAGATCTAGTAAAATTAATTGTTAAATTAAATCCGACAAATGAACCTGGACGAATTACTTTAATAACTAGATTTGGTGCGAACGAAAGCCATACTTTCTTACCAAAATTAATTTCGGCTGTTTCCCGTCAAGGTTTCGACGTAGTTTGGTCTTGTGATCCAATGCATGGAAATACCATTAAATCTGAGAGTGGTTTTAAAACGCGACCTTTCGACAGAGTATTACAGGAGGTCAAAGATTTTTTTGCTATCCATAAATCTGAAGGTACGTTCCCTGGAGGTATTCATATTGAAATGACGGGAAAAAATGTCACCGAATGTACGGGTGGTTTGCAGGCGATAGGGGATGAAGATTTGTCACTTCGATATCATACCGCATGTGACCCACGGTTGAATGCTAATCAGTCTCTGGAATTGGCTTTTATGGTTGCTGAAGAATTGTCGAATCGGGTCGAATAAATAATAGTGAGTGATTAATTAACAATTTTGGCGAAGTTTATTTTTGTTCAATGGGTTAGGAAAGAACATGAATTCTAATTTATTATCCTCCGAAGGAATTCTATTCATTATTTCGTCTCCATCTGGAGCGGGGAAGTCAAGTGTATCAAAGCATATCCTTAACAATGACACAAACGTGAATTTTTCAATTTCAGTGACTACAAGGTCTCCAAGGCATGGTGAAGAAGATGGTAGAGAGTATTTTTTTAAAACCAATAGTGAATTTGAAAAAATGATTGAAGCAGGAGAAATGTTAGAGTACGCGAATGTGTTCGGCCATAAATATGGCACACCAAAAAAACCGGTAGAAAAAGCTCTTGCAAGTGGGTTCGACGTACTTTTTGATGTTGATTGGCAGGGGGGCATTAAAATTCGAAATTCACACCTCCGAAGATTTGTCGTTTCAATTTTTATATTGCCGCCATCAATTCAAGAATTGGAGACCAGACTGGTTTCTCGAGGCCAAGATACCGCTGCCGTTGTCAAATCGAGGATGATTAAGTCAAAAGAAGAAATAAGCCATTGGTCAGAATATGATTATATTTTAATTAATGAAGATCTTGATATGGTTCACAATGATGTAAAATCGATAATTCGAGCTGAAAGACTCCGAAGGCTCGATAGACAATCATTAGTTGATTATGTGAATTCATTGAATTTTGAATTTGAGGACCGCTATAAGTGACCATTTTTGCAATTGGATCTAGCTACCCGTCTGTACCATCCTCAAAAAGATACTGGATAGCTGATACGGCTAGAGTGATTGGTTCCGTAGATTTAAAACGAGATACTTCAGTATGGTTTGGTGCGGTTATTCGTGGTGACAACGAAAGTGTCAAAATTGATTTTGGGACTAACATACAAGAGAACTGTGTTCTTCATACTGATGTTGGTTTTCCACTCAGAATTGGCAAGAATTGCACTATTGGACACGGCGCGATTATTCACGGTTGTTCTATTGGCGATAACTGTATCATTGGGATGGGAGCTATAATTTTAAATGGTGCGAATATTGGTAGTAACTGTATTGTTGGTGCAGGTGCGTTAGTCACCGAAGGAAAAGATTTTTGTGAGAGTGGTAAACTTATTTTGGGTGCACCAGCTAAAGCCGTTCGAAATCTTAAGACCGAAGAAATATATGGTATATCCGATAGCGCTCGCAGTTATGTGGCTCGATCTATCGAGTTTAAAGAAAACTTAGAATTAAAAAATTAAATTGTCATTTTAAAAAAGTCAAATTATAGACCAACCATACCATTTATTCAGCTGTTTTTCTTAAAAAAGGTTATAAATGTTCCTGACTAGTACTGATCAATTTGAAGTTCGGCTAGCGCTTGATGATAATGAGATTTTAGCGGCGCAGCGCTTACGATATAAGGTATTCATTGAAGAATTTGGCGCAAGTCTACCAAAAAACGATAAAAATGAGCGTTTAGAGAGAGATAAGTTCGACCAGTACTGTGATCACCTTATATTAATTGATAAATGTTCGAAAAATTATAGTGATGGTCCCCCGGTGGTTGGGACTATCAGATTAATGGAGTCAACTGTAGCTGAGAAAGCTCTAGGTTTTTACTCTGCAACTGAATATCATTTAGATAAGCTTGTAGCCAAACATAAAAACTCGCTTGAGATCGGGCGGGCATGCGTAGACAAAAAATATCGAGCAAGTATTGCTATGCATTTTCTTTG
>PAHT02000059.1 GCA_002705045.2 Paracoccaceae bacterium | reverse complement strand
GTTCGCGTCCAATCTAAAACAGGCATAAAATTATAACAAATTGTGGTAACTCCAACACTTGCCAAATTCTCTACGGACTGTCGGTAATTCGAAAATAATTCTTTTAAATTTCCTTCACCCATTTTTATGTCTTCGTGAATCGGTAAACTTTCCACAACTTCCCAAGTGAGACCTAGATCAGGCTTTTGGACCCGCTCTTTCAATAGTGAGATCTGCTCGACAGTCCATATTTCGCCGTAGGGTATTTCATGCAAAGCCGTTACTATACCTTTTGCACCCGTTTGCGATATTTCTTGAAGGGAAATCTTGTCAAATTTTCCATACCAACGCCAAGTTTCTTTCATTTTAACGCCTCTTTCAACGACTTTAGTGTTCCGCCATGGATTTGTCGAACTAATACTTCCTCGAGAGTAGTTCTAAAAATATCATTCCTCCTTAATGCTAGGGGGAAAATATCGTCAAGGAGTAGATAACCCTCTACTAAGTGTGTTGCATTCTTTTCTTTCTTATGAAGCTCATAAAACTTTTGTGTCTTTGGATCAATTACATCAAAATTATTTCCAAATTCGTCCTTTCCACTTGTATATCTAATCCAAGCTGCTACCACCTCGCACAACAACTCTATGTTCCTATCAGAATTTAAATTGTCAATAATAGTTCCTAGTATCCTTTGTGGAAGCTTTTGTGAGCCGTCCATTGCTATCTGCTTTGTCAAATGGCGTATATTAGGGTTTTTATAACGCTCAAACAATTTTTCGATATAGGCTGAAGTTTCAAAGTCTGGAGGTGGGATAACCGATGGTAAAATTTCATTGTTCCATAACTTATTTAAGAAGGTCTCAAAGACGGGCTGAGATACGGCTTCAAAGATTGTTTTGAATCCCGCTAAGTAACCCAGATAAGCCAGAGCACTGTGGGTTCCATTTAGACACCGAAGCTTTAAACGTTCAAAATCTTCAACATTTGGCACTAGTTTAACTCCAACTTCTTGAAGATTAAATTCTATATTTGTTTCAACCGCACTCTCGATAACCCAGAGTGAATATGGCTCGTGAACCACAGGTGCTAAATCTATATGAGGTATAAAATCTGATAAATAATCGATATCGTCGTGAGAGATCGCTGGAACGATACGATCAACCATACTAGAAGGGAAAATACCAAACTCTGAAATCCAATTACAAAGCCCCTCGTCAATATTTTTTGCAAACTTCAGCACCGCATTTGAAAGAACTACACCATTACTTGGAAGATTATCACAAGAGATGCAGGTGAATGGGCGAAGCCCTCTATTCATTCGCAGATTAAGAGAATAGACTATAAAAGCAATAGCTGTCCGCGGTGCTTTTGGGTGTTCAAGGTCATATATGATGTCTTCACTGGTTAAATCTAACTCTCCAGAGCTAGGTACCAAACAATATCCTTTTTCCGTAATAGTCAAGGTTACCAAGCTTACGGTAGGGCTCGCTAGAGCCTCTAACAAGTAGCTCGGACTGTCTGGAGCAAAAACTGCTTCACAGATTGAATCCAATACTTGAGGGCGAAGTTGGCTGGGCCCCTTTTCAAAAGCGGTAAACAATCCATCCTGTCGGGCAAGAACTCTTATCAAATCTGGGGTCCTTAAAGAAACACCCATAATTCGAACAGAATTTTTCTTAATAGCATTTAATTTTTGAAAATAATGGCAAGCAAAAGCTCGATAAAAAGCTCCGAGCCCTAAATGAACGACATTTACCGACTTTTCACACGGAGATACTCTCGATAAAGCTATTTTACTATTACTTTTTATCACAGTCTGTAAGCCTTCTTTGCTAAAGCGTAAGCTAACTCATAACTCAAATCATGAGCCTCTTCTTCCGAAATTTGTCCTGAAACCACCAACTCCGCTAGATAAGCGCAGTCAACACGCCGGGCCACATCATGTCGCGCTGTAATAGAGCAAAAAGCACGAGTATCGTCGTTGAACCCTACCGTATTATAAAAACCAGCTGTTTCCGTTACAGACCGCCTAAATCGGCTCATACCTTCAACACTATCAAAAAACCACCATGGAGGGCCTATTTTCAAGCATGGGTAAACACCGCATAACGGAGCAAGCTCCCGAGACAAGGCGCTCTCATCTAGTGTGAACAAAATTAGTGAAAATCGATTATCTAGACCTACTTCGTCCAGTAGTGGCTTAAGTGCTTCAACATACCCTATCTTAAGCGGTATATCAAACCCTCTATCACGTCCCAAAGTTTTCATTATTTGAGGTGAATGATTACGAAAGGAGCCCGGGTGCAGCTGCATAACTAAATTATCATCAAGACTCATGCGTGCCATCTCTAAAAGCATGTGGCCTCTAAACCTCTCAGCCTCACCACTATTCAATTGCTTTCTTAAGGCCTTGTCAAACAGTGTTTGTATTTCCTTACTACCCAAGTTTTCTGTATTCGCGGTCGGGTGACCATGGTCGGTACTGGTTGCACCCATTGATTTAAAGAACTGTCGTCGAGCAAAATGAGCCGCCAAATAACCATTGAAGCTTTCCGAGTTTTCTCCCGTTAAATCGCCAAGTTTTTGAATATTTTCTACGAAATTCTCATGATCAGGGTCTATTACATTGTCGGGCCTGTAAGCAGGAATAATTTTCGCATTCCAGTCCGATTTAATAATCTTCTCATGAAATTCAAGGTCCTCAATTGGACTATTAGTAGTAGATAACACTTCAATATTAAAGCTTTTGAAAAGTTCTCGCGGTTTAAATTGAGGAGTCTTCAACGCTGATCCAATCACGTCGTAGTACTCCTCTGAAGTCTCACTATTTAATGGCTTTCTTAGTCCAAAAAGGTTATAAAATACATAATTCAACCAAAGCCTAGTTGGGGTTCCACGAAAAAGGTGGTAGTTAGCGGCAAATATATTCCAAATCGCTTTATTACTTTTTTCATCGTTAACTGAACCGTCAGTTTTTAAACCGATTTTATCAAGGCTGATCCCTTGAGAAATCAGCATTCTATAGACATAATGGTCCGGTGTCACAAATAAATCTGTGGGGTTATCAAAAGCCAGATTTTCTGAAAACCAGCTGGCCTCAGTGTGCCCGTGAGGACTAATAATCGGAATGTTCTCCACCTTTTCAAAGAGCTGCCTTGCCAAGGTTCTTGTCGATGGCTCTATAGGAAATAACCGATCCTTCAAAAGAATGGACATAATTTAAACTTTCTATTTTTAGAAATATTTAACATATCACAAAAAAGTCAATCCATTTTATCTGAAAAGTTGTTGTTCAATCTCATATATCTTTGTCAAAACAAAATTATTAAAATCTTTTGATGGTTGTTGCCCATCAATTCTCGCCTTTAGCGGATCCCTTACTTCTATCGATGAACCAGACATTTCCTCAAGAACAGCGTGACCACAAAATGGNACATGAACCTCAGAATAACCACCTTCATGAGCCATCATAAGCTTTCCTCCACAATTCCAATCAGCAAGTTCCATCACAGATTTAGTCATCTTTTTGAATGTCTCTGCNCCACAAAGCATTCGACTTAACGGATCAACTCCAGAAGCATCAAAGCCACAAGCGACAACTATCAGGTCAGGTTTAAATGAGTTTACGGTAGGTTCTACCAACCGCTTCATTGCCTCCAAATAAGAAGNATCTCCACTTCCCGGAGGTAAAGGCACATTGAGGTTAAACCCAGCACCTTTTCCCTCACCTCTGTCTCGAAAGCTTCCCGTGTCTAAAGGATAGTTCCGTTCTTGATGAATTGAAATTGTAAGAACATTTGGATCATCATAGAAAATTGCTTCAGTCCCATTTCCATGATGAACGTCCCAATCGATAATAGCGACACGCTCAATAATCCCATTTGCCTGCGCTGATCTGACCGCTATNGCTATGTTGTTCAGCAGGCAAAAACCATTTGGGATATCAGGTAGACAGTGATGGCCAGGCGGCCTCGATAGAGCATAAGCATTCTTTAATTCACCATTTAGTACACACTCAACGGCTGACACGACAAGACCTGCAGACCGACTTGCCATATCAAATCCACCGGGGCCAAATGGGACTTGCCGACCAAGTTCACCACCTCCATTCTCGCTCAAAGACATAAAGTCTCTAATGTATTTTTTTGTGTGCACCCTTAACAGTTCATCGACGTTTGCTCGGCGAGCAGACAAAATATTAAGGTCTTTTGATAATCCAGAAAATTCAATTAAGTTTCTAAAACGCCGCTTGGTTTCTGGATTTTCAGGTAACCCACCTGAAGCTAATGGCTGAACAAAACCGCCAACAGGCAATGTAAATGCATAATTGCCACCACTGTGCCACAAGCACTCTTCATGAAAAAAAAATCCNGTTTTGTTCACAAACNACCTCAAAATAACAATTCTTNTTGTCTTCATAAAGCATAACAAAAAACAAAGTCTTCCCACAAGAAGTATANATTATCGCTAGACAGTTAATAAAGTTATTGTCTTATACTGTTAAAATATTTTTTTACTAGGTGAGAAGGAAATAACGCAATGACGACCAAATATGAACAGTCAATGATGCAGAATTTATATTGGTGGGGCATCCCTACACTTTTTCGATGCCCGAATAATCCACTGAAATCACAAGATATTGCTTTGATAGGTGTTCCACATTCTACTGGCAATGGTACCACTGAAAGAGATCAGCACCTCGGGCCTAGAGCAGTGAGGAACATATCAAGCCTTCAGCGACGGGTTCATAAAAAATTTAAATTCGACCCTTGGTCTCAACTAGATATTATTGATGCAGGAGATGTTGCTTTTCCAAAAGCGAATGACAATGAAGATTGTATCAATCAGATTACAAAATTTTATAAAAAAATTGATAAGAAGAAAGTCTCTCCAATATCAATTGGTGGAGACCATTCAATTACNGGAGGAATACTTCAGGCTCTTGGTAAAGGATATCTTTGTGATGGCCAACCAGTATCATTACTTCATCTTGATGCACACACAGACGTATTTACAAAAATTCCTCATTTTCTTGGCGCAAAAAAATCAGCAGCGCACTGGGGTGCTTATTTGGTTGATCAAGGCAACGTGGATCCAAAAAGCTCAATGCAAGTTGGCTTGCGAGGCCACCCTCGCACATTTGATTGGTTAGAACCCTCTTACGAATACGGCTATAATGTAGTCACTATGGAAGAATATACCGCAAGGGGGNCAATAGACGTAATTAAGCAAATAAAAAAGCAACTTGAAGGTAAGCCAATATATATTACTTTCGATCTAGATTGCTTAGACCCTTCCGTGGCCCCCGGCGTTTCAAACATTGAACCAGGTGAAGATGGCTTTACAATAAGTCAGGCTATAGAACTTTTACATGCTATCAGAGGCATGAATATTATTGGAGGAGACGTGGTTTGCTTAATGCCAAGCAAAGACTCTCCAAACCAAATTACGTCGATGCGCGCCGCTGCAGTAATGTTTGAAATGATAGCGTTAATAGGTGAAAACAAGATCAATGCTAAGATTTCTAGTTAGAGCAAATCATAAACCAGCTGGATTTTCAACATCTCGACCAATCGACTTAAGATCTGAGTACCGATCACCAATACGATGATGAGGTCTGCCACCTGTTGCTGCCCCAAGAGCTACAACAATCTCATCATGAGCAGGTGCATCGTAAATTGAAAATTGAACNGTTATATAATGGGACCTTCTGCCAGTATCATGCTTATCCATAAGTGGAATATTTATTTGAGTGTTTGCTGGACCTCGGGAATTGGTAAACGCTAAATAGCTTTTTGCTTTTACCGCTTCTCTATAAAAATTTCCAAACCTAAGCGTATGAATAATCGCNGAGGCATGTTCGATCTCGGAAGAGGANCCTGCCATGGCTGCCTTGCCATAAGCCTCAATGTTATCACCAGAGCCAGCTAAANCTATTATTTTATCAGACAAAAGTTTTCCCACCACTGGAGATATTCTATCAATTTCAGGAGATAAATCTTTAACAAAGCCACGATCTTTCCATGGGTTCTGCAATACCGCAGCTACCCCGATAATTCGTAGGGAATGCTGAAANTCTTTTCCNCCCTCACGATAAATTTCNTCCTCAAAAGAAATCACTTTCCTCAGCTCTGGTACCACGGTCTTCTCCTTATGTTAACGTTAAATGTGATTATTTTTTACTTTGGTCTTTTCTGATTCACTCGGTGACCGAATTAGATCGATATTCACCTCTAAAATATAAAAGTGGATCACCATCCATAGTTTGTAACTCGACAACTCGCCCCATTAAAATTGTATGATCGCCTGCATCAATAATTTTTTCTTTTGAACAAACAAAATTTGATAAACATCCCNCAAGAATTGGCATATCTTGATAGCCTGNNTGCCANTGNTCAGANAGNAATTTTTTCTCACTNTGAGTAGCAAACAATTCTGAAATAGACTTCTGCTCTCTTTTTAGTACATTGATTGCAAANTATTCAGCATNATNNAAAATTNTGTAGCTCAATGCTTTCTTCGANAGACAAACCAGTAAAAGTGGNGGTTCTAGCGAAACTGAAGTAAATGAATTGGCCGTGAAACCGCGAGGAAGACGATCCGACTGACGTGTCGTAATAATTGTAACCCCAGTGGTAAAATTACCAAAGGCCTCGCGCAATTTAGAAGGTTCAACCTTACTTTTAGACACTTTATCTAATTTTGAGAGATAATTACTATTGTGTTCACCTAACCGAGGTGGAGATGCTAATTCTCGCTTTAGGCTTGTGCTGAAATTTAATGGGTTTGATGCCACCAGCCAAAAATCAGCGGGGTTATCTGGTTTAGCAAGCTTACTAATCATTTTCCTTTTGACTGTATGAGGGTCCTTAATAATGTCCGCTATATTGTTGACTGGTCCGAAAGGAACAACTCCGCCAAGCCTAGTTTGCAATTCCTTATTAGATAATTTGGAAGTCCAATTGGAAACAAGTTCATTAACTTCTACAATGTTTTCTTTTCGCGCTAGAAGCGTCGCAAATTTTTTATCATGCAGGAAATCTGGGGATCCAATTGCATCCACTAACGCAACCCAAAATCGATTCTCAATAACACCGATTGCTACATTTCCATCTGCGGAGGGAAATATTCCAAACGGAGCCAAGAACGGATGCCTATTACCTCCAGCAGTAGGAATTTCCCCTTCAATATCGTATTGATAAACAGCCCGCTCACAAAGACTGATCATAGCGTCATACATTGAAATATCAACGAATTGTCCCTTACCTGTGGCCTCTGCATCTCTCAGTGCGGCGATCACACCAAAAGACAAAAATAAGCCACTAAAAATATCGCCAACTCCTGGTCCTACCTTTGAAACTTTTTTTGGACTTTCTCCAGTTAAGCTTATCACACCCCCCATGGCCTGCGCTACAACGTCATAGGAAGGCCATTCCATGTAAGGACTTCCCCCAGATCTTGGATCCCCAAATCCTCTAATAGCTCCATAAACCAGTTTTGGATTTATCTCCTGAAGTGTTTCGAAGGATAATCCCAAACGCTCCATTACACCCGGGCGAAAATTCTCAATTAAAATATCAGTTGATCGAACTAATTTACAAAAACTCTCTTTACCATCTGACGTTTTGAGATCAAGTTGAACGCTTTTTTTATTTCTATTTAAACTAATGAAATAGCCCGCCCATTTTTTTTCTTTATCATAAGAGTCGTAAGGACCATTGAATCGACTTGTGTCCCCATTACTATCTTCGATTTTTATAACCTCTGCGCCATGATCAGCTAAAACCATTGTAGAGTATGGACCTGAGAGCATACGAGTGAGATCCAAAACACGAACACCAGTTAAAATACCATCGTTTTGCAATTTACCGCTCCTCAGAAAGTACCATCTTGAAGAAATGATACAAATGATCGTTTATCTCTTTAGGCCGCTCTAACAATGCCATATGCCTTAATCCCTGAATTATAATCAAACGTGCACCCAAAATTTCTTTTGCAATTGATTTAGCCATCTCAGGTCCGTTTCCAAAATCTTGGTCCGAAGTTACGACCAGCGTTGGACAAGAAATCAGTCCGTTCAATCCAATTACTTCATCAACACCGGTTACTAACACATGATAATTTTCGCCGTAAACATCCGCATCATTTGAAAGAACCCAAGACCGTACTAAATCCGTAATTTCTTTATGTTTTTTGTCAAATTCTGGAGTAAACCAGCGTTTTATTGCATCGCTAACGGTTGAGGACGGACCTTTTTGCTTAACTTGAAGAAAGCGGTTTAGCACAGCATTTTGGGCTAGTTCAGTTCTTTTATGAGGAGAATTTAATATTACTAGTCCATCTGTCATCGAGGGGTAAGTTTTAGCAAAATACCGTGCTATCATTCCTCCAAGTGAAAAACCCAAAAGTACTACTTTTGAAAGCTTCAGCTCAACCAACAGTTCATGCAGTTGTTGAGTAAAAATTAATAGCGATGGCTTCTTCTTGGATCTTGATGATAACCCATGCCCAAAAAGATCATAGGTTAAAATACTGTATTCCCTTTTAAATTCGTCAACTTGATATTGCCACATATCTTTCTTCAATCCTAAACCATGGATAAACACTAAGACCGTCTGACTCGAATTGCCTAAGATTTTATAAGACGTACCATTACTCGAAAAATTGTTTTTCATGATTAAATATAATTATGGGCCGACATAGGCAACCACCTCTAATTCGACCCGAACATCAACAAGTAATTCACTTATTACCGCTGACCGCGCTGGAGGGTCATACGGAAAATATCTGCCATAAACTTCATTAAAACCAACAAAATCCTCTCGTTCCCTCAACCATACCATGGCTTTTACAACATGACTTAGATCACAGTTAGCCTCCGCCAAAGTCTTTTGAATCTCCTCGATCACGTTTTCAGTTTGCTCCTCAATAGACCCAGTTGTCATAGGAACACCATTTTTAAACGGAATTTGTCCAGTAAGAAATATAAAATCACCTGCCTTAATTGCTTTTGACAACGATAATTGGCGTCCATTAATAATCACAGGATCACCGATAACTTTCTTTTTAGAATTCATCATATTTTCTCCTTCTATGATTACGCACCAAATAAATAAAATTTATAAGTTTTTTTCGACAAATAGTGTCGAAATTTCTTACAAATTTTTATTTTAAACAATCAGAATGTGATAGAGACATGAGGAGAAATCAATTAATGCCCGATATTACAAACTATAAAATGCTTATCAACGGCGACTGGAAAGATTCGTCGGACGGCAACCGTTTTGATAGCATTAACCCAACTACCGGACATGTTTGGAGTACAATTCCAGAAGCAACAAAAGACGATGTCCACGAAGCGATCGATACTGCTTACCACGCATTTTCAAAAGGACCTTGGTCTCAAATGACACCTACTGAGCGAGGAGAGTGCTTACGAAATCTTGGAACTCTATTAGCGGAAAATTCTGAGCATTTAGGTAAAATTGAAAGTATTGATACAGGGAAAATGCTTAAAGAAACGCGATGGCAAGCAAAGTACATCTCACAATTTTTTAACTTTTTTGCAGGAAGTGCGGATAAATTAACTGGAGAGACTTTGCCAATTGATAAACCTGACCTTTTTGTATTCACCAACAGAGAGCCGCTCGGTGTAGTTGCTGCTATCGTTCCTTGGAACTCACAACTTTTTCTCGTGGCCGTAAAAATTGGTCCAGCATTAGCTGCAGGAAATACAGTAGTGCTGAAGGCCTCAGAACATGCATCAGCAGCAATGCTAGAGTTTGGAAAATTAATTGAACAAGCTGGAATACCGCCTGGAGTGGTGAATATTATTACAGGTCACGGTGACCCCTGCGGAAAAGCCTTAACCTGCCATCCTCAGATAGCCAGAGTTTCGTTTACAGGAGGACCCAAAGCAGCAAGGGAAGTTATTTTAAATTCGGCTGAAAACTTCGCCGAAGTATCCCTTGAATTAGGAGGTAAATCGCCATTTATAGTGTTTGATGATGCCAATATCGAAAGTGCAGTAAATGCCTCAATCGCCGGAATTTTTGGCGCTACAGGTCAAAGCTGTGTTGCAGGCTCTCGATTGTATCTTCAAGATGGAATAGCAGACGAATTTTTAGAAAAAATTGTTGCGCAGGCAAAAACTATTACTCTTGGCGACCCCCTTGAAGATGCCACTCAGATGGGTCCATTGTGTACTAAGGGGCAACTATCTCATATTCAAAAACAAATTACGAAAGCACTCCAAGAAGGAGCCACACTTCTCTGTGGTGGAGAAGGTTGGGGAAACTCACACAGCCTTTTTTTTAAACCTACTATTATAGCTTGCCCAAGACAAAATTTAGAAATAGTTGATACGGAATTATTTGGACCAGTTTTAACAGTNATNANATTTAAAACNGAGNCTGAGGTCATTGANCTCGCTAATGACTCTAAATACGGGCTNGCCGCGGGAATTTTCACGAAAAATAGTGCAAANTCACTNCGAATGANTAAAGCTATAAAAGCTGGTATTATTTGGGTTAACACTTATCGGGCCGTCTCGCCGATCGCACAGTTTGGAGGATTCAAACAATCTGGATTTGGAAGAGAGAGTGGTTTCCAAGCGATTTACGATTATACCCGACCCAAAACAGTTTGGATCAATACCTCTGATGACCCCATCGGTAACCCATTCATAATGAGATAAAAAAAAGGAAAAAATGTGAAATTTCAACTCGCAATTAACCTAGAAAGAGTAGATGATACTATCAGCATGCCAGATGTCGCTCGACATACCTTAGAAATGGTTCAACTGGCTGACAGAAATAATTTCAAGATAGTATGGGCAGCTGAACACCATGCGCTTGAAATGACAATAGCCCCGAATCCATTTCAAATATTAACTTGGTGGGGAACCCATACAAATAATATTAGATTAGGAACTGGTGTCGTTGCAGCTCCATACTGGCACCCAATCAGGCTTGCTGGAGAAGCTGCCTTCACCGATCTAATTACAGGAGGTCGACTAGAATTTGGCATTGGATCAGGCGCATATCAAAGAGAATTTGATCGAATGCACCCTGGTCTTAAACAAACCGATGGCTGGCGCTATATGCAAGAACTTTTACCTGCGGTAAAAGAATTATGGAAAGGCGACTATGAGCATGAAGGGAATTTTTGGAAATTTCCAACCTCAACGTCAGTTCCAAAGCCACTCCAAACTCCACACCCACCTATTTGGGTAGCTGCGAGATCACCAATCACTTATGATTATGCACTGAAAAATGATTGTAATGTTATGTGCTGGCCATTTACGCGACCACACAGCGAAGCAGAGCTTTATAAACGACTATTTGAAGAAGCAATTGAAAAAACGCCTGGATCTAGCCGCCCTACATTCGCGCTAATGCGTCATACTGCCGTTTACGCAAAGGAAGCGGATAAAGAAGTTCCAATTAAAGCGATCCAAAGGGTTTTAGGCCAATTCGAAAACCTCTATAAAAATCTTGGTGATGTGTCAAATGGATTTCCAAAACAAATACCGTTAGAATCTCTTACAAACAGGGCCGAATTTAATTCAGAAATGCTTCAAGAAAACCTTATGTTTGGAGTACCAGAAACAATAATTTCAAAATTAAAACGGTATGAAGCAATGGGTGTTGACGAATTCATATATTATGCATCAATGGGACTTGGGTTGAAGGAACAAAAAAGATCATTAGAATTATTCTGTTCTGAAGTCATGCCTGCTTTTAAATAAAATTGTGAGGATTGCAATGACCGAAAATGTTGAAGTTACCCGTAATGGAAGAGTTCTTGAAGTAAAATTAAATCGACCAAAAGTGAACGCCATTGATGTTCAGACAAGCCGCGAGCTTGGTGATGCTTTTGCTCTATTACGGGACGACCCAAACCTTTGGGTCGGAATTCTAACCGGTGGTGGAAATAGAATTTTCTCAGCTGGCTGGGATTTAAAGGCGTTAAATTCTGGAGATATGGCACTTGATAACTGGTGGGAAAACGATGATTATGGAATTGGAGGATTTGCAGGTTTAACCGAAAATTGGAATTTAAATAAACCGGTGATTGCAGCATTAAATGGTCTCGCAATTGGTGGCGGTTTTGAATTAGCGATTGCATGCGATTTAATAATAGCCGCTGATCATGTTGAATTTGGATTACCAGAAATGCCGTTAGGTATCGTACCCGATGCGGGNGCATTNCAAAGACTACCNAGACTTATACCTANAAANATNGCAACAGAGATGTTNTTNCTNGGCCGNCGAATGNCTGCNTCNGAAGCNGCTCATTATGGTCTNGTAAANAAAATAGTTCCNTNAGACCAATTNATGNANTCNGCNAGANANTGGGCNGANCANCTGGCAAAGTCAGCNCCNCTNGCTCTTCAAAGNGTAAAAGANNTTGAAAGAGAAATTGAANGTATTCCNCTNGAGAAATCTTTTAANAANATGCGAACAGAAAATCTNCCTACATATAAAAAAATGTTGCAATCCNCTGATGCTGCGGAGGGCGTTGCAGCGTTTGTTGAAAAGCGTGAGCCAAATTTCAAGGGCGAGTAATGTATCCCAATATTAATAAAGTAAGTACTGTTTCAAGCATCGGTGGAGGGCCAATTGGAGCAGGATGGGCTGCTCACTTTTTATCAAAGGGATATAAAGTAAAGAGCTATATTCACGATATTGGAGAAAAATCATCTTACGAACTGATTGTAAAGACAGCTTGGACTAGTTTGAAGGAAATAGGTCTTCACAAGTTAGCCTCGTTAGAAAATTTAATGATAAGTACTAACCTTGAAGAGGCTTTACATGAAACCCATTTTGTTCAAGAGAGCATCCCAGAAATCTTAGAATTAAAGCAAAATTTTTATCAAGTCGTCGGAAACANTCTTCCTAAACAGATTATAATAGCATCTTCTACTTCAGGTTTAACAATGACTAAAATTCAAAAGTTATGTTCTACACCTGAGCGAACAGTCATAGGTCACCCATTTAATCCACCTTATTTATTACCTTTGGTAGAAATAGTCGGTGGAAAAAAATCATCTGCATCCGCAGTAGAATGGGCATTTTCTTTTTATAAACATGCTGGAAAAGAACCTTTAGTAATGAAAAAAGAAATACCTGGATTCGTCGCAACGCGACTGCAAGAAGCGCTCTGGCGTGAGGCGTTGCATATGGTGGCTGCTGGCGAAGCTACACCTGAACAAATTGACTTGGCACTGATGAATGGCCCTGCTCCAAGAATGGCAGTGCAAGGACAATGTATGGCGTTTCATGTAGCTTGTGGTGNCGGAGGAATGGCCACAAATTTAGATCAGTTTGGACCAACATTAGAATTACCATGGACAAGACTTAAAGCGCCAAAACTTACGAGAGACTTAAGAAATAAAATGGTTAATGGTTGTGACACAATGTCAAAAGGAAAAGATTTCAAAGATATGGCCCGTCAACGTGACAAATCTATTGTAGCCATTCTAAAAGCAATCAAAGGAAGTCAAATTTAACTTAAATTTGACTTCCTTTGTTAGCTTTTTCTTCTAGATTCTCCAAATATTTGGATAAAGTACCCGGCCACGTTGGTTTTTGTTCAGATTTAGGCCANGCTGATCTGTAATCACTNGGTCGTCGTCCAAAGCAATTTTTAAAAGCATACGCGAAATGTGATAAAGTATTAAATCCCGAAGCCGTAGCAATTTCACGCACACTAAGTTTTGTTGCTATTAAAAGAACCCGAGAATGTTGCAACCGAGCTAACAGTGCGAATTGGACTACCGAGCAACCAATGGATTTGTTAAACTGCCTTTCAAGCTGTCTTTGAGATACACCAACATATTTTGCAAGCTCAGGAACTGTGGCCGGCTCACTAATATTGCGTTCAATATATTGGATAACTTTCGAGACTATTGGTAAAAGCCCATCACTTTTGCGACCTAAAATTTGTCTCTGAGGACTGCTTCCANNGCGGGCTGGATAATAAAGCATTTGATCTGAAATNTCNNCAGATAATCTNGANCCATGANNTNNTGAAATNAAATGAAGCATCATATCAATTCCCGAGAAACCACCNGCACAAGAAATTATTTTNTCATTAATAGTAAACAGCTGNTCTGAGACTTCANTTTCAGAAAATTGTTCCTGAAAACCAGGAAGCCANGACCAATGNGTTGTAAGTTTTTTTCNTGCTAATAATCCNGCNCGNGCAACAATNTAACATCCTAACTCAACNGAGCATATGCGTGCGCCAAGTGAGTATTGCCTGCGAACCCANGCNGTAAGTTCTTTTCTNGCATAATGTTCACAGCCCCAACTCCCNACAATAAANATTAANTCGTGTCTTTTCATTTTCTCTGGNGGCATNCCTGTNGATACTGACATNCCATTACTNGCTAAAACGCTTTCACCTTCNAANGAAGCAATTTCCCANGAATAAATTTCAGCTGAAGATAAATANTTTGCAACCCGCATTGGNTCAATAANGCTTACTAAAGTTGCCATGTTAAAGCGTGGNACNACNATAAAAATNGCGTTNGANNTAATANTATTTATTTTTACTTTTACCATNACATCCNTNCAGAGAGATAAAACNAATNAAGTAAATTCGNCTNNTTGNNTNAAATTTTGTCGAATTTACGACANTATAACCTANNGNTTANTTCAAAACTAGAANAAAAGGAGTANNNATTGTGAATTTTAATGTAGTAGTTACNTGNGCGGTAACTGGTGCTGGNGATACAANAGNNAAAANCCCNCACGTCCCNATAACNCCAGATCAGATAGCCAAATCAGCAATTGATGCAGCTAAAGCTGGGGCTTCGNTNGTCCATATTCACGTAAGAGACCCAAAGACCGGAAAAGGATCNCGTNATCCCAAACTNTTTCANGAAGTAGTAACGAAAATTAGNGCAAGCAANACTGATGTTGTAATTAACCTAACGGCNGGAATGGGTGGAGATTGGGTNCCAGACCCCCAAAACNTATCAATGCCNGGAGNCGGGACNGATATGATNGGNCCNNAGGAACGCTTACNACATGTAGAAGAATGTCTTCCTGAAATATGCTCNNTNGATTGTGGNACNCTCAATTTNGGAAACGATAATAGTATTTATATATCAACGCCGCCTATTTTACGAAAAATGGCTGAGCTAACCCAAAAATGGGGTGTAAAACCAGAGCTTGAAGTATTTGAATTGGGGCATATTAGATTTGCAAAACAAATGATTTTGGAAGGTTTGATTGATAAACCACCAATGTTCCAAATATGCCTTGGAATTCCTTGGGGCGCCGATCAAAGCGTAGACACGATGAAGGCTATGAAAGACCATCTTCCTAGTGAGGCTAGTTGGGCAGGTTTTGGTATTTCAAGAATGCAAATACCAATGGTTGCAGCGGCTGTGACCCTAGGAGGTAATGTGCGCGTTGGACTTGAAGACAATATCTTTCTAGAAAAAGGGGTTTTAGCAACAAATGCTCAATTAGTTGAAAAGGCGGTAAATCTAATCCAAATAATGGGTGCAAACGTTCTAACTCCAGCTCAAACTAGAGAGAAACTTAATTTAAAGAAAATGAACCCCAGAACATAATTTATAACATGCAACATAATAACCCGGGAAGAGGACGTTGTCTCATGCAACAAAGCCACGAGAACGAACTATTATTAGAAACTGTTAAATCTTTCATGGAAAAAGAAATCTACCCTCACGAAGAGCAGGTAGATAAAGATGGGTACGTTTCGAACGAGCTTGGAAAGCATATCGAAAAAAAGGCACTAGAAATTGGTCTATATGCAGCTAATTTACCAGAGGCGGTTGGTGGTGGTGGCCTTAACTATTCTGGAATGGCACTGCTCGAACGAGAATATGGAAAAACAACTCATGCGCTACATTCTTGGATTGGTCGACCAACAGAAATCCTACTCGCATGTAAAGGCGATCAAGTAGAAAATTATTTGACTCCATGCGTAAAAGCAGAAAAACGCGAACTTTTTGCTTTAACAGAGCCCGAAGCGGGTTCAGATATTATGAGTATGAAGTCAAATGCAAAAAGAGATGGTGCAGATTGGGTTTTGAACGGTTCAAAGCACTTTATCTCGGGTCCATGTCTTCCTGACTTTGCAATTGTATTTGCAAGCACTGGAGAAGATACTACGCCTCGTGGAAATCGAAAACGAATAACAGCGTTTTTGGTCGATGTTGGACAAAAAGGTTTTGATATCCAAGAAGGGAATAAATGCATTAGTTATAGAGGTTACAAAAATTTTCAACTGAGTTTTAATGATGTTCGATTAAGTGCTAAGCAAATATTAGGCGAGGAAGGGCAAGGTCTAGAGCTATCATCCAAATGGTTGAGTATGGGGCGGATCTGGGTTGGAGCAACTTGCTGCGGAAAGGCTGAACGTATTTTTAATTTAGCAAAAGATTGGGCTGCCACTCGACGACAATTTGGAAAGTCTATCGGCACTTTTCAAGCCACTGGCTTTCGTATTGCAGATATGGCAATCGGTTTGAAAACGGCCGATTTATTAGTCTCAGATGCTGTAATGCAGGCGACCTTGGGAAAAATGAGCGATGCAGATGCAGCAATGGTAAAAGTTTATTGCTCTGAAATGCTTAATAAAACGGCCGACGATACTGTTCAAATATTTGGAGGTATGGGGTTAATGGAAGAAATGCCAATAGAAAGATTATGGAGAGACTCTCGACTAGAAAGGATTTGGGATGGAACTTCTGAAATTCAAAAACATATCATAACGCGTTCAATTCTAAGACCTTTGGGCGGATGAATTCATTAAAAAAAGAAAACCTCAAACGACTATTGTCACCTAAAAATATTGCATTTTTTGGAGGAAATGACGTTGAAGTTGCTATAGCTGAAGCTAAAAGACGAGGATTTAAAGGTCCAATTTGGCCAGTAAACCCAAACAGAAAAAGTATTTTAGGAATAAAATGTTTTAAATCCATTCATGAATTGCCAACTTCTCCAGACGCAAGCTTCATTGCTGTTCCTTCAAAATACGTATCTTTAATTATTAACAACTTAGTAAAAAAAGGCGCCGGTGGAGCTGTGTGTTATTCAGCAGGCTTCGGTGAAACAGGGCCTGAAGGAAAACTTCTTGAGTCAGAGTTATCTTCCATAGCCAAAGATATGCCTATTATTGGTCCTAATTGCTACGGTTTTATAAACTACTTAGATAATGTAGCGTTATGGCCCTTTGCTCATGGTGGAATTTCTCCCGGATACGGCGCTGCCATAATTACTCAGAGTGGAATGCTGTCCTCTGATATAACAATGACAGACAGGTCAATACCATTAACTCACATGATTTCGGTAGGAAACCAAGCCTCTGTAAGTATTGAAGATTTAATTGATATTCTATGCGAAAATCCAAAAGTAAAGGCTATAGGCGTTCATATTGAAGGAATAAAAAACGTTAGAAAACTTCATGACGTAGCGTTAAAAGCACTAAAAAAAAACGTGCCGATCGTCGCTTTAAAAACAGGGACTTCAGCTGTTGGAGAAAAATTAACTACAACGCATACTGGTTCCTTGTCTGGCGAGGACAGCCTATATGACGCATTATTCGAACGAGTAGGTATTATCAGAGTAAAAAGTCCAATTCTTTTTCTTGAACTACTTAAGTTAATATGTGTGTCAGGGATTCCAAAAGATAATAAATTGGTGGCATTTACCTGCTCTGGTGGTGGTGCAACTATGATCGCAGATTATGCAGAAAAAATTGGAGTTCTCCTGCCCACTTATTCTACCACTGGCAAGAAAGCCCTTAAAAATTTGTTACCAGAAATTGCAACAGTCTCTAACCCGTTAGATTATACTACGCCAATTTGGGGAAACGAGAAAAAAACTGCTCCTGTATTTTCGACAGCGATGCGCGAGGCTCAAGCTTCAACTGGCCTTTTATTACAAGACTACCCTGCCAAAGGTTTGGATGAGTCTGAGATATCATACATCAATGATGCCTATGCATTCATAAAATCTGTGAACGCTTTAAATATGTCAGGTGTGATCTGTTCGACCTTTCCAGAAAATATGAAAAAATCAATTAGAGATGATTTCATGGCAAAAAAAATTACACCAATGTTGGGAATAGAGGATACATTAGAATCAATTAAACTAGCATCTGATTATAAGGTTAGACAAAAACGGACGGCACAAATATCTGTAGAGCCCCTTTTAAAGGTACCTGAGCAAATAAATTTGGAATTCTTAAACGAGTTTGAAAGCAAGTCTGCGCTCAGTGAGGTCGGGATANNAGTNCCAAGAGGNCAAATAATTAGTTNNAAAAANATTNAGAANACNNCNNTNNCNTTNCANTTCCCNATNGNTCTNAANCTTCTNAACAGNAANATTATTCATAAANCNGAGTATGGNGCNNTTTTAACNAATATCAAATCNNGAGATGAACTCATTCATGCNNCAAAANAAATGNANGATCAGTCTNAANAAAACTTNNAANAGCAATNTTAAAGATCANTTNTTNATNGANGAAATGGTNNCANCCCCAATTGTAGAAATGATTNTTGGANTTGANNCAAANCCNNANTTTGGATATTCACTTTTAATNGGANCNGGNGGNGTTCAAACNGANATAATAAATGANACNNNNTCAATNTTANTNCCNACAAANAAAAATGAAATAATTANATCNATNNAAAAATTAANNCTNTATANATTAATGAANAATTTTCGNTCNAANAAAAGNGTCANNCTTNATNANNTNGCNTCAGANATAATNAAAATNATCTCATTGCTAAACNAGAGAAANGCAGNNTTTTTCAANTGTNGANATNAATCCNCTTTTTGTTTANGAAACNTCNACATGTGCNGTNGATGCNGTTNTAAGCTCAAGNNNTNAATTTAATNANAACTTANTTATTTATAACGCTCCNANNCTGCNTTTTNNTCTCTTCTCGCNANNGCTTTTATNGCNGAATCNAGGTTNACNCTACCNAAATTTTTACTCTCGTCATCNACNACNGCAAAAGATTTTGATTTTGCNNCATTCAACAAAGGNAAAGCCTCNTCAACAGACATTTTATNANTNAGNCCCGNTCCANTACCTTTNGNTTTNGGATCAATAATAGANCGNAATTCNATCACNCGGCTTCTNTTNATNTCTTTGATNAAATCNGTTATNTANGCNTCAGCGGGGTTCATTATTATATCTTGAGGATCTCCCTCTTGAATAACTTTTCCATCTCTCAAAATAGCGATGTTATCTCCAATTCTTAANGCTTCATCCAGATCATGAGTAATNAAAATAATTGTTTTATGTAGCTCTTCCTGTAATTCGAGGAGAATATTTTGCATATCNGTCCTAATTAAAGGATCGAGAGCAGAGAATGCCTCATCCATTAAAAGTATTGGAGCATCAGTTGCTAAAGCTCTGGCTAAACCAACTCTTTGCTGCATACCGCCCGAAAGTTGTGCAGGAAATCTCTCTTCAAACCCACCTAGCCCAACTCGATCAATCCATACATGGCTTCGATCTTTAGCCTCTTGTTCCTTTACCCCTTGAATCGTTAACCCGTAAGCAACGTTTTGTGAAACAGTTTTGTGAGGTAACAGTGCAAATTTTTGGAACACCATAGACGTAACTTTTCGACGAAAATCTCTTAATTGTGTCGATGACATCGCAAGAACATCTTCACCATCTACAAAAAGTTCGCCAGACGTCGGTTCAATTAATCTGTTAATATGTCGTATTAATGTCGATTTACCCGAACCGGAGAGTCCCATAATTACTTGAACTTTACGTTCCGGAATCAGCAAATTAATGTCATTTAGNCCTAACACATGATTATGCTTATCAAGGAGTTCCTGCTTTGACATCCCTTCATTAACGGCTTTTACAAACTTTCTCGCATTTGGGCCAAAAATTTTATAAAGATTTTTAATTACTAACTTTGGTTCACTCATGTTCTTTACCGTATCTGTGCGCCTGAAGTCTCTTCCCGTAACGCTGCGAAACACGATCGAAAATTATAGCAAGAGCCACGATNGCAAGTCCGTTCATTAATCCTAAAGTTAAATATTGATTTTGTATTGATTGCAGCACGGGCATTCCTAAACCCTTCACACCAATCATTGAGGCAATCACAACCATTGCTAAAGCCATCATAATAGTTTGGTTCACGCCGGCAAAAATATTTGGCAGTGCTAACGGCAACTGAACTGAGAAAAGTTTTTGTCTATAATCAGATCCAAATGCCTCCGCAGCCTCGAGAATCTCTTTGTCNACTAAACGAATACCGAGATTAGTTAATCTTATAACTGGCGGAACAGCATAGACACATACAGCTATTAGTCCAGGCACGCGACCAATACCTAACAACATCACAACTGGTAGAAGATAAACAAAAATTGGAATAGTTTGCATCAGGTCTAGTACTGGGGTTATCGCAGCCTGAACGCGATCATACCGNGACATTAGGATTCCAATTGGTATACCTATAGCAATACACATCACTGTAGCTACCGATATTAGAGAAATTGTAGCCATCATGTCTTTCCACATACCAAAATAACCAATGACCAGAAAAGCCAAAATCGACCCAATAGCAAGTTTTATACTTCGGGAACCCAAATAGGATAATCCACCGACAAGAACCAATATTATAGGCCATGGTGCCGCAATCAACAATTTCTCTAATTTTACTAAAAAGAAATATAAAGGATCAAAAAAAGCTTCAATGCCGTCCCCATATGTTCTAGAAAACTTTTTAAATGCTCCATCAATCCCCTTTTTTAAATCGCGCAAATCGCGTTTGCCNAGGCTCGGAATTTCCGTCCAAAAATCCATCTTGAGTTCCCCAATTAACAGAACAAGTAAAATAAAATCGCCGGCATGATGTTACACATGCCGGCCATAAGGGGTTAACTTATAAAGCAGACTTTACTTTAGCTGCAACTTCTGGCGTTACCCANCTAGTCCAGATNTCCTCATGCGCAGTTAAAAATTCCAANGCCGCATCAGGACCGTCTGCTTGATTATCATCCATATAAACAAGCATTTGTCCCATAACTGGACCAGGAAAAATTCGCTTTGAAAAATAATCCATCGCATCCGATGCTTGGTCTTTAAAGTTTGTGGTTACAACTGTATGAACTTCCGACTCTGTCCAAGCCGAAGGCTTNGGATCGTCACACTCTTGCTCAGCTTTAGCGATACATCCGTCCCAATTGTCGGCGCCTGCAAATGGAACACCGAAATCCATCATTTGCATGTTAAATCGACCAATTGGCGCTGTAGGCGCCCAATAGTATCCAAACCAATTGTCTCCTCGCTCTACGGCTTTAGCCATAGACGCGTCTAAACCTGCTTGCGAACCGGGGTCGACCAATATCCATCCTTTTTTCTCCATTTCGAAAGCACGAAAAAGATTTATATTGGAAAGCTGACATCCCCAACCGGCTGGACATCCGATAAACTCTCCCTTTGAAGGATCTTCCTTAGCTGGAAATAAATCCGGCCTGTCCAAAATGTCTAGGACTGTTTTTAGCCCGGGGTTCTGCTCTTTCGTGTAAGATGGCACCCACCATCCTTCTCCAAGATCTGTAATTGGCATTTTTCGAGCCGAATGAAGCCGTCCTTCATCCATAGCAGCAAAAAGAGGTTCTCTTACCGCGTTTATCCATAGTTCCGCCGCAACATCTGGTTGCCCTTTTTCATTCATTGATGCGAACGTAGTCGTGGTTGCACCCGCTACCATTTCTATTTCGCAACCATAACCTTCTTCAAGAATGATTTTATCTACATTCGCCATTAATGTGGCAGACGGCCAATTCATGTCAGCCATCGATATTGATCCGCATGCAGCAAAGGCTTGGCCCGAAATAGTCATGGCTGCCGCTGCAATCGTTGAAAATATAAATTGTTTCATTAGTCTTACTCTCCCAAATTATTATAAGTAGGATGTTACATCAGTCCCGTCACCGTTATAACAAATTTTCCATAAAAAGCAAAACTTGATATAATTAAAGTTAACTTATTGAAATAAAACATTTTTAAATTTAAAAAGACACTCTTCTAAAAATTTATAGCGAATCCAATACTTTTTTTATTCATGGTTATTTTAGAGCAAAAATCCAATAAATTTAACGACTGCTCAAATACCTAGCTTGGTTGCCACATTGACTATAACTTAACAACAGATAATAAATCATCTATAAAACTTTGACTCGTAACAGGGAGAAAATATTAATGAAAAAAATTGTTTTGACCGGCGCTGCTGGTAGATTAGGTTCATACCTCCGGGAACCCCTGACCAAGCTCGCAGATCAATTAATTTCAACCGACATTGTAGAAGAAATTGGAAATACCTACAGTAAAGAAACTTTTGTTAGGGCTAACTTAACAGATTTGATTGCTCTTGAGGAACTTTGTAAAGATGCCGATATCATTGTACACTTTGGCGCATTTGTTGATGAGGCCCCGTTTGAAAAACTTTTAGGTCCCAATTTCATTGGTTCTTATAACGTTTGGGAAGCCGCAAGACGAAATAACGTGAAACGCGTTGTCTATGCAAGTTCAATTCATGCCGTTGGGATGTATCCAACTAGTGAAACTATCGGTGTAAACGTCCCTCATCGGCCAGATACGTTTTACGGACTAGCAAAATGCTTTACTGAAGACCTTGGAAGAATGTATTGGGAAAAATGCGGCGTAGAGGCTGTTTGTTTGAGGATAGCTTCATGCGCGCAAGTTACGTCCACGAGAAGCTTAGGTAGCTGGCTATCCTACAACGACCTTATTCAATTAGTTACTAGAGCCATTGATACACCAACGACGGAGTTTTCCATAATTTATGGAGTTTCAAATAATGACAGGGCCACTGTTTCGAATGAGGAAGTTAGGTTCCTAGGGTACAGACCAAAGGATAACGCGGAAATATTTGCACCAAAAATATTTGCCAATGCCCCGACAGCTAACCCAAACGATCTTGCTCAAACAAGAGTAGGAGGTCCATTCGCCTCTGTACCACTTGGAGAAAGCGGATTAGCACAAATGACTATTGTCGATGATCGTAAGAAGAATTAAGCTGCCTGCTGCTTACGGGTTGCTAGCATATTCACCTACTTGCAACCCTGGGCACTCGAGGATGTTCAAAAAACTCTACTTGCTTAATTAAAGCTTATCTTAAAAAACTTTTATGCAAAACCGGCAATGTGTCGCAGGCTAACTAGCCATTTTTTATAAAGTTTGATTTATCAATTTCATAAAGAGCTTCGACCGCAGCAGTTGCAATCACTGAGGTTATTCCATTTTCAGGATCATCTATATTTAATCCACCCCTAACAACATCCACCGAGACAACTCCATGTGG
>PAHT02000011.1 GCA_002705045.2 Paracoccaceae bacterium | reverse complement strand
TGCGGGCAAAGAAAATAGTACAATCATATTCTGAAATTATGGACTCAACCTCTTCTAATGATTGGTTTTCAGGAGCATTTACTTCTAAAATTTTCGGGGTAATTCCAAATGAACTAGCAGTTTTAGCTACAGCTTTGACAACTTCTTCCTTGTACCATCCAAAACGTGCTCGCTCTAAAACGAGTAATAATTTGTCACCGGCCTTCAGCTCAGCACAATTGAAAAGTAAATTTTGAACTCCTTGCGAGATATTAGCTTGACTCAACATTATTTATTTCTATACGCAAATGCCTTCGTAAAGCGCCAGATTAAGTAATCTCCACATGTAATAGGCGGGTCAGGCGCGTTAAATTGTGGACCAAATACCTCTTTAGCATCAATAATAGTTTCAGGATTAGGGTCAAACGCAAGTACTATTGAGAGACGTTCTTTACCCGATTCGTTAACAACTCGGTGCGGAGTGGATTTATATTTTCCGGCAGTCCATCGCGTCAACAAATCTGCAACATTAATTATAAGTGTGTCTGGAATTGGAGGTGCATGGAACCAATCTCCATTAATATCTTCTATTTGAAGTCCACCTACATCATCTTGACAAAGAATTGTGAGCACACCAAAGTCGGTATGGGCGCTTACTCCAAATTGATTAGAGCCGTGCTCTTTTGGTTGACTAGGGTAGTACACGAGGGAAGCTCTACTTAACGGTTGAGAACTCGTTTTAATAAAAAATTCTTCCGAAAGATTTAGTCCCAATGCGAAACCTTTCAACAAAATTCTTGCTAACTCATCCCCAGATTTAAAATACTCCATTGCAGCATTTTGAAGTGAAGGTTGAAATAAAGGCCACTGATTTTTACCACGTAATGGATGGTCCTCATTAGTGTGACCTAAAGAGTCCTGATAACCCCAAATAAAACTTTCTTTTAAATCGGCCTTTGCCGTATCTTTCATCTTTGCACTACCGTATCCGAGCCAACCACGGTGTTTCTCTGAAACTTTCACCGTTTGCTTTTCTTTCTCACCACTACGAAAGAAATTTAGTCCGTTCTCCCTCAAAGAATTTATTTTTCGAGTTGGTATTCCATGCCCTTTAATATAAATGAAACCCAGACCTGTACTAGCTTCATACAATTTTCGCGCTATTGCTTGAGAGTTCGTTCCATCCCGAAGCGCTGAAATATCTATAACAGGGATTTTTTCAATATTTAACTTTTTTGCTTTAGCGTAAGACATTTTTTACCTAAGTTTAAATCCTTCGTTAAAATTACGTTTCTTAACCGATCCTACAAATACTTTTTTAATATAAAATCTGCGATATCGGCTCTTCATTTAACTATTGCTAAATTGATCAAAAGCTTCAAGTGCTTTTGCACTAAACGCGATAGATGGTCCACCACCCATATAAGAACACATTGAGAGTGCTTCCACAATTTCTTCTCTTGATGTTTTTAACCTCACTAAAGAGTTGACATGAAATGCAATACAACTTTCACAGCGAGTAGCGATAGCAATTCCTAAAGCAATAAATTCCTTTGTCTTTTCATTTAAAACACCAGTTTTTTTTGCTTCTTTTCCCATGACTCCAAACCCACGAAAAATTTCAGGTGTCTCTCGTTCTAACTCTCCAAAACAAAGTTTTGTCTCTGCTAAGAATTTATTCCAATCCATCTTTATCCTTTCATAATTCTAAAACTAAATCCGTAATTTTAATTATTTAAGCTTTCATTCGATCCCATTTTTCTTTCCAACCATCTAACAGCAAAACTAATTGCTAAAACTAAAACTAGGTATTCAAAAATTAGTAGAGTATATACTTCAAGCGGCCTATATTCTGTTACAACGATCTCATTTGCTCTTCGAGTGAGCTCTTGCATTCCAATCACTGAAGCGAATGCTGACATTTTAACTATATAGATGAATTGATTAGCTAAGGGCGGAAGGATTCGACGTAAAGCTTGAGGTAAAATCACATATCGCATAGTTTGAAAGTAATTCAGACCCACAGTTTGTGCAGCTTCTTTTTGACCTCGCGCAATAGATTGGATGCCAGAACGATAAATTTCAGCTGTAAAGGCACTATCTGAAATAGCCAGTGTTAGGACTGCTCCCCAAAACGCATCTATATTAATATTTAATCCAAGTGATTTGAAAATAACGGGTAACCCGTAGAAAACCCAAAAAAGCATTGGTAAAAGGGGAATAGCTCGAACAAATTCAACGTAAATTCTGCTAATGACCCGTAGGAATTTATTATTTGAAATTCCAGGTAAAGCCACTAACAGACCTATGACAATGGATAGTAAGGCAGCTAAAATTGATAAATATATAGTAGAAGTAAATCCTCCAATTAAAAATTTTATGTTGGTCAATCCAGATTTTGTAGAAGGGTCAATCACATACCAGCCCCATGTGCCCGAGGTAGAACTGCATCCGGTTAGTAAAATTAATAAACAGGTGGATAAAATTAAATTATTTTTACTCATATGGATCAATGCTTTAATATTTGATTTAAAAAAGTTTTACATCGATCGGTCTGAGGGTTTTTAAAAAAAACACTAGGGTTTCCTTCTTCGACAATAGTTCCTTCGTCCATAAAAATCATTCTATCGGCTACCTTACGAGCAAACCCCATTTCATGCGTTACAACTACCATAGTTATACCATCTGTAGATAAATCGGTAATAACGTCCAGTACCTCAGATATCATTTCAGGGTCGAGAGCCGAGGTTGGTTCATCAAATAGCATTATTTTTGGTTCCATGCATAACGATCTTGCTATTGCCACACGTTGTTGTTGACCTCCCGAAAGGGCATAAGGCATTTTTTTTGCTTGTTCGGGTATTTTTACTCGTTCTAACAATCTATGGGCCCTAGTTTCAGCTGATTTTCGATCTAAACCCAAAGCGTGTATTGGGCCAAGCGTTAAATTATCCAAAACTGTTAAGTGTGGAAACAAATTAAACTGTTGAAATACCATTCCGACATCAGAGCTAATATTTAGAAAGGATTTGGGATCACTTGTCAAAGTCTCTCCAATAACCTTAACAGTTCCTTTATCNTGATTTTCTAANCGATTAATACATCTCACCANCGTAGATTTTCCTGAGCCTGANGGACCACATATCACGACAATTTCNCCATGATTTATNGTAAGGTCTACATNGTCTAAAACTTTAAAATCATCAAACCATTTGGTNAGTTTACAGATTTCTATGGCAGGTTGCGTAAAAGTCATTTTTTTTATTTCCAGGATTATAATAATATTTGCTTATTTTATAGTCTCTAATGCTTAAAAGTTAATTTCTATTCATTGAATGTTTTTTATTGATTGACTCACTGATTGGGATAATGACAATTATTACATAATACAAAATAATTCTTAATCTGGGGAGAACATATTATGAAGATTGTAAAAATAATACTATTATCGTTTCTTACAATATTTGGATTTAACAGCAATGCAATTGCGCAGTCTGTACTAAACGAAATTTTGAGTTCAGGCACTCTAAAGGCAGGAACAACGGGTGATTTCAATCCTTTTTCGGTAAGGGATGCAGCAACAAACAAATATAAAGGTTACGATATTGATCTGATGACTGAGTTAGCAAACGATATGGGAGTTGAGATAGAATTTGTTCCAACGGATTGGAAAACTATTGTCAACGGAGTTGTTGCTGGCAAGTACCATATTACCGGATCTGCTTCAATTAAGGCATCAAGAATGAAGGCGGCGGGCTTCTCTGAAAGTTATCTAGCTGTTGTTTTCAAACCTTTTACTACAGCTGACAAAGTTGAAAATTTTAACGGTTGGGATTCTATTAATAAATCAGGGGTAATAGTAGCTACAACATTAGGCACTGCAATGGAACCTATGGTAAAGGGATGGTTTCCAAACGCAACTATTAAGAGTGTTGAGGCTCCAGCCCGTGGATACCAAGAAGTTCTTGCTGGCAGAGCGGATATTTTCGTCACTTCAAATCTTGAAGGTTCAACTCTAAAAGCAAAATATTCTGATGTTAAAGAGGTGAAAGTGGATGCTCCTCGTTCCCCAACTCCGTTGGCTATGCTACTACCACAAGCAGATCAGGTATGGATTAACTATGTTAATCATTGGATTAACATAAAAACCGCAAAAGGTTTTTTTGAAGCTACAGCTGAAAAATGGGGTCTATAAAGAGCTCCACACATTTAGAAAGGGTGCTTAATCAAGCGCCTTTTCTGTGCTTTAACTTTTGGGAAAGGTTAAGTCATGTCTGCTTGGATAAAAATCATACGTACTGAGGAAGCATCCGCAAGACTAAAAGAAATTATGACTTTGGCCAAAACTCCACATGGCACAGTCGATAATGTAATGAAAGTTCATTCTTTAAGACCTAGCACCATGAAAGGTCATCTTTTTTTGTATAGAGCAGTATTACATGATAATGACAATACTATCCCGAAATGGTTTCAGGAGACTATTAGTTCATATGTCTCCATTTTAAATAAATGCGAATATTCTTTGGCAAATCATTGGGCCAATGCCTGTCACCTAATTGCTGATGTTGACCGGAGTAACAAAATAAAAATAGCGTTGGAATCTCGGCGTCCGGAAGACGAGTTTGATGGTGCTGACTTAGCACTACTAAATTATACGGCTAAACTTACTTTGAATCCAGATAGAATAATTGAGTCTGATATAATTCATCTTCGAAAAAGTGGAGTTTCAGATGGCGAAATTTTGGAAGCTAATCAGATAGTCAGTTATTTTAATTATGTTAATCGAACTATTAATGGATTAGGCGTGACGACCGACGGTGACACGGTAGGTTACTATAATTCAGGTTAGATTCGAGGCAAGCGAGAGGAATGCAATCTATGGAAATATTAGAGATAATATTGCAAAGCGTTAAGAGTGGGTTGCCCTTTTTAATATCACATTTTGTTATTTCAGTTACCATATTTCTTCTTGGAGTATGGGGCTATACTCTTGTAACGCCTATGAATGAGTTAGATTTAATCAAAAGTGGAAACATTGCTGCATCACTTTCGTTTTTTGGAGCATGCATCGGTATAGCGATACCTTTAGCCGTTTGCTTAGCTTCAAGCATAAATGCTGCTGATATAATCATTTGGGGTTCTATCGCTGTGGTATTACAATTGATTTGTTTCAAGGTTGTAGATTTCTTCCTCAAAGATCTATCTAAAAGAATAATCGATGGAGAGATAGGTGTTTCAATAGTTTTAATCGGCTTTAAAATTTCAGTTGCAATTTTAAATGCTGCTGCTCTTTCAGGATGAAACTAAATATAAACAAAAAGAATTCTACGTCGGTAAGAGCAACTTATCTCTTTGGAATATTTGTTTGTGTACTGTCGATTGGTATCTCAGGTTTTGACGATAACCCAATGAAAAACAGAGATAGTTTTCAAATGAAAATAAATAAAGATGAAGAAAAGTTAGGTTTGAATACAAATCATCATTATTTAAAAATTAATAATTTCGTTAAGTTTCCGAGTGAAAATCGAGGAGTTCTTGCAGTAAGAAACGCTATAGATATTCCTATTAAGACCCGTACTTCTGGTGGTACTGGTACCGCGTTTAAGATAGCTAATGATGCTTGGCTTACCGCACGTCATGTGGTCCACGGATGTGAAATGGTCTATTTATCCTCTCAGCCTGTTAGAAATATTTATATACCACCTTCATCAGATTTAGCTTTAATGGTATCAACAGACTTTGATAGCGAAGCGTTTGAATTAAGTTGGTTTCCCGACTCTAAAAATTCATTAGAGCGCCGAAATGATTTATTAGTTGGTGATTTAGGATACTCAATCGGATTTCCCAAAGGAAACCCCGGACAAGCGCGATTGCAATTTGCTGGATATGTACAAATGACTCAGCGAGGTGCTTATTACTTAAAAGAACCAGTGAAAATGTGGGTTGAAACCCAAAGGCAACCACGATCGTTAGATCAAATGGGCGGTATTAGTGGAGGCCCAATTTTTAATAAAGAAGGCTTTGTCGTTGGAGTTCATGTAGCTAACAGTTTGAGACGGGGTCGTGCTTTTTCAGTTGATGAATATGCAATTTCATGGCTGATTATGGCGACTTTAAAAAAAGGAAAACTTAAAAAAAATAGCTTGAAAAAAGAGGTCTCTGATAAAAATTGGTCTGATGTAGCTACTACCTGGCGAAAAGAGGGACGTATTAAAAAAGTATTTTGCACTATCTAGGCTTTTACTCAAGTACTCGAATTCCATTTGGAGTAGCAAATTCTGCAAAAAAATGCAGTCGCTTATGTACTTCATATGAAACACGGGAATCATTAAGAATCTGCATCTTGTTTTCTATTTTTTTTGCCTCTGGATGAAAAATAGTCAAATGTTTTAACGAACAACCAGATGGCGCGAGTTTACCTGTTGGAGGAGTTGTTTTCCATTGCAATAGTGCTGGTGCTGCCCCTTCAAAAGGTAAAATACCGTCTCTTGGAAGAGCCATCAACCACTCTAATTGATCCCTCTTTATTCTGACAATTTCTGTTCCTTCATAAAATAGGTTCATTAAGTCAGAATTGATATTGGTTGATCTACATATCCAATTTATTATTCTCGCATTTCCTTCAAAATTATCGAGATTAAACCAGCGTGGGTATCGTGATTTTTTTGTTTCACTTTTAATTGCAATAGCCTCAAGATATAGTCCATCTGTAAGACCTAACAACCTATTGTGAGTGCCAAAGCGTTCATGATAACCACCTTTTTGAAGTTTGACTCCAAGGCTTGAGGCAATGTGATCAGAAGCCTGATCTAATGAATTTCCAGCAACAGCTATGTGGTCCAGCGCTATCAATTTAATTACCTCAATAAAATAATCTACCATAATTTTTATGATAGAAGTTTATTAAGATACAAGTACAAATATCACCATTATGTTGCCAACAAATCTTAGATAATTGGAGGAAGTTAAAGTTCAAAGTGAGTTTAAATTGAGTACTGTAATATTTTTAACTGAACCTTACACCGTTTTGTCGCAATTTACTTACAATAACAACTTAAAACGTAACCGAAAAATATTATCAAATTTTATTAAGTATGAGGGTTTTTATGCGGCGAGAAGGTTAGACTAAGACAGCGAAGTCTTGCTAGTTCCAATGAATAATGTTGCATTACAAGCTGGGATTTCTAATCCTAGAAATAATCTTAAAAAAACTTATTTAGTTCAGGTAGACAGTGACCCAGCTGAGAGTGGCTTAAATTATCTCAGAGAGGGCGTTATGCTTGATGACGGAAAGTCTCTTCCCCTATCATTCCGTATTATTCAAGAACCACCCTTTCTGTGGATGCGGAATCCTCCCATCAGTTATAGAAAATAATGTCAGTGATACTTGGCTAAAATTATGTAATCTAAAGGTAAAAATCGTCAAATACGTAGAATGACTGCTGCGATCGGCAACCCTATACTTCAAATACTCAGATGCAGTTTCGGCCACTGGAGCATCGATGGATTAGCTATTGGTCGTTATTCAAAATTGAATTATTTTAATTGTAATATTTAATTAAAAGTTAACATAAGTGATATGCTTATTCAAAAATTAGGTTTTTTTAATTTTGTTTTATATTTCTTTTAAAGTTTTTTTAGTTAATAATTTAGATTTGTTAGATATTTAATTTATGAGAATCGAATGACCGCTCAAGTCGTAATTGCTAAGCC
>PAHT02000031.1 GCA_002705045.2 Paracoccaceae bacterium | reverse complement strand
CGATGCACCAGAGAAAGGGCAAAATTGTAGAGATAAAAATGCAAAAATGTATCGTTGCGGAGTGGCCTCAACGAATGCTCTTCTATCCCTAATTAAGAATTTTCCTCAAAGAATTGTTCAATGCCAATATATGGGTAAGGACGCGTATGGAAGGTTTATCGGGGAATGCAGCATCGGTAAAATCAATATCAATATGTGGTTAGTTGAATGGTTGGGCACTAGCATATCGTAGGTACAACAAAAAATATGTGAAAAATGAGAATATTGCAAAAAGTAATCTTTCTGGTATCTGGAGTGGAGAGTTTATTGAGACATGGGAATGGCGCCGTGGGAAGCGTCTACCTTTAAAAATCGACTGCATCCTTGCGGCCATTTGATGGCAGCTAAGCTTTAGTGAGTAGGTTGATCCTTATTAAGTCACTGTCGTTAGGACTGTCAATTAATCCTCTTCTTTCTACATGGAGTGTTATTTTTAATAAACTTAATTAAACGTATACTTCATGCCTAGCATTTTATATTGTTTGAAGTGGCAGAGTAAAAATGGCTCGTAGAGATAAAATTAGTCCTCAGAGGTTTAAAACCTTCATTTGTACTTAAGACTGAATTTTAAAATTGCGCAATTGCCGTTTCCAACTTCCTTAACTCTAGACAACCTGATGGACATTCTGCTTTGAGCAGATTTAAGTTATTTTTCGCTTTGGCTGTGTTCCCTAACCGTAAAAATAATTCTCCTTGGTACTCTAAGGCTCCTCTGTGCGTTGGATTTATTTTTAAGGCCTGTTCATAGTGTATCCCGGCCTTCCTTAAATCATCAGATTTTCGGGCGGTGAACCCTAGCAAATTTTGTCTATCTGCCTCATCCTCACTTTTTGAAATTACCGATAGTAATAACAAATATGCTTCATGAAACTTTTGTTGGGTTATCAGAATTCTTGCGTCGGAAAACCTATCTTTATCAAGCTTTCCATAACGTGCTGTATCCTGTTTAACCGAGGTGCTTGAAGACGAGCCTGAATCTGCTCCAGCGGATAATGACATGTTTGGGATAATAGTTATTATTAGCGTAATGAGTAGGCGACTTATTCCTTTAGGTTTGATATACATTTTCTACCTTTTGTATTTGTTGATAGAAGAACTGGCGCTGTTTTAGCCTTTTTCAAGGGAAATGAACATTCAGAAACGCAAATTGGTAATTTTGCTCATTTTTTTATCGGTAAAAAACTGAATGAAATATACCAGACTTTTGATAGGTAGAGTGATTTCCTGAATTTGCACGAGTAGCTAGGGCATGCTCATGGGTTCGTAATAGGTCACCTAGAGGTAAATTTTTAAATAACTTTTTATACAACTATGCTAAAAAAAATGATTAACAAGCAATGCTAAATATACTTTTCAATTATTTTTTTCAGGTCAGTCCGTGCTTTGAAGCGTCGTGCTAACATGAAAATACCACCAATTTTTCTCTGCACCAGTAAGGTGCTAAAAGGAGGAATTGGCACGCTATCCCTAATCTCAATGAATTGTCCACTGAGGGCTTCAACATCTCTAGTTAACGTGGGATGCGAAAAATCTAAAAGGCGACCGCCGTTTACGAGTAGACCATACTTTGTGATTACATTCAAAACGGAGCTTAAAATATGACCGGGAAGATCTTCCGGTATTAGTTCCAGTTCGTAAAGATTACTTTCAATTTCTTTTCGATTTTGCTGAAAGATAGCCTTAAGTAATATGCTAAAATTAGTTACAGTTTTTACGTCCAGAGTTTTTGTTGCACCAAAGTCTAGTAGCACTATTTTTTTCGTTTTCTTGTCGTATAAAAAGTTGGCAAAGTTAGGGTCAGTTTGAATGAGCCTAAATTCAAATATTTCCTTAAACACAAGTTCGATTAATCTCTCAATAATGATATCTTTTGTTGTCTGGTCAGAGTTCACAAGCTTGTCAATAGTTATTCCGCTTTTAAATTCCATAGCTAGGGTCTTATTAGTAGAGAACTCCCGCTCGAGAGTAGGAACATCAAAGTAAAGATCATTCTCAAGTAATTTTGAAAATTTAAATAGGTGCTTGGCTTCAGCTAAATAATCAACTTCTTGGTAGAGTTGATTTTTTGCCTCCTCTAAAAGTTCCTTGAGTAAACGATTATTTGGTATTAACCCCGACGTTTTAAATAAGAATCCCATATTCTTGATATCACTTTTTATACTTTCTTTTACCCCAGGGTATTGGATCTTAATTGCCAAAGTTTTGTTGTTGGCTGTTTTGCATTTGTGTACTTGGCCTATTGAGGCTGCTGCTAATGGCATTACATCAAAAGACTTAAACTCAGTCAAAAAATCATCTCCCCAAGCTTCAGACAGAACCTTTCGAAGTTGACGTGGTGGCATACTGTAGGCATCATTTCTTACTTCAGCGAATATTTTTGCGATTGGATCAGGAACAAAGTCACCACTCTCAAGGGATAAAAGCTGACCAAGTTTAAGAGCTGCTCCTCGAAGGTAGGATAGTTGTTCGACGAAAAGATGCATATTTTTATTTGTCATTAGCAATTCTTGAAAAGTTGAATTTTTACCTGTCATGATATTTGATGAAGCAGATACTATCATGTTGCCTGCAATACCCGCCGACATTGTGCCAAGTCTAATAAACCGCTCGATTTGACTCCTTGGAACGGAACGGTACCTCTTTTCGTGATTAAGTTTCAGAATCTTATACTTCTAATAATGTATTTATTTTTAACATCGCCTGCCTACTATTTAAGTAGTCAATGCAGCGCAATTTCAAAGACTAGATAAACGCAGTGGAAAGAGTTTCTAATGTGTTGACGTTGACTGCGTTTGAGCAACTTGTTTATTGCTTCCCCGGTGCTTTATACAATCCAATCATCTCTGCACCTTGCTTCGCTATGGCATTTAAGTTTATGTCTTCTAAAATAGTTAATTCAGCGATCGCGCCAGTTTTTATCATCGATAATTTTAAGGCCGTCATTGTGTCTAAGCTAGGTGCTTCAACAATTGCCACTACATCAAATTCTCCACGAGTGTACGATAACTCCAGTAATCGGCCTCCAATTTTTGTTGATAAGCTACTCAACATTGATCGACGATCTTCATCCGGGTTTTCTAACCAGCCATCTGTGCCGAGTTTAGTATACTTTGCTAAAACTATAAATTTCATTTTGTGCTCCTAAAGTTGCTATTATGAACTTAGGTTACCACAAAAAAATTAGAATTACCTAAAAGTTTCATTATAAATTAAATTGAAATTATTTTTTCTGTGGAATTCTTACACTGATATATAATATTAGAGCATAGCATTGAGTTAAATTTTTTTTATAGTGTACATTTGCGCCTTGTTTCCGCCGGGTCATTCCGGGGCAGTAAAAATTATTATCTTTTTATAGATCAAAGGCGTTTTGGGGTACATTAGCCAGTACATTCTTTCTTTTTTTTCGAAAACTTTTGTATCTGTAATTAAAGAAAAGCGTCAACACCAAACCTTTCAGTTGCTTCTAAGTTAATTTCGTATTTTGACAAAAACCTTAGATTCTAAATTGTTTCATAGAGGAACTACAACAGCAATAACATTGTGCAACTAACTTTCATGTATTAGTGTTGTGAAAAATGAACAAAAGGTTTTAATCGATTTTGATTTTTTCTACTGAAGAAAATGAAGAACTTAATATTACTCAGGCATGCTAAATCAGATTGGTCAGGTTGGGGCCGCTCCGTTAATTTTGTAACTGATCTTGAAAGACCTCTTTCTCGACGAGGTATAAAGGCGTGTGCGAAAATCTCAAAATTATTTATGACCATGCAACTCAGTGTCGATTTAATCGAATATTCACCTGCGAGAAGGGCTCTTGATACATTCAATTTAATTAAGAACTCGGTTTCATTTTCAGCGCATAAAAAGACCCCAGAACTCTACACATTTAGTTCAAAAAAATTAATGCACACAATTGCAAAAACATCTGAGGAAATAAATGATTTGCTATTGGTTGGTCATAATCCAGCAATTGAAGAATTAGTTACTGATTTGGTCTCGAATGATCATAATTTTAAAGATTTAACACTTCTCCGTGAAAAGTATCCAACTGGGGCTATTGCCTTTATGGAATTAAATATTTTGTTTTGGAGTGATGTGAGAGAAAATTGTGGCAGTTTGCGAAAATTTGTACGGCCAAGTGATCTTTATAGTTTTAATGAAATGATATAGGCGAGCACTACTTACTGATAGAAAGAGACAGATAATAGTGGATGAAAAATAAAATTATTTTTTTGTAAGAAATTAATGAGTGAATTCATCTTTTTTTAGGCGCTGACCATCATATCGTTAGGCAATTGTTTGCTCAATTTTTTTCAGGCCAAGTCTAAAATTCTTGCTTAGATTCTGAAACGAATTGACTTGGGTAGATTAGTCTAAGAAGCCGAAAATTGTGGAGCACTTCAAACAAGTCTCGAAGTTATTTAAAAAACTAACTCTTCCTAACTTAAATAAAATGTCTTAAATACCAATATAAAAAGAAAATCCTTTTCCGGGTCAAATGAGATTTTAGCATGAAATGGTATAATATTTTTACTAAAAATTTTATAAAAAATAAAAATTATAAGAATATTGATTTGACAGTAATTTGGATACATGGCGCAAATCAATCAAGCCAGAGTTTTAATTATTTAAGAGAAAAATGTAATTTTAAAAAGGAAATCCTTGTCAATTACGATAGTTCAATCAATTTTGATGAAAACCTTAATTTGATATACAATAATGTCAAAAATTCAGATCGTTGTTTTCTAATTGGGCACAGTTTTGGAGGTGTGTACGCTCTCCATTTATTGCAAAAACTTAATGTCATCGGTGTCGTTAGCATTAGCACACCATTTAATGGTAGCCGAACGGCAGATTGGGCGAAATTTGTAGTGCCAAAATACCAATTGTTTAAAGACGCGGGCAGGAGATCTGGTCCAATTATTTCAGGGCATAAGATTGAGATAGGCTGTCCATGGGTGCAAATTATTAGCACTGAAGGCGGTGTCCCATACCATGAGGGACCGAACGACGGTGTGTGTACGATAGCAAGCATGGAATATCGAAGCGCTGATATGGAAATTTTTAAGGTTGCGACGACTCATTTTGAAGTAATGGTGAGTCCTGTAGTCGAAAAAATTATTATAAATTCTTTTAATGAGGCAAATGCTCTATTGAGCTCTTAAATCTTAAGAAGTAGCTAAAGAAATATTTCAGTGATTATTAAATAGTTGAATTGACCCAGAATTTTATTGGAAGTCAATTTATATCATTAGTTATTATCAATTAGGTTATCTCTGATAAGCTTTCCAAGTAGTGCATAACCGGTTTTATTNAGATGCAATGGATCAGCGTCATAGAAAGAAGAACTTGGCAATCCTGATTTATCCAGCATTGGAGAAAANAGATCAATAAATCTCCAATTATTTTTTGTTTTTATCAAATTTTTAACACTTTGATTGAATGAAGAAATATNTTGCAAAACTGNTAGCCTGAATGGGCTAGGTTTTACTGAGACGAAGTAACAGACTGTGTTTGGCAAGCAATCCTCAATTTCTGCGATAAAAGTTTTAAGTTCGTTTAACGTGGTTTCTGGCGCCAAACCGCTTCCNATATCATTATCACCGGCGTAAATNACTAGACATTTGGGAGAGTATTTAAGAACTAGCCTTTTAAAATATATTCGGCACGCTGGAATCGTTGCTCCCCCAAATCCAAGGTTAATTAAACTTTTCAACCCTATATCCTTTGCAGCTTTAGTCCATAATCTAAAAGTTGAACCTCCGTAAAGTACAATGGTTTCGTTTAACTGATTAGTTAATTCAAGNTTACCCTCAAGTTCNCTAACATCTACTTCAAATTCTTGTTCAATTGGGCTAACAAAACCAATATTTGTANATAAATTTGAGNTGACNGAGTATTTNCCATCGTGAATGTCCTCTGCNAGAGCTCGNGCTTCAGAGACATAATTCCTAAATATCTCCCGATATTTTTTAAGAAATTTAGCCATTTCTTTTTTATCGCTGACATCTGAAACGTAGTCGCGGATGCGGAAAGGCTCCTGTATTACTGCCGAATAGGTAGTTTGCCCAACTGGTTTATCAAAATTTGCTAAAGCAATTGGAACTAANAAAGGCTCAGGTTTNAATCTATCTGCTAATAGAAAAGCCCCAGGCTTAAGCTCGCCAGGTGATGAATGCGTTCTATTGTCATCAGTTTCTGAAGTTCCCTCTGGAGCAATTGCGAGTGGTCTTCCCATTTCAAANGTTTTTTGAGCGCTAGCAAACAATGACTCTTTTCTCCATTTTTTTTCCTCAAAAGTTTCATCCAATAGATCTGACTCCCGGTTATGAACGAAAATATTGTCAAGTCGTGCGTAGTAACCGTTGCGCCAAAATTCTGTATCCCGACTTGTTCGAACAATCCTTTGTCCGCCGTCACCATATTTTCTGAGAAGAATCATCGCACTTACAAAGTGACTATCGATTGAAAAAGCATGTCCATTAGCCAGCGTATTTTCTGGTATAGCCGCTAAATGATTATAAAAAAAAATATTTTCGGGGTTTGAGGGAAGATTGTTNATACCTTTGATTACAAAAGGTACNTGACTAAAAAGACTGGAAAAGTCTGCGTTTGAAAGCGCTCTTAAAAAAGAGCTATTCGCGTTTTTNGGAGCGCCAGCGACCCGGCTATATATTTTTGTTAGTTGATTAAAAAATCGGTTTTCTCTTTGAACACCATCTAAAAAATCAAGCATTAAACCAGCTACTGAGCGCTCAGAGGGGTTTCCTCGGATTAGAGCCTGATAAATGCAGTCAAGTGCGTAATCTTTAGTGAACCTATTTTCTAACGCATGGGGAACTCCATGAAGAGATGATGTAACTGGTATTTGAGGTTGGTTATCGTTTAANAGATTAGAAATCAGAACTGTCTCTTGCTCAGTTCCGTAACTAGATAGTCCAGTNACTGTTTGTTGATATCGACCTACTTGCCAGATTTGGCGTTGCATTAAAGAAGATGCTAATTGTGGTTCCTCTTGAAATAAGCACTGCAGAGAGGTTTCNGAAAATCTTAATATTGAGGTATCTCGTGAAGCCATCACTGTGTAAGGTGAACCTAATTTTGAGTAACCATTATGCCAAGATATTACCATCCCCGGTCTTACAATAGTTCGATTATGGGTTCTTTTTACGCTTCCTCTTGAGTTTGTAAAACTAACACGTAAGCGACCAGAAAGTAGTATTTTTATGCCTTTTGAATTTTCTCCTTCAATAGTTATTTTTTGATTNTGGGAATATAACAAAACTTGGCTGTACTTTAAGACTTGCTCAAGTCGATCAATTGAAAGTGTAACGAAAAAACCAGTATCGCGAAGGCGCGATGTAATATTGTGATCGATTGAATAAGTGATTCCTTGCGAGGTGGGTTGATGGCTTAGATGAACAGGTATTTCCATCTCTCTAGTCGACCAGAGAAGTGTAGTAGCTTTACCTAACGTAAATGATAAAAATCTTGAACCAAAAATTGGGTCAGCCTGAATTAAATCCCAGAGAGTCGCAAGATCGATAGCAAAGTACTCAGAGTTTTTTACCAGCCTGATTTCTGCCATGTACCTTCCTGGAGAGTTTAAACCAGATATTCCAAGTGGCACCATTTCGGTTTCAGTNCTTGCAATTAAAANCTCAGAANCACCTCTGTTTTTNATAAAANTTGCTCTNCCCGATTTTAAAAAAAACAGTTTNGANGCGATNGCNTTNTGAAGCACAAGTGATNCATCANTTTCAACTTTTTCAAANACGAANGATTTATNAAATTTTTCAATCGTTCGAGCACTCGCAAAAAGGTTAATTTGAATTGTTGAAGCAACTTTGGAAAATATATCAAAAAATGTCACTTTTTTATCTCCATTTATGTATCTCCAAATTTAGTCAATAATCCGTCAGCGAATACCTAATTTTACCGGAAAGAATGAACAAATAAGCAATGAGATTAATTGATGGTCTATTCAATTTGGTTCTCCTCTGTAAAAAATTTATGTAACTTCCTGCGTAAATAACTATTTCTTTTTTCTTTACTATTTTGAAAATAGTTGGCGATTAAAGTGAATTTTGTAGCTCTGCAAAGTATCTATCGGGAATAATTTTGGTCTGCATCTCATTAGGTTTCTGATTTACCCGTACCTAGGATAAAATTCTTACTGGTTTAGCCTGCTATCTTTTATTGTGTATTCGCAAGATTTCATGGTTTTCTAGATAGGATTATTTTTTATAGCGACTATAATTTAGGCAGATTAAAAAAAAATTCTAAAGAATAGGCAAAAATGAATCGTTGAAGAAAAACTACATACCTTGTAAGTCGGTCGCTATGCTGTTGTTATGCCCCTGATACCTAAAAGATTGGTACACTTAATAAATAGTCGAGTTTTTCCGTCCGAAAATTTTCTGGGTATTTACGTGTTGAACTGTTCATTGGAATGATCTTAGTTTGACTAGGTAACGGCATGATATCCTGTTTCCGTGAACACTT
>PAHT02000002.1 GCA_002705045.2 Paracoccaceae bacterium | reverse complement strand
ATCAGCCTCATCTTTAATAAATTCTCTATTNATCATNTAATTATAAGGATTTTGTTTATCATTTGGATCGTTTTGGCTTGAATGATATTTTTCTTTTATTCGNTCTATTGGNGAGGTTANAAGNACTTTCCAAGGNTCNGACTCTTGACCNCGAATAAAATCNAAAGAATTATACCNNGTGTGATATGTNGCGCCTCCATCTTCCCAATAATGATAATGGTCTGAAATTAGATGNGAATATACATCTTTTTGNTTTANNATNTCGGGAAAAGAATTATCAAATGGTTCGAGTGGTCCCCANGANCGATGTAAAAACGAGTGNCGNCCAGTCTGCATGTCNCGCCGCGCCGGCATNCAGGGCATTGATCCAATNTAATGGTTATCAAAGGTAACTGATTTNTGTGCCAACCGCTTAAAGTTTGGTGTNTNAAANAGGTTTGAGCCATATGGCTCAAGCATTAGTCTNTTCAAACTATCAAANAGAAGAAATACAGTTTTCATAAAATCCTCCACAAATATTTAAATTGGCAATCAATTTTTTGTTGTGGTCCTAAAAGACCAAAAATTTACGAGCCTGTGAAGGCCTAAAATATATTCAACCTTCTTTAATGAATTCTTTTAAAGCTTTATATGATATTCATCGTTCAAACCAAGCGTCATTTCTAATGGTTTTAGTAAACCCTTAAGTTTAAGAATCTTCACTTTATCACCGTCCGCAATAATTTCAGCAGCTTCTTTTAGGGTTCAGATTGAGCAACTAATACCAGCGCCCACAANACTTCGAATCATCTGATTTGTTTCTGGGCTAGCAACAAAATTTGATCGGATCTTATTCAGTTCNAATCAGNAATTTTAATATTNACTGACGCCAGGAGGATCTGAAAGGACCATGAGGCATTATTGAAGTATGACAAGTTTTCGACCTATTATTTATTTAGAAAATAACTCTTGGGAGCAAATATGTATGGTGGTCCCTAGATTAAGTTTTCAAGAGAAAACCTTGATTTGTATCTTGACTGTAAANTTATTGCATCAAAATCACGATAAGTTCCCCCTTCTAAGCAGTTACGTTATCAATTTCAAACAACTTTAGGGTTTTATTATTTTTCCTTTTCAGGAGAGATCGAACAAGCGTTGGACTAAAAACTATGGCTAATCCAATTTCTAAACGCAAGGTTCAACTCAAGCTACTTTTAACTTCAGCTACTCTGAAACTAAGTTTTGATATTTTTAAAACAAAATATTAATTTTGTTAAAAGTTTGTTAGTTGTTGTCGGTTCTATTCCNNGGAAAGNAAAACGAGAAATTAATTCCGGTTGTTTTTTCTTCTCGATCTAATCAATCGCTGACGAGAGAGCAGACGGTATCACATATACCTTATCCGAAGCTTTTTTAATACTCTGCAACTTAATTCTAGTGCTTAAGTTATGCAATGCTTTTAATGAGACTCCCAATTTATTCTCCAAGCATATGCCCTAAAACAGTAGTATGACCCTAAACTCACTTTGTACAAATCACTTTTTTTGATTTTTATCATCAAATTTATCAAATAATTGAGGATTGGTTGGTCAATTAATGTTAAATTCAATAATAGATCTCATTCCAGCGCCCCGACGCATTAAATCAAAGCCTTCATTAATTTGCGCTAAAGTTATTTTATTCGTTACCCATTCACCAAGTTTAAGTCNACCTTGCATATAAAGTTCTACGATCCTTGGCATATCAACTCGAAAATGGTTAGAACCCATCCAAGAACCTTGAAGCCGTCTTTCACGAGATAAATCAAAGCCATTAACCTCTATAGCCACGTNTTTCGGAAGCAATCCCACTATCGTTGCCGTTCCCCCAATTTTTAACATTTTAAAGCATTCTTCAGCGGTCGATTTAAGCCCCAAGCATTCAATCGATTTTTCAATACCGCCACCAGTGATATTCTTTACTTGATCCACAGTATCACCGTGGTGAGGGTTCACTAAATGTGTTGCTCCTAATTTTNACGCTAAGTCTAATTTATCTGGGTTAGTATCGATTGCAATAATTCGTTCAGCACCAGCAACAAATGCAGTATTTACAGCAGCCATCCCTATCCCGCCACAACCAAGAATTGCAACAGTCTCTCCTGCTTTTACTTGCGCTGAGTTAACTATTGCACCATACCCAGTAATTATAGAGCAACCAATTAAGGCGGCTATGTTCAACGGCATATCTTTTCTAATCTTAACAAGAGCATTTTCATGGACAAGCATATTTTCAGCAAACCCTGAAAGGTTTAGACCAGTATGAAGTTGCTCCGGTCTATCCCACAACAGTCTATCAGCTTGGCCGGGCAACATTTTAACTTTTTCATCCGCACAAATATACGGTTTACCAGTAGTGCAATTATCACAAACCCCGCAGAATACAGAAAGACAAGTAATAACATGATCTCCAGGTTTGACATAGGTAACATTGTCCCCAATCATTTCAACAATCCCAGATGCTTCATGTCCTAAAACTACAGGAAGTGGATAAGGCAATTCGCCATCAATGAAATGCAAGTCAGAATGACATAGACCCGAGGCCGCAGTTCTAATAATTACTTCATTACCCTTTGGCTTTCTTAAAGCTATCTCCTCAATTACTAATGGTTTTTTGGTTTCAAAAAGCACCGCAGCTTTCATGTTTTAACTCCAAAATATACTTTAAGCATGTTATGTAATAACTTTTTTTTAATTAATGCAAATTAGTTTTTAGTTTTTTTCACAAAGTCAATAATGCATTTGTATCATACTGTTCAAATTAATTCTTGATAAAATTTGTCAGGATTGACACTTTCTAAAAAAGATGCTTTATTAGAATCACTCCAAACATGAAGTTTCGGTATGCGTGTTCCTTCAACCTGAACCAGANACTACCATGGAACTCAATAGCCAGCCAAAAAATGGTCCCCACGATTTGTTAGCCAGCCAAGATTTTTAAAGACGAACACTTNATACGCTTANATNNTAAAACTNCCGGATCNCCCACNAGATGACCCANAAAAATATATTTTCGAAACCAAAACATTTTTGGATCAGATATAGCAAAATTATNGGTATTTCATTATTTAGTTTTTACCTNATNAAAGNTATACTTTGGCTNNTNATTTTTTTTGGTATCTGGTCATTGATCCCAAATTAAAAGAAATCATGACTTCACTCTATTTTTTTTGAAAAGATTTAAACGTTTTACCACTAGAAAAGACGCACACTTTAAATAAGAGTTTTAAAACCTTTTGCTATTTTGTATTCTTTTCGATATAGATCACAATATATTGTGTTTGCTGTAAGTAATTTCACACTTTTTAAGAAATAAGAAAAATGTAGGATGAGGTTAAAATATGAATAACATAACNGAGCAGTATTCGGATCCAAACAGTATGCCCCCGATGGGCGAGACTATTCCACTAGGTCTTCAGCACGTACTGGCAATGTTTGCGTCAAATGTTACGCCATCAGTAATCATTGCGGGAGCAGCTGGACTAGCTTTCGGAAGCATGGAGCAAGTTTACCTAATTCAAATGGCTATGCTATTTGCAGGAGTTGCGACATTATTTCAAACCGTTGGTTTTGGAATGGTTGGAGCACGACTACCAATCATGCAAGGAACTAGTTTTGCATTTGTTGGTGTTTTGGCAGGCATATCTGCTACCCAGGGNTTAGGTGTAGCTCTCACTTCCTGNGTAATAGCAGGTTGTTTACATTTTCTTCTGGGCTCAATAATTGAAAAAATTAGATGGCTTTTCCCACCTCTTGTAACGGGCTTAGTTATTCTTTCCATTGGTCTTTACCTTATTCCAGTGGCAATTAAATATGCTGCTGGCGGTGCCGCAGATTTCCAAATGAGCGCAGAAAGTTTTGGTTCGCTCAAGCATTGGAGTGTCGCTTTGTGCGTTGTTTTTGTTGCAATTATATGTAAATTTTTTACTAAAGGGTTTATCTCAAACGGTGCAATTTTGATTGGATTGATTGCTGGTTATATTTTGGCATTGATCACAGGTATGGTAAACTTTGGATCCGTTGCAAAAGCAAGTTGGATTACAACGCTTCAACCCATGCCTTATGGAATAGAAATCAGTATTGGAGCAATTTTTGCTGTTACATTGGTATCCATAGTCTCCGCAGTGGAAACAGTTGGAGATACCTCGGCTACCACCAAAGCAGGTGCAGGAAGAGATGCGACCGACAAAGAAATATCTGGAGCTACCTACGCTGACGGTTTAGGCACTGCCGTGGCCGGTGTTTTCGGTGGATTGCCAAACACGTCCTTTAGCCAGAACGTCGGTATAGTGGGTATGACCGGAATAATGTCACGACACGTGGTTACAGTAGCTGGGGTGATTATGGTTTTATGTGGACTAATTCCAAAGATTGGGGCTGTTATAGCTTCCATGCCACTTCCAGTGCTTGGGGGTGGAGTAATTGTAATGTTTGGGATGGTTGCATCAGCCGGCTTAAATATGCTTACCGAAGTTAAAATGAACCGAAGAAATATGGTCATTATTGCCGTATCTCTCGCAGTGGGTCTCGGATTAAACCTAGTACCTTCCGCAGTTCAATATCTTCCTGGAATTATTAAGACGCTAGCTACCTCAGCAGTTGCGCCAACGGCAATAATCGCTGTACTATTGAATTTAGTTCTTCCCGAGGAACTATAAAACTCTTTTATGCGTTAGCTTCTGATAAGCTAACGCATTTTACTTTCCACGAACGAAACAATGTCTTAAAAATTAACTTTCAACCAGTTAATAAAATCCTTAATCGTGTCTTCTCTGTTCCACTCATTTAAGCTTTCATGACGGGTATTTGCTAAAATTGCACTATCAAGATTGTTTAAACCAAGTCTGATGAGTTTTTTTTCGAAATTGCGATGGTCACGACCAAAATTTGTGCATGGATCATTCTCACCACTGCGTAAGTGCAAAGGAAAATCTTTCGGTATTTTCTGTAATTGTTCGTAATCACTGGAATTGGAAGCAGCTTCAAGAACATCAAGCCACAATGAAATCGAAACATCAAACCCACAAAGAGGGTCGGCAACGTACCTATCAACTTCAACTTCATCTTGTGAAATCCAATCCGCGACTGTTCGATTTGGTTTAAATTTATTATTCCATGCCCCATAAGAAAGNTTCCAAGCAAAAATACTTGTGNACGCNGGATCTTTAAACAAAGATTCAGTNNGGAGAAGTAGAGTAGATANTCTAGCTAGTAACCCTGACTCTGGCTTATTCCAGCAAGCGATAGCTTGTAATTTTTTTGGGTANAGGAAAAGATAGTTTAAGGCTATNATTGCACCAAGAGAGTGACCAAATGCAATTATTGGAACATTTGGGAACCCATTTACAATATAATCAATAAGTGAATTCTGGTCTTCAAGTACCAACTTTAGACCATCTGATGGACTAAAACGACCAAGCGGCGCACCCTCCGCTTTAGTTTTCCCATGTCCTCTCAAATCATGAACAAAGACAGCAAAACCTTCTGAAGAGCAAGCCTCTGCAAATCGTTGATACCGTCCGCCATGCTCAACCATACCGTGAGTAATTTGAATAATTCCTCTTGGGGCACTTTTAGGTACTATTTTAAAAAGATTTAAGTTAGCACCCGTTGTAGTCTTTAAAAACTGCTGTTCCATATTGTTAACACTCTTTTCCAAAGCTATTTTATAAGGTAAATATTCTTGGTAAAGCTCCTATGTGATTAAGAATCATAAACTAATTAAGCTTCCAAAATTTTCTAACCAGAAATATCAATCCAACCAATTTTTGCAATATTAGAAAATTCAGGGAAATAATTTTCTATCTCTTCAATATGAAATTTCTTTAAAATTGACGACTGATTTTCTTTTTGTAGCAAAAATAAAAAGGACTTTTTTACTAATTGCTCTTTTGTTAAATCCCCAGCAGCAAGGTTCTCATGAGCCTCATCACTAACTGTGACGATATGATATGTTTCAGTATCTTTATTGATCCGAACATAGAACTCATTTTCATTAATCTTTTGTACAGCAATTAATTTCATTACACGGATAATAAATTAATTATTTGAATTGAAAAGTTGAAATTCGTTAAAACGAGGAAAAACTCTCATCCAGATGACTATCAAGCAGAATTTTTTAAACGCGCTTTAATAAATGCTTAAATCAAATTTAACAAATTAGAAAATATTTTTAAGTACAACTATGCATGTTTAAAATAGCTCTATAAAAAAAGAAGCTTATTACTCAAGCAATTGACATAACAACCCATCTTGTATCTAACAAAACCATGATGAAAGGTTGTTAATCTGTGAATAATAAAATTATCAAAAATCAGGTTTCTCCTAGAGAACAATATTCAAGAAATATGATGGGCGTTGCTCTCATGGCCATCGGAATGTTTCTATTTTGCACTGTAGATACCCAAGCAAAACTATTAACAAACAGTTTGAATCCAATACAAATCGTTTGGCTGAGGCAATGTGGCTTACTCTTTGGGGTATTAATTTTGTTGTTTATTCGCGGAACCAAAATTCTCGAAACGAACCATTTAAAATTACAAATTTTAAGGGGAACAATAGTAGTAATATCACCAGTTTGCTTTGTTTCAGCCCTGATATTCGTACCATTAGCTGATGCCGTAGCTGTAACCTTTGTCTCACCGTTCTTCGTTGTAATACTTGCAGTCTTATTCTTACGAGAAAAAATCGGAATTCATCGATGGTCTGCAATAATCATAGGTTTCTTGGGAACAATAATTATCATTAGGCCAGGCCTAGGGGTCGTGAACCCAGCTATCTTCCTTGTTCTAATAGCAGCTGCTCTTTTTTCAGTTAGACAAGTCATATCAAGATATCTAAGCCAATCAGATAATACCGTAACAACCATCACTTACACGGCCCTCGTTGGCAGTTTTTGGCTGAGTTTTGCACTTCCATTTATTTGGAAATGGCCAGATTCATCGACCGAATTCATATTGATATTAAGTATTACCATCTTAGCTGCTTTTGCGGAAATCTGCGTTATAAAAGCATTGGAATTAGCAGAAGCAACTCTGCTCGGTCCAGTCCATTATACTTTAATAATCTGGGGAGTTTTCTATGGTTTTATTATCTTCAATCAAGTACCAGACTTCTGGACATGGATAGGCACCATTGTAATTGTTTGTTGCGGTCTTTACACGATGTACCGAGAAAAATTGGCAAGCGCCAAAGCGTCTAAATAATTGTTTATATAATTTACGATTTAATTATTACTTTACTCAATACAATAATTGAAACTTATACTTATTCGCTCTTCATCAGACATATTCATTGGCACTTCATGACGAAGCCAACTCTCCCACAAGAGGACATCGCCTACCTTGGGGGACCGATAAATAAAATTAAGCAATTCACTTCTAGCTTTCAANTTTCGTTTTGGTGCCGCCATCATCATTGCTAACCTAGGATCCTCAAACTTTATGGAACCCACCCCGGAAGGCATTGCAATATAGGCTGTACCACTTATTACACTATTTGGATGTATATGAGACGAATGCACNCCTCCNGGCGGTAATATATTTATCCAGANGGANTCAAGGTTAATCTTTTTANCNTTGAGATCAAATTGAAGATCTTTAGAAAAGCTTGNNACATGCCTGTTCAATACATTAACAAGGTGTTCAAAAATTGTGAACCGCCATGGAAGATCAGTTAACGATCCGTAGCTTGTGTAGCCTGGGTAACCATTTTTTTTACACCACTTTTGACCTGCAGAATCATCTTCAGCTATCGATAAACAGGCAACATTTAGCTCGCTAATATTTAAACTTTTTGCAAA
>PAHT02000020.1 GCA_002705045.2 Paracoccaceae bacterium | reverse complement strand
AACCATCATTAATCACAGCAATTCTATCCGACATCGTCAGGGCTTCTTTTTGATCGTGCGTAACGTAAACAGTAGTCATATTTAAACTATCGTGTAGATGCCGTAACTCAATTTGCATTTCTTCCCGCAGTTTTTTATCCAAAGCGGAGAGCGGCTCCTCCCTTAACAAAATTTTTGGTCTGAAAACAATAGCTCTCGCTAAAGCGACCCTTTGTTTTTGACCTCCTGACAACTCACTAACGCCTCGGTGGCCTAAACCATCTAACTTAACTGTTGCAAGAGCCTCATCTACTGTTGTTTTCATATCCGCTTTGTTGATACCTCGCAATTTTTGTGGGTATCCAACATTTTGTTCAACATTCATGTGCGGAAAAAGTGCATAATTCTGAAAAACCATACCAATATCACGCAGATGTGGCGGTTTTAGAACGACCTCCTCTTCTCCAAACTTTACACTGCCATAATCTGGACTCGTGAACCCCGCAAGCACCATCAAAAGCGTTGTCTTTCCCGAACCGGACGGTCCAAGTAATGTTAAAAACTCGCCAGAAGTCACCTCAAGATCGATATTCTTGAGCGCATAAAAACTCCCATAAGTCTTGGTAACGTCTTTTATTGATATGTTTAATGAGCTGGATTTCATCGCTTTTCTCACATTATATAAGCAGGAGAGCTCAGCTCTCCTGCTTTGATACTATACCTAAATGAAGTGCTATTATTCCGTCATCATTTCAGTATACTTTTCAGCCGCGATAGTTCTGTACTTAGCATACCAATCTTGACTAAGTAGCAATTGATGCTTTGCATTGTCGGGGTGACTAGGCAAAGATCGGGCTAGATCATCGGCGATCAAACCACCTTCATAAGCTTTGGTATTTGTGGGGCCATACGTAATATGCTTAACAAATTCTGCCATATATTCAGGCTTCATCATTTCAGCAATGTACTTCATCCCTAGATCTTTGTTTTTTGCGCCCTTAGGGATTCCATACCCTTCCCAGTCCATGATGCCAGTTTTCCAATCATAAGCGACATTCGCACCATCTTTCTTTGCAACATCAAAACGACCATTCCAGCCAGTTGTCATATCAACTTCACCGTCCTTCATTAATTGTGCATGCATCGCACCAGAAGTCCACCAAACAGCGATATGATCTTTAATTGACCGTATTTTATCAAGAGCGCGGTCCATACCTTCCTCTGTACTTAAAACATTATATACTTCGGACATTGGAACACCGTCGGCTAAGAGCGCTGTCTCTAATTGAGCATCTACCTTGCTTCTCATCGCTCTAGTACCAGGAAATTTTTCTACGTCATAAAAATCAGCCCAACTTCTAGGCCCATTGTCACCATAAGTATCTGTATTCCATGCTGCAACCACAGAAAAGATGTCTGCACCCGCACAATAATCAGACCACGTTCCCGGTAGATGATTACTGACATCAATTATCGAATAATCTAACTTTTCCAGAACACCTTCTGCACCACCTGACGCGCAACTACCGGCACCGCTAGAAAACATATCAAACTTATCACCACCAGACTTGACCATTAACTTTACATCAGATATCCCGCCGTAAGTATCCTCCTTGACAGTTATTCCCATGGCTTTTGCGGCTGGCTGAAAGATCCCAATTGACTGACCTTTTTGATACGCCCCCCCCCAAGAAACTATCCTTATGCTATCTTCTGCATAAGCATTCGAGCCAAAGGCTAAAATTCCCATTAAGGCAAAAGATAAAATTTGCTTTACATTTTTCATTTTTTCCTCCTTTAGAAGTAATTATATTCTTTATGACAACACCATCAACGGCATACGTCTTCGAGTCAAATAAATTATCAAAAGACCCTGCAAAAATTTCAGAAAAATTTCATTTCTCCACGCTATCAAGAAGTTTTTTATACCATGTAGCAAAAGGAAGGACCATATTATGGTATTTTGGAAATGGTATGGACTTCAATTTTTGGATTGGAAAATTTAAATCTTTCTCAGGTACTTGATTTAAGAATTCTGCTACAACCTTACCAAGAACCGTGGTAAGCGCAACACCCCTACCGTTATAACCAGACAAAGAGATTATTCCATTTTTAAATACTGATATCTGAGGAAAATGATTAAGAGTAAGGGCTACATTTCCACCCCAAGAATAATCATATTTGATTTCCCCAATGAATGGAAACATCTCTTTNACNGANTGCTTTAAATNTTTNATTTGAANAGAAGTNCCNCGATTNGAGACACCTCCCCGACCTCCCATTANTANACGNCCATCTTCTGCAATTCTAAAATATTTAAGTAAACGTCTCGTATCCGATACAACCTGTCCTTTTGGTAGAATAGTCTTTAAAACATTGTCTGATAAAGGAGCAGTCGCAACCTGAACCGATTGCACAGGGATTATGTTTCTATTTATAGTCCCTGTTTTAAGGTCACCATAAGCATTAGTTGTGAGAACAACTTTTTCAGCATTGATTAACCCTTCTGGACAGTTAATCTCGTACATACCATTTTTACTTTTTATGCTAGTCACTGGGCACTCTTGGAAGATGGGAATTCCAGCATTTTGAGCCTCGTGAGCTAACCCGATAACATAATTGAGCGGATGCAATTTTCCTCCTCTTAGATCTAATATTCCACTCGAGTAAGTATCCGAGCCGATCAACGAACGTATTTCTNGTGTTGATAATAATTCTACAGGAGCGCCGTACTCTTTCCATTGTCGTACCAAGCTTTTATTGGTATCTAAACCCNCGTTAGTANTGGATGCTTGTATCCAGCCATTTTGNGANGCAGAACAATCTATGTTATTCATTTTAATTAGATCAAAAACATAGTCTGGTGCAGACCCAGCAAGAGCTATTATTTTTTTTCCCATTTCCTTTCCAAAGTAATTTAAAACTTGCTCTGGTAATTCTTTTAGGCCAGGAATAACTTGCCCNCCATTCCTGCCAGATGCTCCCCAACCTATTGTTTGTTTTTCTAGCAAACAAGCTTTCAGCCCCAACTTAGCGCAATGAAAAGCAACAGATACCCCAGACAGACCACCTCCGATAATAACAATATCAAAGTCTTGTGAGGTCATTACTTTGTTGCCAATAATTTTTTTATTGGACGTTGCTGACCAAATTGAGTTNGCCAGAAGAGAATTCTCATTTTTAATCATATTTTGTTCTCTAGAGCTAAAAAGTACAGCCTGAAAAAAAGANTCGTATTCATTATTTGTTAAAATGTAATCATTCAAATATCTAAAGCATTTAATTTTTCCCATTCGGAAAAATTAGATGTAAATGATTTCCATTCCAAATGCTTCAGCTTTAAGAATGCTTTAGAAAAATCTTCTCCCAAAGATTTTTTGAGCTTAGCATCAGCATCAAAAGATCTTAGCGCGTCAAGCAAATTCAATGGGAGCATTGGAGCATCTTTCACCAAATGACCCTCTGCATACATGTCAATATCATAATGACCTCCTGGGTCTAATTTTGATTCTAATCCACTTAGCCCNGAAGATATCACTACAGCTTGAAGTAAATACGGATTAACTGCACCATCAGGCAATCTAAGTTCAAACCGCCCTGGACCNGGAACTCTCACCATATGCGTCCTGTTATTGCCACTCCAAGTCACTGTATTTGGCGCCCATGTAGCTCCCGACGTGGTCCTAGGCGCATTTAATCTTTTGTAAGAATTTACTGTTGGATTAGTTATTGCNACNAAGCCTTCTGCATGTGCCATTAAACCACCTAGAAAATTTCGTCCGTAAGCAGACAATCCAAATTCCATCGTATGATCAGAAAAAGCATTTTTTTCTCCATGCAAATCCCAAACAGAAATATGGCAATGGCATCCATTNCCAGTTAAACCTTTAAAAGGTTTTGGCATAAACGTAGCTCTTAAATCATGCTTTTCAGCAATTGATTTGACCATAAACTTGAAAAACGAATGCTTATCAGCAGTGATCAATGCATCATCAAATTCCCAATTCATCTCGAATTGTCCGTTAGCATCCTCATGATCATTTTGATACGGATTCCAACCAAGTTCAAGCATGTAATCACAAATCTCAGATATTACATCATAACGNCGCATCAAGGCCTGTTGATCGTAACAAGGTTTTTCTGCAATATCAGCCTGATCAGATATTGTAGCTCCATCCAAAGAAATAAGAAAAAACTCAGCCTCAATACCCGTTTTAATTCTAAGTCCTTTTTCACGAGCAGCATTTACCTGGCTTTTCAAAACATTCCTCGGAGCTTGTGATACAATTTCATCATCAAGCATACAATCAGCAGCTACCCAGGCTACTTCCTTTTTCCAAGGTAATTGGANAACTGATGAAACGTCNGGGATCGCAAACATATCNGGATGTGCCGGTGTTAAATCCAAATATGAAGCAAAACCAGCGAACCCAGCTCCCTCACTCTGCATTTCTTTTATTGCCTGTGCTGGCACTAACTTTGCTCGCTGGGCTCCAAAAATATCAGTAAAACTGATCATAAAATATTTGATGCCTTTTTCTTTCGCGAATTCAAAAAGATCACTACTCATACTTCTTTCCTTTAATTCAAAACAATNATCATAAATCTAACAAGGAACACTTTAGCTTAGCAACAATATTTTAAAAACGGAAAACTATGCTAACCAATTGATATAATAAACGGGACCCTCAAAACGAAATTCACATTAACTGCAGCGGTAAATATTTGGGCATCAAATCGTCTAAGAANTTTTTTTCTTGGAAGTTTTTGCTATATTTGGTATTAAAACCCACGAATAAACAAAATATAGGGGGACATTATGGAAGATCAAATCGCCGAACTTACGGCAAGACTTTCCGAAATCGAAGCTTCAGCTGGCGTTACAAATACAATGTTTGCAGAGGCCTATTATTATCTCAGCATTCCACTTATGGTGCTCATCCATGCAGGCTTTCTTGCCTACGAAATGGGAGCCTCACGAATGAAAAATGTGTTGTCATCTGGTATGAAAAATATTTTAGCTTTTGCTTTTGTAATACCTACCTTTTGGTTTTTTGGATGGTGGGTCTATTGGGCTTTCCCAACAGGATTATCATTATCAATGGGACCAATGGAAATTTCGGGCGCCGAATATGCAAGCGCAATAGCTTGGGGTTGGGGAGAATCAGCTCAGTATATGGGGCCAAATATTGCTGATAATGCCTCAGGAGTATTTTGGGGAGCTTTCGCTTTATTTGCTGCAACCACTGCATCAATCATGTCTGGAGCCGTAATTGAGCGTATTCAAACAGTTGGATTTGTTATTCTAGCAATTGTGTTAGGTTCGTTTGCATGGGTCGTTGCTGCGGCTTGGGGCTGGCACGCAGATGGATGGTTAGTCACAAAGTTTGGAGTTCACGACTTTGGAGCAGCAGGGCTCGTTCATGCGGTAGCTGGTTTCTTTGCTCTTGGAGTATTAATCAACCTAGGTCCGCGAATTGGTAAATTTAATGAAGATGGAACAGCCAACCATATTGGTGGCCATAATTTACCACTAACAACCACAGGATTGATGCTTATTATTGTTGGTTTCTGGGGTTTTCTAATGGCCTGTATGATTCTTCCAGGAGAAGGTTGGAGTTGGTTTGCAGATAAAGGCGCTACTATCTATGGTACTCCAATGAATCTATCCGCTTTGGCATTCAATATTTTAATGGGCATATCCGGAGGTATTATTGGCGCTTGGATTTTTACAAGAGATCCTTTTTGGATGATGTCTGGCGCCCTAGCTGGAATAATATCAGTTGCATCAGGGCTAGATATTTACTTTCCTGCAATTACCTTCATAGTTGCCTTCGTGGCAGGCTTAATTTTGAAACCAGCCGCTAATATTCTTGAATCTTTTGGAATTGATGATGCTGTTGGCGCCGTGACAGTTCATGGCACGATCGGTCTTTACGGTGTCATAGCTCTAGGAATTTTTGGTGCGGGATATCCTGCCCTGCAAGGTGCAGCAGGCGAAGTTGCTACAATTTCCTTCTTAGGTCAAGTTATTGGCGCTGCTGTTTTTGCCTTGCTAGGTTTTATTCCAGGCTATGTGGTTTCACTGCTTCTAAGTGGATTAGGAATGCTTAGAACACCTGAAGCAGCTGAATTAGCAGGTTTAGACCCAGTTAAAGTCACTGCCGCAGCATACCCTGAAGGTATTCCAGCATCAGCGTCACCTAATAACTAACAGTAATGAAAGGATAAGAAATGGGATTTCCATATAATGAAGCAAGTTGGAATGTTGTAGATGGGGCCATGTTCATGGGCTGGGGTGGAGTTACACCTTT
>PAHT02000028.1 GCA_002705045.2 Paracoccaceae bacterium | reverse complement strand
GTACATGAAAAATCAATACTGTCTAATTCTTCAATAAATTGTAATAATTCAGGAACCTCATTTTTAAGGGTTCGTAATTTACCACTCAGAGCAATAATTATGTTTTTCGCGATTTCAAAATTATTTATTTGAGACATTGTTTTGCCTAGACTTTTTTATTACACTAAAACAAAGATTTAAAAATCACATGTATTTAAAACAAAAATATTAAATAATTGTCAAGAAAAGTAGTAATCATTGGTGCTGGCGCTGCAGGGTTAACATGCGCAAAACAGCTTATCAAAAGTGGGTTCAAAGTTTCGATTTTTGAAAAAAGTCGTGGCTTAGGTGGGCGTATGGCTTCCCGACGAATAGAAAACGGTATTTTCAATCATGGGGCCTCACGTATTCCCAACTTCAGAATTTATAGTAATGTCCCGAAAGGCTTAAAAAGCATTCTAGAAACAGCGGTTAAAAAGAACATCCTTATACCTCAGAAAAATCACTTAACCTCAATTGGCGGTATGAAAACTTTTACTTCGTATCTTAGTGAAGGATTGGAAATTGAAAAAAATTCTGAAATTATTGCAGTAAAACGAGTTGATCTTGAAGTTGAGTTGCACTTGAAAAATGACTCCAAAATTCCAATCAAGGATAATTTTTTAGTTTTTGCGATACCGCAACCACAGGTTCTTCAACTACTAATTAATGATTTTACAGACATTTATAATCTTGTTGAGCCTGCCAAAATGTATGCAAGCATCTCTGGACTTTTTGGTTTTGATAGAGCAATTTTATTGGATCACTCATTTATAGAAAATGATTGCATTTTTGGTTTTCATGAAAACTCTAGAAGAGGACAAAATATAAAGCTTGATTGTTGGACAATACACTCAAAAAAAGCATATGGAATTAAATTCAGTCACTTAAATAAAGATCAAATTAAAGAGAGGCTTTTTAGAGATTTTGAAAAGTTAACATTAAGTAATTTGCCTCAGCCAGTGTACGCGAACGGACACCGTTGGCTTTATGGTTTTACCGAAAAGGCTCTTAAAAAAAACCATATTTACGATAAAAAATTTAAAATTGGGATTTGCGGCGATTGGTGTCGTGGTGACACTGTATTAGATGCTTCAATCAGTGGAATATCACTAGCAAATGAAATATTAAAGTCAGTTGTTGAATGATATAAATTTTTACATTAATTTACGAGTTAATTTATCCAGTTTGGTCTTAGGAACTATTATGAATGATAATGTTGAACAAAAAATTATTTCTATTCTATCTCAACAAGCTTTAATTGATGAAACCGAAATATCACTTGAGTCAACCCCTGCTGATCTAAGTTTGGATTCTTTAAATATTGTCGAAATCATTTTTTCAATAGAGGAAATGTTTGATATTAAAATACCATTTAATGCTAATGAACCCACTAAATCTGCTTTTATGATTGATAACGTAGCTACAATGATAAAAGGTGTAAAAGATTTAATTGCTGAAAAATCTATTTCCTCCTGAATTAAAGGTCTTTAAATTTACCATTTATCAAAAAAAAACAAAGTCTGTGACAAATCGTTCCTGCTCTTTAGTCTCAACAGCACCATAGCGAAACTTTCTCACATGGCTCACAGGGTCTTTTACGTCACCTATAAATTTAATCACAAGTGCAACAATGAGTCCAGATCTTCCTAAACCTGCATTACAGTGTATTAAAATAGACTGTTTATTTTTTAACAAATTTACGATTTTTTGAATTAACTCGTTCACATTTTTTGTTCGATCACTGTTGGGAACTGAAAAATCATCTATTGGTTCAGCAAGATGAATAAACCCGAAAACTTCTAGGTTTCTGTTAAAATTCACTATTCCCAACTGTTCTGTCTCTATTTCAGGCGTTAAAGAAATAATTACATCTACGTTCTGATGTTTTAAACTTTTCAAATCATTATGTAATTGAGGAAATGATGCCCCGTATTTAGAGTGCTTACCGGGACAATGCGAAACCCCGATGAATTGATCATTTTGATGAGTCAGAGGTATCCAAGTTATATTAAAAATTTTAACAGACATTGTGCTTCCAAAAAATTATCATTAGCTGTCTACTCATTATTAATCTTTTCCATCATTAAGTGAGCTAATTTTCCTGCCAAGTAGGTTGGCTTTCCTTTGCAAAAAGTTGCCTCAATTGATCTCCGCACAGGATCCAAAATTATGAAATCTGCGCTATAACCTAATTCTAATTTACCCTTCGTTCTTAAATTCATTGCATTAGCTGGTCCCGAAGAAATCAGACCCCAAGCTTTTGCAAACTCCATTATCTTATTATCATGTAAACTCCAAATTGAACCCAACATAGCAGGGTAATAATAGTCGGATACCAGTACGTCACATAGCCCGCCTTTCACTAGATCAACAGCAGCTATACTTCCTGATTGCGAACCCCCACGTACAATATTTGGCGCTCCCATAACAATTGTGTTACCAATACTTTTTGCATATTTGGCAGTAGCCATAGAAGTTGGAAACTCGCATATAGTAGCACCAAGACTATTATAATACGATCTTTCCGCTTGGGTAGAATCATCGTGAGAACCAGTCACGATATCAAATTTTGAAAGTTGAGAAGAAAAGTTTAACAATTTCTTCTTTGAAAGATACATACTTTTATTCAAATAGTTGATCTCTTCCATTAATTGTGATCCCGTTCGGTTTGATTTAGAGGCCCAAGTCTCAATTCTCTCTGGAAAATCTTTCCAAAGTTGTTGAGCTACTGGTATATGATTATTATAAACAAGATAATCTATTTTATATAAATCAATAAGTTGAATCAGTTCACTTGTGGGTTCGGACATCAGGATCTCATACCTTATCTGAGCTCTTAAATCTGTGAAAGTATGTTTACGGTAAGAATAAAGGGCTTTGAGCAATCCTTCAGCGTAAGAAGGACTTTTATAGCCACCTTCCCAGGAATAAGCCTGCGCAAAATATGCCGTTGTTATACCGTTGCAGGATAACTCTCTATCTGCGCTTCGAAGTCCTAACTCCATATTAAATGACGCAGATGGTCTTGGATTTAAATGACGTTCAAAACCATCCCCGTGCAGATCTATAATGCCTGGTAGAAGCCAGAAACCATCAAGATTAACGTCCGTTCGTGCTTTGTCTGTGATGACGCCATTTTCAAAAGCAAATGGTGTTTTTTTAAATTCACCGCTCAACAAAACTTCTGAATTTGTGAAACGAAATGAACCACTCATGACGAAATTAATTTCCAATTAGCGAAAGAAGTTTCTAACTTAGCATTAATCTTAGACCTTTATTTTATGCCAAACACGATAAAGAGTAAACAGAAGCAATTATTTTTACTAAAGTTACTTGGAGATCGCTTTACACATTAGCTTGAGAACCAATTTAAAAATATATGGTAAGCTTATAGGTATAGTTGGACCCTCTAGGTCAGGGAAACCATTTTTAATTTCCAAACTTGAAACTAATATTAAATCTCACCTACCCAAACAATTTATTAAAGAATAAAATTATTCAAATCGGCTTCTTGTGGTCAGACAATGGGCTAAGTTATGAAATGCCAATTAATATAAATCCGTTTCGTTCAGATAAACTGACGTAATATTATCTTGTTCAAAGCCAGTATTACAAGGGATTTCACAAACTTTTATAATTCTTGAGATTATTGTGGTCAACATACCAATAAAAACTCTACGAATACGATTAATCTTTGGTGGACGAGAATCAATTGAAAATGCATTAAATAACTTGATAATGCCATCAATCAACTAATGAAAACTCTTCAATGACGCCAAACTTTCCATCCATCTTATTCTCACCAACCAAACAAATCTTACTAATGAATAGGGGAGCATTCAAAACCTCTTGAAGCTCCGAATTTAAAACTGAAAAAACATGCCTACAAACCTTTAATGGTAACTTACCAGTCATAGTTAAGTGGAACTGAAAATCATCCAGAACATATGGATATCCCCATTTTAACAAATTATGCTCTTCACTAGTCGATAGTCTTCCGGATCTTCTCTTATTCAAAATTTCATCCGACTCCGCTTCTCTGAAACTATCAAGGTCTTCCAGACATTTTTTTGCCAAAGAATGTATACTTTCATTTTGACTCGTTGGAACGATAGCAATAAATTCATCTATGATCCTTAAACAAATAGATGGTATCTCAAACTTTTTTATAGAACGAGCTAAGAGTGACATTGATAATCGAAGTTCTTCAATGGTTTTATCATGAGCAAGAAAAAATGGTGCCTTTAGAGTACCGTGCAAGCCATATTTACCCGGTATGCTGGTAATTTCTTTAATGTGATAATTTAAATCATGGAGCTTAGGGTAATTTACTTTCATACCTTGGTATATATCCCAACCAAACCAAGCGGCTGCGAACTTAGCCAAATGATCTGATTTAGGCGGAACATAATAAACTGCAAAACGTGAGAAATTATCTAGTGTTCTCATTTAGATATCATTTGAAATTAATCATCCTAAAGAATATTTATTTTTTCAATTTGCGCTGAAAATTTTTTAATTAGAGTTTTCAATTCAGGTTCAGTTACAATTTCAATTGCTTCAGTTGCCTCAACCCACGTTAGCTTTCGTTGTCCATGCTCAGGAAATTTTTTCTTTCTTGCTTTAACTTCTAAGCCAAAAACCTTAACTGCACAGGTTAAAAAGTCATTTTTGCCTGTTCTTTTACGATAATAATAAGTGCCGACAGATCTTTTCGAAACCCATCCCTGCACGCCTGCTTCTTCCCAAGCCTCTAGAGCAACACTCTTTCTATTGCTCATCTCATCTACCTTCCAGCCTTTAGGAATTATCCAACGTTTAGATCGTCTCGATGTTATCAATAAAAACTGTACTTTTTTATTGGTAAAACGGTAGCAGAGAGCACCAATCTGGTGAAACACCTTCTCTTTAAAACTTGATTTATCTGAACCACGACTGATTTTAATTTTTGAGTATAAATTCATAAAAATAACCATAAATCATTGAAATATCTTCTAAATAAATTGTATTTACGCTACTGTCATCACGAGCAGCAATATAGATATAAAGGCAAACACCTTCCGGAAATATTGCCAAAATGCAAATCAAATTGACCTGCAGTCACCTTAATTACTTAACCTGGACGATTTTTAAATCAACACTACATCACTCAATATTCTGACTCTTTTCTTTTCAAGAGCTTAGCAATGATACTATAATGAAATTGCATTTTTTACAAGGTTTCAGAAAATGATGGCTTATTTAGGGATAAATTGGAATTGCAGGCATACCTGGCTAACTTCCTCAAAAAATACCCTTTGGTGCCTACTAGGTTGCTCGATTGGTGACTTCGGAACGATAGCTTTCTTTCAGTTTTACCAAATACTTTGGAACCCAATTTTAATTTTATCACTTGCAATTTTAAACGGTTTGATTACTTCAATCGCCCTTGAAACTTTTATATTAAGCAGACAAATGCCATTTCGGTCTGCCTTCAATACTGCGATTGGTATGTCACTGATTTCAATGATTTCTATGGAATTGGCAATGAACCTTGTTGACCTATTTATTACTGGCGGTGCGGTTCTTACATTGCCTGTAATACCACTAATGTTAATAGCTGGATTTTTGACACCATTACCTTATAATTATTGGCGACTAAAGAAACATGGAAAGTCATGTCACTAAACCATCCTAATATACCTTCAAGTTTGTCGGGTAAAACCGCCATTGTAACTGGTGGCAGTAGTGGAATCGGGAAAGCTATTGCTAAGGAACTTTACAAATATGGTGCAAAGGTTGCGATTGCAGATTTATGTAGAAAAAAAGCATCCTTAACCGCCAAAGATATTGGTGGTATTGGCTTAAAGTGCGACGTTACTAAAGAAACAGAAATTCAAACCCTAGTGTCCGCTGTAAAAAAAAGGTTTGGCACAGTTGATCTCTTTATTTCGAATGCTGGAGTATGCCAAGGGGAAAAAGATCATTCCGCTTCCGCTCCCAATGAGGTCTGGAAATCGAATTGGGAAGTTAATGTGATGGCTCATGTTTACGCAGCTAGGGCAACACTACCTGAAATGATAAAAAACAAAAAAGGTCATTTCATTCAAATAATTTCTGCCGCTGCCTTACTAAGTCAAATCGGTGACGCTGCATACTCAACCACTAAACACGCAGCAATGGGTTTTGCCGAATCGCTTGCTATTACACACAAAAGTGATGGTATAAATGTTTCTGTTNTTTGCNCANAATATGTCGCCACGGAAATGCTNGGATATACGNAAGATATGNTNGGAACGGAANCTAATCTTATGTCAGCAGAACAATTAGCAGAAATAGTTATTCCCGAAATAATAAATAANAAATTCTTAATTCTTCCACACCCTGAAGTTTATGAATATATGAACTTCAAAACNAAATCTTACGACAAATGGATAGATCAAATGCATAAATTANGATTACGAGTTTTGAAAAAAACAGGAACATTAGATTTAAAAATAATTCACAAATTTTTATAAGTTTCTCGAAANCAAAGCTATTCGTTAACNACNGCTGGACCTGAAAGTTTTATCTCATTGGANGTTGCTTCTTTTTCATAATTATATACATAAATCCCCGCGTATTGATTTTCCTTAAAAACAAATGACTTTTTTAGGTCAGCAATAAAACTATCTGAAATAGTTTCATATTTTTTTAATGCATCAATATCTTCAAATTTGATGATAATGGATAAATCACCATCCTTACCAATCATAACATTCAAACCTTGAAANTTAAAATCAACGATTTTTTTTCCTAGAGCATCGGCACAAAAAGAAGCTGCTATTTTTGCTTCACTAACACCGGGAAATTTATACTGATAAACTTTCGCATACATTATAAATTCTCCAAATTAGCTAGCATTTCAGTCATCATTGATTCAGCTTCTGCACCTGCAATTCGNCGCTTATTTAGTACTTTAGTTTGCAGGCCCATATCAAACTGTAGTTTTTTTCCTGAATCAGTAAATTCGATATCTCCACTGTCAGTTCGAAAGCAAAGCTGAGCCTTCTGTAGNCCATTAATTGCAACATCATCAAGATTTTTACCACTACAAAGTGCTACAAATGAACTAAAGTCGGAAAGATTTGCATCAGAAAAAGCTGTTGAAAATTTNAANACTGCATCNGAAACTTTCTCCGCCGTAGCCTCTTTCTGCTCCATCTGTGTATCTAATTGATGTGCTAATCGTTTCACAAGCTTTTCTACCAATACAATCTTATCCNGAGAAATATCTTTTACTTCCGNATCAAAGAGACACAAAGTTCCATAAACATAATTATCCTTATTTATTATCGGAAANCCTGCGTAGGCTACCAACATACCATTTACAACCATGAGAGCATTCTTAAATATTTCATGTTCTCTACAATCTGGCACTATCTTTGGGTTCGAAGACAATATTGTATAGGCNCATGGACTTTGTGACCTAGGAAACTGCGGGTTCTCCTTAACCATTTGCTCCATTTCATTCGGTCCGCATGCAGAAATAGTGTGTTGGATATTTTCATCTATTAAGGATGCAGTACCAGCAGTAAAACCAGTAATTTCTAATGCCAATTCTGCGTAAACATAAAAAAGTTCACTCTGCTCNGTACCGATTACCCCAAGCTTTTTTACGGCTTCAATACGNCTTGGCTCATTAGATGTCATTGGAGCTGCAACAAAATTCATTTTATAACCTTTTTATTAATTTGATCATGANAATAAGTTCAAAAATAATATAAAAAGTCCCATGTTTAAATTTTAAATGCAATAGAATATTTTAAAGAAAATAAAAAAATTGATAACAATAGATTGTGTCTAGGGCCTAGAATTATGACCAAAATTAGTCAGACAAGACTTTTAGGTAAATCTTACCTTGCCAATATAAGACAAATTTCGATCTCTCTGAGCATAATCAATCCCATANCCAACAACAAATTCATCTGGAATTTCAAAGCCAATCCATCTAGATTTTACGTCCACTTCACGTCGAAGAGGTTTATCAAGCAGAGCACATGCTTCAATTCTATTTGGATTCCGTGATTTCAATAAATTAAAGACATGATGTAGGGTGTGCCCAGTATCAACAATATCCTCAACAACAAGGACATCTTTTCCAGATATTTCATCATTAAGGTCTTTAAGAATTCTGACTTCTCTAGAGCTCTCCATTTCGTTGCCATAAGAAGACGCTTCTAAAAAATCTATTTCCACCGGTAGGTCTATCTCTCTAGCTAAGTCTGCTATGAAAACAAAGGATCCGCGTAACAACCCTACGACAACCAGTTTATCCGTACCTTTGTAAAATTTTGTTATTTCTTGGGCTAATGATTCAACTCGCGCTGCAATACTTTTAGCTGATATCATTTGATCAATCGCGTATTTTGAATTATCCATTAAGCCTTCCATAAGGTATTTAACTTGTAAAAGTCAGCCAAAGCAAAGCTACAGTAGCGCACTTATTTTATGTTTGAAACTGTTTTATAGTACAGCATATGTTTTTTTTTAAAGTTCAATAAATAGGAGTTAAAAATTTTTTTAGAATCTCTTTACGAAGCAAAGAATTTAGTGATCTCACTTGACGCTGATTTGATAGAAATATTGCTCTTATCAATGAAAGTAAATTTAATATCACTTTTTCTCGCCTGCATGATAGGATTACCGGCAGGGTCAGCCCTTGCAGTATTAAGATTTCCGACAAGAAAAATAATAATAGCCATCAGTAACGCCTTAATGTCATTACCGCCCGTAGTTGTAGGGCTAATAGTCTACCTCTACTTATCAAGGAATGGTCCCCTCGGCTGGTTGGAATTACTTTACACCCCTACGGCGATGATCATCGCCCAAGTGATTCTTGTTACCCCAATCGTAATATCATTATCTTGCCAAATTATTGAAGATTTACAGGAGGACTACAAAGAGTATTTTTCTTCTTTGGTAATACCACATAAAAAAGCGATTTTCGCATATATATTTGATGCTAGATACTCACTAGTCACAGTAGTTTTGGCTGGGTTTGGAAGAGCCATTTCTGAAGTTGGGGCAGTTATAATTGTTGGTGGAAATATTGACCATTTAACACGAGTTATGACCACATCAATATCTCTGGAAACATCGAAAGGTAACTTACCCTTAGCTCTTGCTTTAGGTGTAATATTGTTAGTAATTTCGTTATCTGTGAATTTCACTGCGGCTTTTTTTAAAAATTCAGCTAAGAGAAAAGCATATGTTTAAGTATTTAGACAAATCATCATACAGTTTGTTACCAATAGAATTGCGAAACATTAGTTACAATCCAAACAGTAATTTAATAATACCAAATTTGAATCTGCGAATAGAATCTAAGGGAATAACTGTAATAATGGGCCCTAACGGTTCCGGAAAAAGTGTTTTAGTAAGATTGCTTCATGGTTTATTAACACCTACAAATGGCTCGATTATGTATGGTGAAAGAAATTTAAACAAACTAGTTCGTCAAAAACAAGCTATGGTTTTTCAAAACCCAGTGCTGTTACGCCGTAGTGTTTTGGCGAACATGACTTTTGTTGACTCAATCCGGGAGAATACAGGGTTAGCAAACTGTAAAGAAATCTTAACTTTATTAGGATTAGAGCAATTTCAATCCCATCCAGCTCACTTATTATCCGCCGGTGAAAAGCAAAGACTGGCACTAGCAAGAGCTATTGTATTGAAGCCCTCTATACTTTTTTTAGATGAACCAACTGCAAACCTTGATCCCTCATCAATACATCTTATTGAAAAAATCCTCAAAACTGCTCGTGATGCCGGAGTAAAAATAATTTTTATTACGCATGATATTAATCAAGCGAAGCGAATTGCCGACGATATTATTTTTATTCAAAAAGGAAAGGTTCTTGAATATACTGAAACAAATTTCTTCTTTAATGAACCGCAGGCTTCTGAAACCGCAGCATATTTAGACGGTAAAATCATATTATAATACTATTAGGAAATTAATGAAATTCTTGTTAAAAAAGTTATCATTCACCTTCTCCTTGTTTGTCATTTTTGAGGCATCGCTCGCTAACGAAACTATATTAATTCAATCAACTACCTCAACAAAAAANTCTGGGTTTTTTGAATACATTCTACCAATTATCGAAAAAGATATCGGAATTACTGCAAACGTCATCGCAGTTGGGACTGGAGCCGCGATAAAGAATGCAGAAAGATGCAATGGTGACCTTCTAATAGTTCATGCGAAAGATCGCGAGGAAGCTTTCGTAGNGGCTGGGTTTGGTGCANCTAGGAAANATCTCATGTATAATGATTTCGTTTTAGTCGGTCCCAGCAACGATCCAGCTGATGTAAAAACTAGTTTAACCCCAAATGAGGCCTTTAAAAGAATTGCTGTTGGTAGACAAAAGTTTATTTCACGTGGCGATGACTCNGGTACAAATATTAAAGAACTTAAGCTTTGGAAACTTACNGGAATTAAACCACAAAATTTCTCGGGCGATTGGTATTTTGAAACCGGTTCAGGTATGGGAACCACACTCAATATTGGAGTTGAGCTCGNTGCTTACGTTTTTACAGACAGGGCAACNTGGATAAGTTTCAGGAACAAACAAGATTTTAGGATTCTTTTCCAAGGAAATAAAAATCTCTTCAACCANTACGGAGTNATTCCAATTAGCCCTATCAACTGCCCTGAAACNAAAATAAGTGAGACAATTCATATTATAGATTGGTTTACATCACTAAAGGGTAAAANCGCCATAAAAAACTTTAAGCTCAATGGACAACAACTATTCTTCACTAANTAAAAAACTATTCAGCACAGTAAGACAAGTTGTTAAAAATGAGAAGCTCCAAAATCTTCCAAGGCCTTTTGAGCTCCAGCATTGTTAAGATGAAATCGGTTGACCTCATTAGACCACTCTGTNTTCTTAAATTTTGACAAGCCTTTTTGAAACCAATTGGCATTCTTGTATTCTATTTCTTCGTCATCACAAATTTTTGCGGTTATCAGCCAAGACCTNGTATCGAGATCTTGTAATTTTTCAATGAATTCTATGCACTTACTACTATCTCTCGCCATGAAATATCCAAANANAACNGCTGCNGTTCGNGAGTCAGANTTNGTNTTTCCNTGCGCCACNGGATCAAGCTCNAGAGCNCTTTCNAAAGCTTCTAAACCATCGTCCACCGAACCCACTCTAACCATTACATCACCATAAATTGAGAGCACGCGAGGATCGTTTGGTACAAGTTCATAACATTTTCTAGCATGCATCTCTGCAGCCCTAAAATCGTGCTGACTTAGGTTAACTTCTCCAAAAAGCCTATGACATTCAAAATCATTTTCATTAATCTCCATAGCTTTTTCAATACTTTTTACAGCTGAGGCCCAATGCGTACTCATATCGCCCTCTAAAAAACCGCGTCCTAAACCTTGCCCAATTGCGCAACCTTTCCACGCATAAGCTTGACCATTATTTGGATCAGCTTCGATAGCTTTATCAAATAAGTCGATAGACTCTAAAAGAGCGTCTTTCTGTATCTTATGATGCATGACCTTTCCTTTCAAAAGATATTCATAAGACGTCAAATTTTCTGTCGGTTTTCGATTTGCTCGCTGCAAACTTGATACCTCTATTTCGCCGAGGAGCGCATGAGATATTTTTCTAACTATTTCATCTTGAACGTCAAATATATCATCTAATATTTTATCAAACTTATTGCTCCAGATTGCCTTGCCCGTTTCTACCTCTGAAAGTTCAATTGATATTCGTACTCTTTTACCTGATGACCTAATATTACCAGTAACAGAAAAATCCACATTAAAATTTTTACAAAATGTTTTAATATCCAAGCCACTATCCTTAACATCAAAACATGATTGTCGAGAAACAATTTCAAGTTCCTTTACTCTTGAAAATTCTGTGATTAAGTCTTCGACGATCCCATCCACTAAAAACCCACTATCTTCGTCATTATTCATATTTGAAAAAGGGAGTACTGCTATTTTTGGTTTATAATCTTTAACACTTTCATTTTCTGATTCTAAATTATTTGAATGAACAACAGCACCTCCCGATGCCGCTATGCCAAACACTTCATAAGAATTTGAAATATTTTTGAGTGCTTTTGTACCAGCAGCTTCTATTGTGAAGCTTACACGTTCATTAACCTGTTCCCGAACAATTCGTGATAGTAAGATTTGTCCTGGAGCACATTGAGACTCTAAACGTGCGGCTATATTAACGCCATTACCATATATGTTATCACCCTCAATTATGACATCGTCTAAATGAATTCCAACCCTCCATACCAATTGAGACTCTTGAGTTAGCGTACTATTTCGATCTGATATCGCCTTTTGGAATCTTATGGCAGCATTTACGCACTCAACTGGACTAGAAAAATCGGCAATAACTGAGTCGCCGGCTGTGTAAAAAATTCTTCCACCATATTCCTCTATGAGTGGGTCGATTATAGATCGGCAAGCTTTTAAATTTTCAAGAGTAAGCTCTTCGTTTTCTGTCATGTGTTTACTAAACCCGACACAATCTGTCGCTAGAATTGTGGCTAATCTTCGTTTAACATCAGACATTTGTTACACCTCTATAAACTGATTCCTAAGCAGAAAAAGTATACCGACTAAAAAGATGCTCGAAAACTAAAAATTTAAGAAAACAGCTCTTGATAATTCAAAATGTGTTTATTTCTAACGGTATATGACGATTAACATCTTTGTACAACAGGTATCTAAAAGTTTCTGATCCGCCAGCATAACAAGACTGAGGACAAAATGCTCTTAACCAAATGAAATCGCCAGCTTCCACCTCAATGCTATCTTCGTTTAACCGATATACTCCTTTTCCTTGCAAAATATAAATACCATGCTCCATAACATGAGTTTCCATGAAAGGTATCACTCCGCCTGGTTGAATAGACACAATATTTACATGCATATCATGCTTAATATCGGATGGATCTACAAATCGTGTGGTAGACCAAACACCATCGGCATTTGGCATAGGAGTTGGCTTTAGATCTTTTTCATTTACGACAAAGGCTTTCGGTGGCTCAATACCATCTACTAACTTATATCTCTTTCTAATCCATTGAAGCCGAGCAAGTTCATTTGATTGATTCAAAATCGTCCAATTTTGCTTTGGTGGTATATATACATATGAACCACTTACCAAAGAGTAGCATTCATTATTTATCGTAAGCTCAAGTTTCCCATCTAAAACAAAAAGTACACATTCCGCACTAGTGTCTGGTTCCGGTGCTTGGCTACCTCCAGCGGGCGCGATTTCGATAATTGATTGTGAAAACGTTTCAGAAAACCCCGACATTGGCCTTGCCAAAACCCACGCACGGGTCCCATGCCAGTGAGGAAAATAACTAACTACTATATCTTTTAACACCGTTTGGGGAATAAATACATATGCTGTTTTAAAAACTGCCCTGTCGCTAGCGACAGTTCTTTGAGATGGCACACCTCCTAAAGGATAAAAATATCTATTATTTTCCAATTTATTTTACCAATAACTTTTCTAAATTGCTCTCATTAGAAATCATATTTTATTTACTGGAGCAAAGTATAGTAATTGTTGTCATAAAACTCCAGAAGAACCTTCTAATTTAGCAGATTCAAAATTCATTAATGAGCCAAAATACCACCATCCCCGTTATGATAGAAAAAATTAAATTTTTAGTAATGTAAATAGCCACTATACCTGAAAACAAACCAAGCAACCTTGATTCTAAATTTGAACTGAGTAAAATTCCACTTGGATTGACCAAAACAAGCATAAGTACGCCAGACACCATAGAATAAGCAACTGCATTTATCCATCGCATCAAAAGCCCATTTGGCGAAATATGTTCAGCAAGTAGCAACCCTACAAACCGCCAGGAAAATGTCGCACAAAAAGATAAAAAGACTCCAAGCCAAGGTTTTATCTCATTTAAAAGATTCATTTTCTACCCAAATAACTTAATCCAAGAGTGATAGATCCTCCAAGAAAACCGCCAATAAGTATGCTCAACTCAAAAAAAATAGGATAGATAAGAGGAGTAATTATTCCACCCAATATCACCGCAGAGCGATTAAGATAATCTTGCGAACTTATTACTAGTAATAAAATGTAAAGTGGAGTCATAAACGCTATAGCTCTCAAAACTTCAGTTTGCACAAAATAATCAATAAAATATCCAACTAATGTGCCGCTTAAACCTAATATGTAAATAGTAACAGAAAAGCCAACATAATAAGAAAGTAAAAGATTTGACGGGTATTTATCTTTCACAGAGTTTATCTGCGCCCAGCTTGTAATAGCCATTATATGTACCAAAAGGATTTTTTGCCAAAAAGCTATATTATGTGAACTCAATCCTAGTGCATTATATCCAGATATTACCATAAGCATCATTCGCATATTTGCAAATGCGACTGCAAAAAAAATAACAATTAAAGGAGAACCAGTTGCAAATAAACTTACCAGAGCGACCTGACCAGGCATACCCCAAACCGATAACGTTGTAATTGCGGACAACCAGACATCAAATCCAGCATCTTTAGCAAGAGTAGAAAAACCTACCATAGTAGAGAAAAGAGCAAAGCCCGGTACATTTGTCGCATCAATTACCCCGACACGATAAAGCTTTTTGTTTTTTTCTCTTAGTTCCATCGTGACATCATTTTGAATTAAATAATAAATTTTCTCAAGACCGTCGGTCCTAGTCAAAAAAGTTAACTTATTCGCATATACTAGTAAAAACCTAATAACCTTTTAGATCCTGTACTAAGTTTGAAATATTTGATTCATATTTCCTCCAATTGTCAGAACTTCCTTGAAACAAACCCTGTCGAACCTGTTTTGCTGATGCGGTTGCTATTGAACGCTGTGTTTCATGAAAATCAATACACGACTGACTAAATTCGAGATCAAGGTATGTTAACAGATCTCGAGTAATAGTTACTTGGCTTTTTATCAAATCATCATAATTTAGATCGTAAATTGAATCAGGAAATTTCAAGTGCCAAAACTTCATTATTTCAACATAAAGTTTATAGAAGCTTGCAATATTTTTAAAACTATAGCTAAATTCAGACGCATTGTCCCAAAACAAATGTCTATAAATTGACCAGCAGACAGCTCGAGCGTCTCTCTTAACATGAATAATCTTTGCCTCAGGAATCGCCACCGCAATCAATCCAATCCAAAGAAAATTTAAAGGCATCTTATCTACTAAATGGATAGTATTTTTTTTCAAATTGTCTAGATATTGCAAATATGGTTTTCGAACCTTTTTATCCAACTCTGACTTGTTAATGAAGTTATTAAAATCAATCCCATTCGCCAAATTACCCAAAATTGATAGTTCGCCTAAGCCTGAAACCTCAGCATGGCTAGACAAAATTTGTTCAATAAGAGTTGTCCCAGATCGGGGCATACCCACTATAAATATTGGCTTATGCCTATTTTCGGGGAAGTTTTCCTCTACGTTACTTTTAGTAAAGCTATGCTTTGTAAAAAAGTTTTTTATCCGCATTACCAGTGAAGCATCATGTTCAAGCTGATAGTAACCTAATGCTTCACGCATAGCATTTGCCTCTTTAAAATAACTGAAGGCAACCGCATATTTGCCTAAATCATCAAAGACTTTTCCAAGCGAAAAACTCAGGAGCATTTTATCAGTTTTAGAAACCCTCGACTGAACCAATTTATCTTCCATTCGTTTTTTTAAAGGATCGTCACTTGCTAATTCGTTTATTTGAACGAGATTAAAAAATGCTTCGCAAAAAAACGGTTCTTCCTCTAAAGCCCTTTTATAACTATGAGTTGCTTCCTTAAACCTACCTTGGGTTTTAAACGCATTTCCCAAGTTATTTAGCGCATCAGCATACAATGGATTGAAGTGAAGCGACTTCTTAAGCATATCAATGGCATCTTCTAGTCGATTCATCTTCATAAAGACTATAGCTATATTATTATATATTTCAGCCAGATTTGGATTAATTTTTAAGGCTACTGAAAAGCTTGCTAATGCTTTTTGAAAATGCCCTAATTTTGACCAGTAAATTCCAAAATTATTGTGAGCCTCCATATAAGTCGGACTTATTTCGATTGCTTTGCTATATGCCAGCTCAGCTTCAGCATACATTCCTTTACTAGTCAGAACCGAACCAAGATTATTATGAGCCTCAACAAATTGAGAATCAATTTCAACAGCTTTTTTAAAACTTACTATAGCTTTCTCACTATCACTGAGTGCGTGATTGATTTTTCCCAGAATATTATGATAAGCAGCAACTGATCTAAACTTAGATTTAAACCGGCTAACTTCTTTAAAAGCCTCTTCAAAAAGCTTTTTTTGATATAATTTTAAAAATTTTGGATACAACCTTTCAAAGTCCTGAAGAAGTTCAGTCTTTTCAGAATTTAAAGATTTATTGTTAGGTAATATATTGTTTCTCACTTACACACTAGTTACGATTAAAAATCGTGCAAAATCACGACTAGTTCACTTAATGAATTGAGTGTAACATTATTAAAACGGTAATTGCAAATTTGCTTAACCACCATATAAAATATCTATTCAGAAAATATAATTTTATCCTTATTAGCAGAAATTTTATATAGAATTAAAGTTTATGAAAAAAGTTAATCTACCCGCAAAGCTCTGCCAAGTATGTGCGCGACCATTTTTTTGGCGAAAAAAATGGCGTAAGGATTGGGAAGAAGTAAAATATTGCTCAGCTAAGTGCCGAAAAAAAAGACAATTAAAAAACAATAAATAGTTAGAAATGCATTCCTAGAAAAGTCACTTTTACAAAGATGTCTGGCTTAGAATTTAAACATTTTAGCTATTTTCTCCTTAGTTTTTTTATCACAGAACGCAGCATCTAGTGCAACTCTGTTCAATTCTAAAAAGTCATCCTCGCTCCAACCAAAACACGAAGCTAGAGATTCGTATTCTTGATCCATAGAGGTTTGAAAAAAAGGTGGGTCATCTGTAGATACGGTTACCATCACACCCCTATCCCGCAAAGTCTTTATTGGGTGAGACTGCAGGTCTGGATATAAACCAAGAAAAACATTCGAACCTGGACAAACCTCAAGTACAATTTGCTGTTCTATCAGACTTTGGATTAATTCGTCGTCGTTTATCGACTGTACGCCATGCCCGACTCGTTGAACTCCCAATTGATTCACTGTAGACCGAACAGATTCGGACCCACCCCACTCACCAGCGTGACTAGTTAATTTAAGACCAGCTTCTCTTGCCAAATCAAAACTATAGACGTAATCTTTAGCTTGACCGAAAGTCTCGTCACCTGCCATACCAAATCCAACGAGCCATTCACCCCCAGTCTCAACAGCACATTTTGCAGTATCTTTTGCAGAATTAGGACCAAGATGCCGTATACAAGTAGCTATTCCTCTCGATATAATGCCAAAACTAGCTTCAGACTCTTCAGATGCTTCACAGATTGCTGAAAGATACTCCTTCCAGGAAACAATATCATTTCCTCCACAAAATTCTGGCGAGACAAAGGTTTCTACGTATACAACATGATTTTTTGCACACTCCTCCAATACACACTTTGTAAGCTTATAAAAATCATCTGGACTCTGGAGAACTGTGGTCGCTGCCTCGTAAACGGATAAAAAGTGCTTAAAATTGTCAAATTGGTACTGACCGAGTTGATTAAAAATTTTTGAAACATCAATATGTTTTTGGGTGGCTAGATTTTTTATAAAATTAGCGGGCGCTGCTCCCTCTAAGTGCAAATGGAGTTCAATCTTTGGTAAGCTTTTTAAATTCATAAAACAGGATAGGCTTCCAACGATCTAATATCAATGCTCTTTAAAATAATTTATTTAGGTAAAGCGTTAAATGGCTGAAGCCCACCATTGATCAATTCGGATCTACCAACCATTAATATTCCCAAAATAGAAATCAATAATCTGACCAACATGAAATGTTTTAATGCTTCAGCCGATCACAACTTTTTGCACAGATTGAATACAAAATAACTCTAGTTCCTAAAACTTGCCTGATATTGGTGTTTGACGCCTAATCTAACCATGTGTAATCACGTTCTCGGTACTTAATAGAACCGACAATAATCGCGGCGGTGTTTTTGAAATATTAAACATAGAAGCACATTTTAGCGCGCTATATCATTATTATAATATTAGACGTTTTGGTTGCGGGGGTAGGATTTGAACCTACGACCTTCAGGTTATGAGCCTGACGAGCTACCGGGCTGCTCCACCCCGCGCTATCGGAAATTTATTAAGATTGTATCATTTGCTCTTTTTAAGTCTGGCGGTGACCTACTCTCCCACGTCTTAAGACGCAGTACCATTGGCGCAACGGTGCTTAACGGCCGAGTTCGGGATGGGATCGAGTGTTTCACTCGCGCTATGACCACCAAACTAAAAAAGAGCAAAAACACGAGCCCACAAAATGTGGAGCCTAACGCAAATTCAAGATAATTATTTACACTCTTGTAAAAAGGGACTCTTCTACTGAATCGTATCAAGCCTATCGGGCAATTAGTACCAGTCAACTGAACGCATTACTACGCTTACATCTCTGGCCTATCGACGTGGTGGTCTTCCACGGCCCTCAAGGGAGACCTTGTTTCGAGGGGGGCTTCCCGCTT
>PAHT02000001.1 GCA_002705045.2 Paracoccaceae bacterium | reverse complement strand
TTTGATCTCAAAGCAGCATTTAGTCTTATCTTTTTTTCCTCTTGAACTCTTCCTGCAGTCGTGGAAAGGGAAGAGCCGTCGCTACTTCTAGCTATTTTTTTGTTCAATTCTTTATTTTTCAAAAGTATCAGCCTCTAAATTTTTTTTGACTATGTCTACGTTGTTTTGCAAACATTTTTCAAGTAATTAAAATAAATCTTAGATGAAAAATTGCTGTACATAAGTTAGATTATAAAATAACTAAAATATAAGATTAGAAAAGGCCGTCCATCTTCAGAAGGGATTGTCATGTTCACTATTATGGTTAGCTATGGCTAACTATACCTTACCACAATGCTGTCGTAGCTCAGTGGTAGAGCAATTCGTTGGTAACGAATAGGTCGGGAGTTCGAGTCTCCCCGTCAGCACCACGTATTCGTATGATTAGGCTCATATGTTAAACAAACTCTTTCAAAACACTGCGAAAATATTACCAACGTCGACATTCGAGATCAAGTTCGAAGTCAAAATACCCAAAAAAACCTACGCTGCTCCAAAAAGTCCACGGCGGTTATTGTCCAAATCAAAAACAGAGATTTTGTTATTAGGCTAAGATATGCAATTTTAATCAATCAAAAATGTAACTGATTTATAAAAAAAAAGCCTATTTTCAATGTAAAATTTAGCTTGGAACAAGAGGTTAATAAACAAACAAAAGAGGAATTTATCGAATGAAACCAACATTTTTTTTAGTAACGCTGATAGTCATAGCAGCTGCATCTCCAAATTGCGCGAGCTCACCACTTTTTACACTCGTAACTATATTTGAATATCCAGAAAACTCAGGTCAATATATTGATGTACATAACCAAAATCAAATGACACGAAAAGATTGCGAGACACAAATATTTCTTTTGAGTGATAATAAACATGATAATCTACCTTTTGGTAGAAGTAGTAAGTGGGAAGTGATCGGGGGCCAGGCTAAACTTAAAGACGGGAAAATAGTGGTATCAAGATGGGATAGTAACAAATCGCACTTTGGCTTTTTTTGCGTACCGACGGAATGGAAAACTAAGACCCAATATTAGATTGAATCGTATAGTTCAGTTATAACGCAAAACGCGTTAAGAGATTAAAATCTGATATTTGCGAAAATGTAAGCTAGAAGCTAGGACCTAAATAGCTCAAACTAAATCGATCTAAAGTCAATTAGACATTTAAGGATTTATAAATTTCATGTAGCTGCGCGTTTAATTTGCTAGCATGGGCCATAGCCTTAGAATCAACCTGAACAGCAACTTGACTTAAAATTCCGTTTAGCGCGTCATCATAGGACAGACCAAGCTTTTGCATTGAAGTTAAAGCCGTATTGACGATTTCGACGATTACTTCCGCTTGAAATTCATTATCAACATTCGAATTATGATCTGGCATAATATTCCCTCATTAAAAAGAGCCTATCTGCAAATAACGCGCCAACTGGGGAACTTTGCTAAATATAACTACATTATCCTGAGGAAGAGAAAATTATAATCTTTTCCACGGTATTGTAAATTTGTTTAATGAGGCACCAATTGTCTCATCATCAATCGCAGAGGGCGCTGCAACTACCGCTAGAAGTCCGAGCACTTTATCCTCAACAACATCTATTTCACTTACTTCAATCTTATTATCCTGTAACTCTGAGCTAAATATTCGAGAAATAGCCATTTTTCTTAAATCTGGCTTAAAAATCTTGCCTACTGGTGTTTTTGGTAATTCGGTTAGAACCTCAATATAAGTGGGCATTGCCAATTTATTATCCAATTTTTGTTGAACAAACTTAAGTAATTCCTCCGAGTGAACATTAGCACCTTGCATCAACTCCACGTACACGCACGGAACTTCTCCTAAATGAGCATCTGGCTGTCCAATTGCACCGACCATAGCTACATCTGGATGACTGCTCAACGCATCTTCAATTATTGCGGGATCCACATTGTGTCCACCCCTTATAATTAGATCTTTGGCGCGTCCAGTGATCCACAAATAATTATCGCTATCAAGTTTACCCAGATCACCAGTACGTAAATGTGTTGAGAAGGCAAATAGATTCTCGTTCTTAATCATATCCGTATAAGTATTACCAACTAAGACTCCCGGATTATTGACACAAATTTCTCCAATTTCATCAACCTTGCATTCGTTGAGAACTTTTCCATTTTCATCTACATTCAAAATTTTAACGTCACAGTATGGAAATGGTATCCCAACTGAACCTATTTTTTTCACTCCGGCAGGAGGGTACCCTGAAATTAGACAAGTGGTCTCAGTCATTCCATAACCCTCAAGAATTTGAAGCCCAGTAGCTTTCTCAAACTTATTAAATAAATCTTTCGGCAAAGGCGCCGATCCACAGAGGGCATATCTTAACGATGATACATCAGACTTAACCTCAACCTGCATGAGCGCTGATGCTGCCGTCGGTACCATTACAAAAAATGATACTTTCCAACGTTCGACCAATTTCCAAAAATTTTCAAAAACACCATCACCCCTGTAACCCTGCGGTGTTGGAAAAATAATATGAGCTCCAGACGAAACGCATGTCATAAGCATCGGATAAACCGCAAAAACATGGAACATTGGTAAGGGGCAAAGCATACTATCATTTTCGTCCCAGTCTATCACGCTTAAAAGTCCCCACCCTTGATAGAGCATTCCCCTAGTACTGTGTTGAGCAATTTTTGGAGTTCCAGTTGTTCCTCCAGTATGAAAACATCCTGCTATTCGGTCATCCTTAGATACCTCAAAGGATAATTTCGTCGAGCTATAGTCACTAACAAATTCTTCAAAAGAAAAAACTTCGGCAGAATGCGATCGAGTAATTTTGGGCCTGATCAGACCTACGATCCAGGTTAATGGCGGTTTTAAATAACGCAATAAATCAATTTCAATTAGAGTTTTAACCTCACTTGCCATTGATAAGGCTTCGTCAACTCTTTGGGCCACATCGGTTTTTGGGAATGACCTAAGAGAAATAACTGCTTTCGCTTTCACTTCATTTAAAATTCCAGCCATCTGCTCAGGACTTAAAAGTGGGCTTATTGGGCAAACTATGCCAGTTGTGGACCCTGCAAGAAATGTAACTATGGCTTCCGTGCAATTTGGAAGCACATATGCCACCACATCAGTTTCATTTATGCCTAGTCCTCTTAACGCATTGGACGTTTTTGTAACTTCTTCACGCAACTGACTCCATGAGAGAGTTTCGGCTTGATCATTGGGCCCCGATTTAAGCTGAAACGATAATGCATCTTTATTTCCGAATTTTTCAGCTGTTTTGGATAACTGGCCATAAATGCTTGTCGCTTCTAATCTATCATCAAGTGATTTTTCATTTTCAATCTTTTTCTTATCAGAAATTGTTGCATAATTTTTCATAATTCTCTCCACTTGGTTAGATTAAAACTTTTTTAATTAATCATTACTTTTTTTTTTGATTTGATCAAGAAAAGATAAATTTTAAAAAAATTGTTTGAATTAAGGTNTCAAAGTNGTTCATTGATGGCTNAGTTGAATTTCGGCAAGTTTTGAATATAATCCGCCTTTTCTNATCAACTGATTATGAGTCCCAATTTCAACAATTGCGCCTGAATCCATTACAACAATTCGATTTGCCTTTTTTACCGTNGAGAGTCGGTGNGCAATAATCAAAGTTGTTCGATCTTTTGATANCCGCTCAACCGCTGACTGAACAGCTTTCTCCGACATCGAGTCGAGGGAAGAAGTAGCTTCATCCAATAACAAAATTGGAGCATCTCTTAAGACAGCTCTTGCGATAGCAATTCGCTGCCTTTGTCCACCAGAAAGCATTATTCCTCGCTCACCAACGAAAGTATTGTAGCCAAGCGGCAAATCAGAAATAAAATTATGAGCATCTGCAGCGATTGCCGCATTCTTTACTTCGGAATCAGATGCCGCCGGTCGACCGAACCGTATATTATCCATTGCTGTTAATCCAAAAATAATTGGATCTTGTGGAACCAGTGAGATGTTTGCTCGAAGACTTTTCTTTGAAAGAGTTATTATGTCCGAATTATCAAAGAAAACACCGCCCTCACTTGGATCATAAAATCGCAAAAGTAATTGAAATAGGGTCGTTTTTCCTGAGCCAGACGGACCAACCAACGCGATAGTTTCACCTGCCGTAATTTTTAAGTTGAAATTTTTAATAACTTCGACCTGTGATCTTGCTGGGTAGCAAAATGAAATATTTTTAAAATGGACCCCACCATTAACTGGCTTTTCAAGAAAAATTGGCTCTGGACATTCGGGAACAGTGTCCTCAACAACTAAAATTTCCAACAGACGTTCGCTTGCACCTGCCGCCCTTTGCAATTCGCCAAATATTTCGGATAGTGCTGCTACACTGCCGGCAACTAAAACAGCATAGATTAAAAATTGGACAAGTTGGCCTTCTGTCATCAAACCAGCCTTGACATTTAAAGCACCAAACCAAACAACAACAACAATTCCAGTAAACACAAAAAATATTAACATTGCAGTTAGGATAGATCTAATAAAGATTCTTGTTTTTGCAACTTTAAAAGCATCCTCTGTCATTCTGGAAAATTTCTTTATCGAAAAACTTTCATTAGTGTTTGCCTGCACAGTCTGAGCTGCAACTAATAATTCTGCCGCCACGCCAGATGTATCCGCAATTTTATCTTGGCTCTTACGACTAAGTTTTCTCAATCGGTTTCCAAGCGCTAAAACAGGAAGTAAAATGAGAGGAACAATTAAAAAAGCTAAACCGGCAAGTTTGGCTGAAGTGTAAACCATGAACGCTACACCACCGATAAAAATTAAGACATTTCTCATAGCAAAAGATATTGAAGAGCTTACGACAGATAGAATTAAGGTTGTGTCAGTTGTCAAACGTGATAAAATCTCCCCCGTTAAATTTCTCTCAAAGAATTCGGGGCTCATAGCGATTACCTGATTAAAGACAGCTACCCTGATGTCACTAACTATCCGTTCTCCTAATCGGGTTACCAGATAGTACCGACTTGCAGTACCTAAAGCTAAAAAACCGGCGATCACCACCGCAATCAAAAAGTATCTGTTTGTTAATTCTACAGAATCACTCGAAAAACTATCAACAATTCCTCTTACCGCTAAAGGAAGTAATAAAGATAAAATAGCGGTCAAAATTAGGACAATTGTAGCAATAAAGAGTTCCACCTTGTACGGTAAGAAAAACTTATAAAGACCTGTTAAGTATGATAAATTTTTAGATTTATCACGATCTAAACGGTTAGTTATTTTACTGCTGTAGGCAATTGAATTTGGTGATTGGTCTTTAATCAAAATTTTTCCCCGAATAACACTTTTTTTAAATTTATTGCTGCATATTTCGTCTGGATAATTCAATATAGAACTATTGATCTATTCACAATGTCATAACTTTAGATTAAAATTATTTTGTTCTTGTTGACTGCTGTAATTTGAAACGCAAACTGAAGGTTATTAAGTGACAAAATTCGAAATATTTTCTGACCCAATCTGTCCGTGGTGTTTCATCGGTAAAACATGGTTCGATCGAGCTCGCGAAGCATACCCAGAGCAAGAATTCGAGGTCATTTGGAGTCCGTTTCAATTAAACCCAGGAATGCCATTATCTGGCATGCCCCGATCAAATTACCTCGATAAAAAATTTGGTGGACGGCAACGCGCAATTGACGCATACAAGCCAATAGTAACTACCGCAATAAAACACAATATTAAAATAAATTTTAAATCCATCAAAAATACTCCTAATACCTTAGATGCTCACAGATTAATCCACTGGAGTAGACTTGAAGGGATTCAAAGTAAAATCGTTTCGGCATTATTTAAAGCTTACTTTCAAGAGGGCAAAGANATCGGAAGCAAGGATGTNCTCATTAAGATTAGCACTGNCGCGGGCATAGATAANGAATTGATCCGTAGGTTGCTTTCGTCCGATCAAGATAAGGAATTGATAAAAAGTCACGACCATTCGGCAAGAAAAACTGGAATAAAAGCAGTACCGATGTTCATAGTAGACGATACGTATGCAGTCTCGGGTGCTCAGAAACCAGAACTTTGGAAAAACGTTTTTTCGGAAATAGAACATTTTCGGAAAAAGAACGTTTAGAAAGATTTTTATATCACAAAGTTATTTAATTATCAGGCAGAATCAAAAATGATGAATAAAAATTATGGTGCTTCACACAAAACTTTTAATGTAAGTTCAAAAAGGTTTGATATGAGTCCTTTCATGTCAAAATATTCAAATGCGCAAACTATTTATGGAATTTCTGCAAATAGGTTCTATCCACTAACAACACATGATGATCCGACTGAGGCCTACTGGAATCTAAGGAAGAATGTGATGTTATATGATGTGCCCGAAAAACCCTTGGAAATAAGTGGTCCTGACGCAGTTAAACTCTTGGAGACTATTTTTGCAAGGACCATCACCGATTTAAAGCTTTATCGTGCCAGATATGCCATCGCATGCACATTTGATGGTGGTATTTTTATGGATGGTGTTCTAATAAGATTAGAACAAGATAGATTCTGGTACATTCATGCGAATGGTGATTTTGAGTCATGGCTTCTAGCTCATTCAAAGGATTTAAATGTTACAATCCAAGACCCAAAATCGTGGGCGATTCAGATACAAGGGCCAAATTCATTAAAACTTTTAAAATTGGCTGCACCAGAAATAAATTTAGCCGAATTCAAATATTTTCATGCTCTTAGGTTAAATATTAATGAAAAAAACTTACTTGTATCGAGAACAGGTTGGACTGGTGAACTTGGTTTTGAGATCTATACCAACGACTCCGATGATGACAATGGGTATCTTTGGGATTACTTAATGGATAGTGGTAAAAATCTTGGAATTATGACTGGAGGCTTGGACTCAATGGGTATTAGAAGAATTGAGGCTGGAATACTTGATTATGGAACAGATATGAATCGAGACAATAATCCATTTGAAATGGGCTTAGGATCATTTGTCGATCTTAAAAAAGAAAATTTCATTGGTAAGGAAAAATTATTTCACATGAATAAAGAAAGGTTACTTTATGGATTGATATGCAAAGAAACGATTCCATTTGGAGGCTTAGAAATTTTGGAGAATGAACAAGTTGTCGGACATACGACTGTTGGAGCCTTTTCACCTGAATTTAAATCCGGTATTGGATATGTTTTGTTCAAAAAGAGAGGGAATTGGCCAGGAAAAAAATTGACATTGCGAAGTACGAACGAAACGTTACACGACTGCGTAATAACACCCCTTCCATTTTACGACTCACAAAAAAAGATTCCAAGAGGTCTTGCCTAGATATAGGCGCAGGCTACCCATTAAAAACAAGGAATAAACATGAATAAGAAGAATATCTACGAGGACCTTACTATGCTTGGGTCAGAGACAGCCCAACCAAATTCTCCAGAGCAAGCAAAGCTTGAAAAGGTACCCAACCCACAGTCAGGCACCCAATTTAATGTAAGATTTGTCGCCCCAGAGTTCACTTCATTGTGTCCGATGACCGGTCAACCTGACTTTGCGCACCTCGTAATTGATTATGTTCCAAAAGATTGGCTAGTAGAGTCAAAATCATTAAAACTTTTTCTTACTTCATTTAGGAATCATGGAGCTTTTCATGAAGATTGTACTGTTTCTGTTGGAAAAAAAATTGTTGAAACCCTTGACCCTTTTTGGCTTAGAATCGGTGGGTACTGGTATCCGCGTGGAGGTATTCCAATCGATGTCTTCTACCAGACATCGCTTCCGCCACAGGATGTTTGGATACCTGATCAAGGCGTTAGTCCATATCGAGGCAGAGGTTAAAAATCAGATAACGGTTAAGTATTCTAAACCACGATTTTCTGACATTTTTATAGAATTTCAGCATTCAATGCGGAGTTAGGTATCTGTCCATTTCATAGGTGGTTGTAAGCAAATAAAGGAAATGGATTCCGTTTAGTTAAGAAAAATAAACAACCTACCTTTTTTGAAGTCGGCGATGGACAAATTAAATGCAAATTTTTTGGGAAACAACAGCCCCTACCCCATACCCATATATGAAGTAGTAAGTATAATTGTATTACCAGGTGTTTCAGAATAATGTCCTATCAAAAGACCATCGATATAACGACCTTGACCTTGACCTTGACCTTGACCTTGACCTTGATCTTGATCTTGATCTTAATCTAGATCTGCATCATGCTCGCTTTCAAGGTTTTTTAGCTGTTCTTAGGTAATTTCAGTTCCCTTTTGGAGGACAGCACTACCATAGAAACTATCCTCGGTAAAAGTCGAGCCGTTCTTGCCAACTGTTTCTGTAATTCAGCCACCATTGATAACGCCAATTGGTTTCCCGCATCAAAAAAATTATTTTTTTTCTCAACTAGCGGTCCCGGACCTAAGAGCCCCCAGGACTCAAATCATAACCGTGAGTTTAATCCGATTAACCGATGATTTTCCAAACAACTGCTCGAGAAAAGTTTTAAACTTAGCATAAAGTTTTGTGACATTTTCTCGATGAGAAACATTTTTGAAAATAATAAATTTAATGATATCGTAAGAGATAGCAAAAGTTTTGTGTGCTTATAAATTGAACTTATTTTTATCACAAACGAAATCATTTTAGTCAAAGAGGCGCGTGCTATTGTTTAAGCATTTACAACTGCAGAGAAAAATTTAAAGACTTAATTTGTTTATTTAGATACTAATTATAGTGGGTTTACGTAACCGCTCAACTTCACCCGATGTGTCTTTAAAAGCTTAACAGGGAAAAAACTTATGCGTTCCGACTTTGCTTTAACAAAGCAACTTTTTGATATACCCGATGGGACAATTTATCTTGATGGAAATTCTCTAGGGCCACCAACTAAAACAGCTTCTGATCAGGTCAGTTCACTAATTGAAGAAAAATGGGCAAAACTTCTCATTAAAAGTTGGAACTTAGATAACTGGATTGATAAGCCAAAGAGTGTTGGGAACCGAATAGCAAAAGTTATGGGAGCAAAAAAAAACAGTGTTATCGTAGGCGATACTCTTTCAATAAAAACATATCAAGCCTTATATGCTGCAATTAAATTACAGCCAGAAAGAAAAATAATTCTGTCTGACAGCGGGAACTTTCCATCTGATCTGTATATTGCTCAAGGTCTAATTGATGCTCTCAATTTAAATTATCAATTACGGACAGTAAAGCCAGAACAAATCTTTGAATCCATTACTAGCGAAGTCGCAATTTTGTTTTTAACAGAAGTAGATTTTCGTACCGGACGAAAACATGATATGATAAAGTTGACCAAAAAAGCCAAAGAAATGGGGCTAATTACAATTTGGGACCTAGCCCACTCAATTGGTGTTCTACCGATTAATATTGATAAAGCAGAAGCAGATTTTGCAGTGGGTTGTACTTATAAGTACTTAAATGGAGGACCTGGTTCACCTGCATTTTTATATGTTGCACCGAAACACCTCAATAATGTTGACAACATTATCAAAGGATGGTTTGGCCACACAGCACCTTTTAGTTTCAATAAAGCTTATCAACCCGCCTCCGGAATAAATAAGATGCAAATAGGAACGCCGCCGATCATCGCAACGGCTGCTCTTGAGGCTTCTTTAGATATTTTAGAGACAGTTAATATTCAAGATATGCGGGAAAAATCAATCGAATTAACAGAACTCTTTATCGAGGAAACAAAAAGAAACTGCCCTATGTTGAAATTGATTTCTCCTATCTGCCCGTATCAACGCGGAGCGCATTTAGCTTTTGAGTTTAAAGAGGGTTATGCAGTAATTCAATCTCTAATGGAACATAACGTAATTGGTGATTTTCGATATCCTAACCTCATGCGATTTGGCTTTAACCCTTTATTTATATGTGAAAATAATGTCTTAGAAGCCTCAAAAATTCTTTCTAAAATAATGACTTCTGGTGAATGGAATAAAAACATATTTAAAATTAAGTCTTTCGTTACCTAGCTTTTTTCAACCGTATCAAGCTATTGTTGCAGTCGACTTTTATAAAATAACGCTGTCGTTGCAGTGAAGCGGGTGGCGGGAATCGAACCCGCGTCTCTAGCTTGGAAGGCTAG
>PAHT02000042.1 GCA_002705045.2 Paracoccaceae bacterium | reverse complement strand
AGTTGTTTTTCTTGATACGCCTGAACTGTAGGTAACACCTTGACCACCAAGATATGTTGTTCCAGGTTTTACTAACGTAACAGTTTTTTGTACCATTTTTCAACTTTCTCCAACTGGATACTTAATTCCAGTTCATAAATCATACTTAATTACTAGAGTAAATCTTATTATTGGGAAACCAGTTATTAGAGTGACTGCACACGAATCATCTCTTCTGAATAACTTTCTTAAATTTGATCTAAGTGATATACCTGAATAGGTCAAAAAGCATCAAATAATGAATAGTTTTAAACAGGATATAGAGTGTTTATTATCAAGCCAAAGTAAGGATAAAAATCAGTTAACTAAATTTGAGTAGATATATGCTTCATAATTACTTTATGTTATCGAACGATTTAATTATTAAAAGTGAGATTAGTAAATGAAAAATAAATATATCAATATAGTGGGATGGCTACTTTTTATTATATCCGCAATAGGATTTATCATTGCTAGTATAGGCAGCTTTTGGTCAATGTTTGGAAGTATTTTCTTTTTAATTGCTTGTTTAGTTTTTTTAATTCCATTTTTCAAAAAAGAATAAACGAAAATGACTGTCAGTTTAACTAAACCATACCTTCTTTACACTAAAATAACCCACTAAATTCATTGAAATGGCTGCTATAAAAATTTTTATAACAAATAAGCGGGCTTGATAATAAATTCTTCAAGTCCTCTCAAATTATTGAAACAAATTTATATAGCCAATTAAAAAAAGCGGTATCTGTAAACCAAAATTTGTAAAAATTGCTCTATCAGAGCTTAAATATCCTGCTAGTGTCCAACCAATGGCACCTGAACCGTGAATAAATATATTCAATGGATAAAAATTCAAATTTGTTAGCATTATTCCAATTAAAACTAGAATCGTGCTCAACCATTTTATGAAATCAATCAATTTAATCTCCCTTAATGTATTATATTTTACGAAAAATTATTTGCGTTTATAGAATTAATAAAAATCATTGAGGTTTGACAATAAAAAGTAGTTTTACGGTTTTGAAAAACTGAAGTTAAATCTTTTTAAGTCATGTTAGCATAAGAAACTTTTTCATCACTCCAGTTTATGCGAATTTATCAATTTGGGAGTACTGTAGTTTTATAAGACGGTCAGACCCCACCCCCAAACAAAACTCCCTGCCCTTAAATATAAATAATAAACGCCTTACCGACGTAAAAATCGTCTAATAAGCCACCTAATAAGGAATTTTAACAAAAATCTTAACATAATTTTCAACTTCAAATTACAATTTGTAAAATAAAAGTTAGTTCTCAAACAAACATATTTAGTTCAGAAAACTACCCTATCATTATGAAAAATAACATTTTTTATATTTGCAACTCATTTGCAACTGAAAAGCACTTTTGTTAAAAATAGTTATTACTTTTCAATGGATTAGTTGGCTCCGGTGGATGGGTTCGAACCAACGACCAATTGATTAACAGTCAACTGCTCTACCACTGAGCTACACCGGAACACTTACGCCTTTCGTATATCAATCCCAGAACTTCGTTTCAAGAGATAATTTAATCTTCAAAAAATTTTCTGCAAAGATGATTTTTATTGTATGAGAAATAAATTGTTTGCCGGATTTTAAGCTGTGACCTGAAAAACAATATTTGCTTGCATATTTCAAATATCCCAATTGATTTTCTTAAAACTTAGGTACCTTCAACAAAAAATCAAAATTTTCCAATCAATATATTTTTTTTGAAAATCTTGATTCAATAGATAGTTCCCCAGTGTGAACAACATATTTATTTTTCGTTAGATCGATAAGGTGAGCATAAATATTATGCTGCGCAGCTAGTTTTAAACTAGGTTTGATAGTAGGATACAGCCTATCGGCAAGTTCCTTTGCAGACAGTGTCTCACTTTTCAAGAGAGCTAGAATTTGATTTTTACGTTTGTCTCTGTGCATTAATTGGGATTTAACGAAATTTTTTGCATCAAGAAGTAATGGTCCGTGGGCAGGCAAATAGATATCTTCCTTCCTTTTTAGTAGCTTTTTCAAAGAGGTAATATAATCAGCCATATTTCCCATTGGTGGAACGATAACAGTCGATGACCAACCCATTACGTGATCACCAGAGAAAATTACTTTAGACCCTTTCAAAGCCAAGCAAATATGATCAGAAAGATGTCCTGGAGTTGTTATAACTTCTAAACACCACTCATCTGAACAAATTTGTTCGCCATCCTCCACTGAAACGATTTCGACTTTACTGTTCTTTTTTCTCTTATCTACAATTGTTTCAGTTTCGTCTCGAATTTTTATTATTAATTCATCTTTGGTTAGGTTTAAAGAATTCCACAAAAAAATTTTTGATTCAGTTTTTTTTGCTAATCGGATTGCCATAGCACAGTGGTCTTGATGCGAATGAGTAAGAATAATAGAGGAGAGGTAATTATTTTTGATAGCTTTTTTAATATTATTAAAGTGTTCCGGTATATTTGGTCCAGGATCAATTATTGCTATGTTCTTAGTCCCTATTAGGTACGTATTCGTTCCCAAGTTCGTAAAATCATTTCCATTATTTGCAACTATTAATCTAACCATCTCATCGGGTAAAACGCTTATGATTTTAGCACTCTGGTAGGTTGGTCTAATTTTTTTCATTAATACATACTTTAAAGAATTAAATCTCGTGCTAAACTGAGCTCAAATGAAGATAACTTTACTGAAACAGTACTTACCTAGAAAACTTTTTGGAAGAACAATTTTAATTTTTCTTTTTCCAATCGTACTTATCGAAGCAGTCGTTTTTATAGCATTTATTCAACGTCATTTTGAGCAAGTCACTAGCCAGATGTCTGATATCTTTGCCTATCAAGTCAAACATATTATTAAAAATGCTAAAATTAAAACAACAAACCCTGAGAAGCGGTTTCTCTACGATCTTGGAGCGGACTTTGGTTTAGACTTAAAAGTGGTGAATAACAAGCCTAACCTCAAAATTAAAAATCTAGACATCTTTGATTTTTCAGGAAAGGCATTCGTAAATACAATGATAAATAATTTTGGTAATGCTGTTTTTTTTGACTTTTCCAAACATAAAAAAATTACACTCGTAATATCAGTTGATGAAGAATATCTTGAGATAACATTCCCTCGAGCAAGAATAAGTGCGGCTAATCCACACCAGCTTTTGGTGCTAATGGTATTTGTATCAATCCTTTTAGTTTTTTTAGCTATAGTAATCTTAAGAAATCAATTAAAACCAATTACCAAACTAGCAGAAGTATCCGAGGCTTTTGGAAAAGGACAATCTTTGCAATTCAAGCCATCGGGCTCCGAAGAAGTTAGGCTTGCGGGGTCAGCATTTATAGCTATGAGATCTAGAATTGAACGTCAGATTGAACAAAGAACTCAAATGCTTTCCGGTGTGAGTCACGATCTGAGGACCCCCCTAACAAGACTTAAACTATCTTTAGCGCTCCTTGAGAATACTAACGAAACTAAAGAGATGTTAGATGACGTAAATAGCATGCAATCAATGCTCGATGCATTTTTGGTGTTTGCCAAAACAGAAGCAACTGAGGAAACAACTTTAGTAAACCCTATAATTTTTCTTAAGCGATTAGTAACAAAAAATAAAAAGATGTTTCCTAACATAAGCCTAAAAATAAAAGATAAAAATCTGAACCACAAAAAAATTCCTTTAAGAGAGAAAATTTTCGAAAGGGCCTTACAGAATATTATAGACAATGCTAGCGCTTTTGGATCCAAAATAGTAGTCAATTTAGATCTTCATAAAAAGTATTTATTGATACAAATAGATGACGACGGGGATGGAATAGAGCCAAGCAATCATATTGCTGCGCTTAAACCATTCTCTCGGCTAGATCAATCCAGAAACCAAAACAAACACTCTGGAGTTGGCCTTGGGTTATCTATTGCGCTCGACACTGTTCGAAGTCACGGTGGAAACTTAACTCTAGGAAAAAGCCCTACCTTAGGAGGATTAAAGGTTAAGATTACGATTCCACTGTAAAAAAAATTAAAGTTTTAGGTAGTTCAGTGCCGACTGTGCAAAAATCTTTACATATTTACCCATTACAATGGCTTTCTCAGGATTCGAGGCGTTGCCATCCAATGCTCTTCTTCTCACACCTTGTAGTATCGCACCCATTTTATAATAGCTCAACGCCATTGGAAATGAAAGATCCGGCACTTTCGTTAGACCTACTCGTTTGGAATATAATTCTACAAACTGTTTATCCTCGGGAATACCGAGTGATTTTCTATCCACACCAGAAAGCCCCCTTCCCTCTTTGCCGATTGGCATTGACCACTGCATAAGCTGCGTTGCCAAGTCTGCTAGAGGGTCTCCAAGTGTTGATAATTCCCAGTCTAAAACTGCCTTCAAGGAAAAGTCAGATTTAGAAAAAATTAAATTATCTATTCTCCAGTCGCCGTGAACAAGTTTACTAGGTAATACTTGCAATGGTACATTTTTCGACAACCACTCTTTTAAAACGTCCATTTCTCTAATGGTCTCAGTAGCACTGTTCTCAAACTGCCGCGACCAAATGGACAGTTGCCGTTCAAAATAGTTTCCTGGCTTACCATATTGACCAAGACCAATATCATTCGGGTTAATTTTATGTAATTCCGATAGCCCACGATTCATCTCGTCATAAACTCGTTGACGCTGTTCGATAGTTAGTTTAGGTAACTCTGGCTCTGGAAAAGTAAACCCATCAATATATTCCATTACAAAGTAAGGAGTGCCAATTTCACCTCGATCACCACAAAGATAGAAAACTTTTGGAACTGGAACTTTCGTATTACTTAGCGAACGCATTACAAGATATTCTCGATCAATCATGTGAGCAGATTTTAATAGCTCACCATCAGGTTTTCTTCGTAAAACTAAAGTTTTGTTTTTTCCTTGTAAGATAAATGTTGGGTTTGATTGCCCTAAGACAGTTTTTCTTTCTGTCCATGGTCCAAGATATTGAGGTAATCTTGATTTTAAAGCATTAGTTACTTTAAGTAAATCGATGCCGGGAACGCTACTCATTTCAAATTATTTTTTCATTGGAATACTTCTGTAACTCATTCCGTGCGACTTGCCTCCTATGAACGGCGTCCGGTCCATCTGCCAATCTGAGCGTTCTTAAATGTGTCCAGGCAGCGGCTAGAGGAGTATCCTGGCTAATTCCCTGACCACCGTACATCTGAATAGCTTCATCTACTACTTTTAAAGCTACCTGTGGAGCAACAACCTTTATTTGACTTATCCAAGGCGCGGCAATACGTTTATCTCGATTATCCATCATCCAAGCAGCTTTTAAACAGAGTAATCGCGCCATTTCTATGTCAATTCGCGCCTTTGCGATAATATCAAAATTAGCTCCAAGATTTGCCAAGGGCTTTCCAAAAGCCGTTCTGGAAAGCCCTCGACGGCACATAAGTTCTAGAGCAGACTCAGCTTGCCCAATCGCCCTCATACAATGATGAATTCTTCCTGGGCCCAGTCTTCCTTGCGCAATTTCGAAACCTCGTCCCTCGTCAAGTAATAGATCTTCAAAGGGAACCCTGACATTTTCAAAAGAAAGATGCATGTGCCCGTGCGGGGCATCGTCATGACCATATACTTGCATTGGGCGAAGAACTTTTATCCCTTCACTATTAGCGGGAACTACCACCATTGAGTGCCTTTTGTGTTTTGGTAATGAGTCCTCCCCGGTCTTAACCATAACGATATAAACTGCACATCTCGGATCACCCGCACCCGATGCCCACCACTTCTGACCGTTTAAAATGTAATGTCCGTTTTCTCGCTTTGCGCTAAGTGCCATGTTAGTTGCATCCGAAGAGGCTACTTGAGGCTCAGTCATACAATAGGCCGATCGAATTTCTCCATTTAATAATAATTTTAGCCACCTTTCCTTATGCTTATCACTTCCATATCGTTCAAAAACTTCCATATTTCCGGTATCTGGAGCAGAGCAATTAAAGACTTCAGCGCCAAGCCGGCATTTGCCCATTTCCTCAGCCAAATATGCATACTCAACAGTCGACAAACCAAGTCCCTTTTTCGAATCGGTAAGCCAAAAATTCCAAAGTCCTTTCGATTTAGCTTCTGATTTTAAAGACTCTAAAATCTCAGTCATTTTGGAAGAATAAGAGAACCTATCAGCGGATACTCCTACTTCACTAAAAAATTCCTGTTCGAGAGGAATCACACGGTCATTAATTAGTGATCTTACTTCTGTCACTAAGGTTGCTACTTTGTCTGTCATTCCCAAATTCATCTAGTTTCCTTTATATTAATCTCTGCTTATGCCAAAGCTCAAACAATGATTTTTGCCAACTAAGTCTTTATTTTGCAGACCAATTTAAGTCAGACATACTTCACAAAACAAAGGAAATTCAACACAATAATTTTCTGACTCTATTGACCTCTTGGTATTCCGCCCGATATTTACAAGGAGCTTTACTAACGAAAAATTCACATTTGTCTCAGCGCTTGCCAAATATTCAAAATATTTTATTGTCTACTTTTCATATATATATGAACCTAAATTGATTGGATATTAGTTTGGCAATATGGGTCTGGGTAACAATACTCGCGGCAGTTTCACAAAGTTTTCGGACAGCCCAACAAAAAAACTTAAAACCTCGCTTGGGAGACTTTGGCGCGAGCTACGTACGATTCTCTTATGCTATGCCTTTTGCATGGATTGGACTAGTCAGCTATATTTTCTTTTCAAAAACTGCATTTCCCACGTTTAATACAAGTTTCAGTTTCTGGGTTTCCACTGCTGCAATTTTACAAATAATTTTTACCGTCCTGTTGATAAAGCTTTTTTCGCACAGATCATTTGCTGCAGGCACAGCATTTTCGAAAACTGAAGTAATTCAAGTGGCTGTTTTTGAGGCATTTATAATCGGAACAATAGTCAGCTTTCAAACAGGAAGTGCGATTATATTAGGATTTTGTGCAATCATTCTATTATCGATTGCAAAAGGGCAAGTCACATTTTCAAACTTAATTAAATCGTTATTTTCAATCCAAGCTGGATTAGGTTTAGCGAGTGGTGGTTTTCTTGCTCTTTGTAGCGTTTGTTTTAGGGCAGCAACTGACTCGCTATCTGGAGATGATTTAATTGTTAAGGCAGGAACCACCTTAGCTATTTCGTTGTTGATTCAGACTATTCTGATGGGTCTTTGGATGCAGTGGGCAGCTAAATCGGAATTTGTTTTTACATTTAGAGAATGGCGAGGCTCAATTGTAGTTGGTTTTTTTGGTGCTCTAACAAGTTTTTGTTGGTTTTACGCTTTTTCAGCAAACGCAGTTGCCCCAGTTCGAGCTATCGGTCAAATCGAGCTAATCTTAGCACTTTTAATTTCTATGCTTTTTTTCAAAGAGCGCCCCACTTGGAAAGAGCTGATAGCTATTTTTTTACTCGTTTTGTCTATCGTCTTGGTCTTGTTAGATTAAAACTGCTGTACTTATTCGTAATTTAAATTATATTAATGGTGTTTTGCCGGGTCTAGGTCACCTTGTGCAAGGTCTAGAAGACTTAAGCTCGGATAACTTTATCAATTTTTTTGGGAGGAAATTATGATTGACAAATTTATGCTAGGTATTGGTGCGTCTGTAGCACTGACTCTGGCAGGATTAACAACCGCCGTGTCGGCTAAAGTCGAAGGTGATACAATAACGTTAGGTTCTTCGATATCCTTGACGGGTAAGTATGCGACGAATGGACTGCATACTCAGCGTGGATATGATTATGCAGTAGATGTAATCAATAGCTCAGGTGGAGTAAAAGTGGGAGGTAAAACCTACAAACTTGATGTAAAATATTATGATGACGAATCGACTCCTGCGCGGGGCGCACAGTTAGCTGAACGGCTAATTCAACAGGATGGCATTGAATTCATGCTTGGGCCTTACAGTTCAGGCATGACGAAAGCAATCGCCCCCGTATCTGAGAAATTTGGGGTGCCGATGGTAGAAGCAGAGGGGGCATCGCGCTCTTTGTTTACTCAAGGATACAAATATTTGTTTGCGGTTCTTTCAACCTCCGAACAATATTTATCAACTGCTATCGAACTAGCGGCACAGGCATCTTCAGATCCATCTTCAGTGAGAGTCGCAATGGCTTTTGAAAGTGATCCATTCTCTATGGACGTTCGGGCTGGGGTCGTCGACGCTATTAATAAGTACGGTATGAAGACCATAATTGACGATCAATTACCTGCGGATCTTTCAGATATGTCAACTACATTGACGAAAGTTAAAGCTTTAAAGCCAGATATTCTTATTGTCTCAGGCCACTCAAAAGGCGCTGCTACAGCTGCTCGTCAAATTAATGAAATGAAAGTCAATGTTCCAATGATCGCGATGACACATTGTGAAGCCGCCAAAGTACAAGAAAAATTTCCTAAAGCGGCAAATGGATTTCTCTGTCCTACTCAGTGGGTAGAAACTTTATCCAAATCAGACCCAATGTTTGGAACAGCTTCTGATTGGAACACAGGGTTTAAAAAGGCGCACCCTAGTTACTCATCTGTGCCATATCAGTCAGCCCAGGCATCAGCTGCGGTTTACGTGTTCAAGGAAGCATTTGAAGCGGCCAATAGTTTTGATCAAGATACCGTTCGAGATGCGATATCTGCCGTTGAAATGGAAACATTTTATGGAGATATTAAATTTTCTGACGCAGGAAATAACATCGCCAAACCAATGTTTATGCGACAGATCGACTCTACTGGTAATTATAGTTTAGTCGAGTCAGCTAAGGATATGACATTTCCAAGAAATGTATCCTATTAAATGTTAGCAAAGAAGAGAGGGGCGTTTGCTTTCCTCTCTTCTTTTAAATTTGTCAGTGGGGCGGTAAATGCTTGATAATATTCAGCTACTCTTTGTGTGGGCACCAGTTATAAATGTTCAAATTATCTTAGAAGGTATCTTTTTAGGTGCCGTGTTTGCTTTAAGTGCCTACGGTTTAGCTTTAGTTTGGGGCGTGATGAATATTAAAAATCTTGCCCAAGGCGATTTTGTGATAATGGGGGGATATATATCTCTTGCCTTAAGTCAATATAATACAAGTATCTTTGTTATATTGCCACTCGTCATGCTTATTATGTTCTTTTACGGTTTTATTGTTTATCACTCGATGATAAAGCGCGTCATCGACCAAGATATGTTCACGTCCCTTCTTGCAACATTTGGTTTATCATTACTGATGCAGCAAGTCATGAACCTAATCTGGGGTCCGGAGGTGCAAATTATTGACTTAGATTTTCCAGTTTATGATGCTTTCGATGGTTTTGTTACAATTCCTTCAATCAAAATTATCTCGCTAGTGCTTGCAGGCATTCTTTCGTTAGCTATCGTGTTATTCATGAAAAAATCGAGAATTGGTCAAGCGATTAGAGCTACAGCACAAGATCCACGCGCGGCACGCGTTTTAGGAATTGATACCGATAAGATTTACGCTTTTACATTTTCGCTTAATTCAGCAATCTGTGGAGCTGCAGGAGTTTTTGTCTCAGTTATTTGGGTACTTCAACCGTTCTATGGTATCACTTATTCCGTTAGATCTTTCGCTATAGTGACCGCTGCGGGTCTTGGAAATCTCCCCGCAGTGATTTCTGCAGGTTTTGGAATAGGCCTGTTTGAAAAGTATGTAGGAGCAATCATTGGAACCGCTTACGAAGTAGCGGCACCGGTTTCAATGTTGTTAATTGTGCTCGTTTTTCGTCAAATCAGTATGAAGAAAAATCGGCAGGCTGTGAAATGAATAAAAGAAAAACTATATTGACTTATGCAGGTCTCGGGCTGTTTGGAGTGTTTGGACCAATCTTGTTTCCTGCTTACACCTTATCAATAGCTTACCTATGGATGATGGTTCTTATGGCCTCTACCTGGGATATATTGGGAGGCCAAATGGGGTATAACTCCCTAGGAAACATCGCCTTTTTTGGCATTGGAATGTATGTTTCAGCGATTGTACAAGTTTCAATTTTTTATCCTGGTGGGGTTGCTGAGTATACTTCGGCCATGGGTTCGATTAAACCTGAATTTACAAGCAACCAATACTTTGTTGGCCTCTATCTTGGAATTTTGGCTGCCGGATTAGTTGCTCTTTTATTTTCAATTTTATTTGGATCATTTATGTTTGGTTTGAGAGGACCCTACTTTGCCATAGGCTCGTTAGGCCTTGCGATTGCTGCGGCAGAGATTACAATAACAATTGATTACGTAGGGGCAGCATCCGGGATCTCGATGCCCTTATTTCCTGGTGATATTGAATTTAGATCTGTCTTTTTTTACGTTCTCTGTTTTTTGATTACAATAATAGCACATTTCTTGTTACGTTGGTTATTTTCAACACAATTCGGATTAGCCATTAATGCAATCCGAGATGATGAAGATAAAGCCGAGGCTATGGGAATTCCAACTCGTATCTATAAGCAAATAGGTTGGGGTATTGCTGCTTTTTTTATGGGAGCAATGGGAGCAGTGGCGGGCAACATGGCAGGTTTTATAGATAAGGAAGTAGCATATCCAATTCCAACATTCGGAATTTTTATGGTTGCCATGGTACTTTTAGGTGGTAAAGGAACCCTATGGGGACCTGTTTTAGGTGCAATTATCTTTCATGTCATCAAAGAAACCACTTGGACTTACCTACTAGGTTGGCAATGGGTGGCACTCGGTTTAATCTTAATTGTTAATATTGTTTACTTCCAACAAGGTATTATGGGATGGCTTCAGACCCGATACCCAGAAATGTTCGGTATCGTCGTTGACAAATCGGATCTAGAACCTAAGGCAGAAGGTAAGGCCATAAAATGAAAGATATAATAGAGGTAAGCAACGTATCAAAATCTTATGGTGGCGTAAAAGCTAATGTAGATATTTCTATGGTTGTAAAAAAAGGCTCTATAACGGGAATAATAGGTCCAAACGGTTGTGGAAAAACTACTTTGTTTAATTCGATAGTCGGGTTTCATCCAATCGATAAAGGATCAATACAATTTGATGGAAAAGAAATATCTAAGCTTCTCGTCGGTGATATTGCAAGACTGGGCTTGTTGAGAACTTTTCAACAAACTCGAATTTATTCCAAAATGAACTGCGTAGATAATATGCAAATTTCTGTTTCTCGGAGAAAAGATGCTCAATATGGCCTTTTTGCTAGCAGAAAAGGTGAAATAAAAGAAAAAGCAGAGCATCTTCTTGATTTTGTAGGTCTGTATTCTAAACGCAACCTTATCTCTGGCGATCTATCATTTGGCCAACAAAAACTTTTGGAATTCGCAATGGCTTTAATGAATGAGCCAAAGGTTCTTCTCTTAGACGAACCGACAGCAGGTATAAACCCGACGTTAATTAATGGTTTAATTGATCGACTTAGAAAGGCTAACGATGAATTAGGGATAACCTTATGTGTTATAGAACACAATATGCGCGTGATTATGAATTTGGCTTCAGACATTTATTGTCTCTCAAATGGAAAAATGTTGGCTAGTGGTAAGCCTAAAGACCTTCAAAACAATCCAAAGGTCATAGATGCTTACTTAGGAGGACATTAATGACTAACACGGAGATAACAAAAAAAATAGATAAGAAAAATAAACGTGTTAGCAAAAAAGTGACTGGATATGGAGCAGGCTCAGTAGATGTAGTAATGTCTGTTGATCAAGTTGCAAAAGAAGCAGCGTCAATATCAAAAAACGCACCCTCAGTTAGTGCCCTGGAAAAATTAGCTAATAATGAAACATTTTTGGCAATTAACGAATTGCGGGCTGGCTATGGAAAAATGGAAATTTTGCATAATTTTAATCTTCGTATAAAGAAAGGGCAGTCTCTTTGTCTAATTGGACCTAATGGAGCAGGAAAGTCCACAATTTTGCATTCTATTTTTGGTTTCACGAATATTTTTTCAGGTACGATAGAAATTAATGGCAAAGATGTAACCAATTTAACGCCATCCCAAAAACTTTCAAAGGCAGGTATTGCGTATATTCTGCAGGATAAATCAGTATTTCCGCAGATGACAGTCGAAGAAAACCTGTTAATGGGAGGTTTCTTAAAAGATAAACCGAAGGAAGCTCAAAAGTCGGCGGAGATGGTGTTTGATAAGTATTCAAGACTAGCAGAACGGCGCAATAAACCCGCTGGAGTACTGTCAGGAGGAGAACGGAGGCTTCTGGAGATTTCTAGAGCATTGGTTATGCAGCCAGATGTTCTGTTGGTGGATGAGCCGTCGATTGGGCTTGAGCCTCGATTTATTGATATGGTATTTGGTATATTAGAAGACCTACAACGCAAGGATGGAAAAACCATAATTATGGTTGAACAAAATGCAAAGAAAGGGTTAGCCTTTGCTGATATCGGATATGTCCTAGTGTCGGGTGAGACTGCAATTGCAGAAAACGGTAGTAAGCTTCTTGCAAACCCTGATGTTGGCCGTCTATTCCTTGGTGGTTAGTGACTAAAATTAAAATGTCTTCACAAAGATACGATAAAATAATACTTATTTTGGTCGTATGTACCTCGTTGTTTCTATCCTTACTAAGTTTTGCTCTTTGGCCAGTTTTTCTAATTCAATTAAGATACTTATGGAGTCTATCAAACGTCGAAATTGGACTGATAAGTGGGTCCTACTTTATTGGATACGTAATTGCCACCCCAATTCTGGTTGGACTAACCGATAAATTTGATGCTAAATGGATTTTTATACTAGGATGCTTTGGAGCTGCGTTAGGTAATTTAGGTTTTGTTTTTCTGGTAGATGAATTTTGGGAAGCTATATTTTTCTGGACATTAGTAGGTGCTGGTTTGGCAGGAACCTATATGCCTGGTCTTCAAATACTCAACTCAAGACTTAATAATTATGATCGTATAAGTGCAGTACCCTGGTACACCTCCTGCTTTGGTCTTGGAACTGGCGGGTCATACTTTGCAATGGGATTGATGTTAGCTAATTTTGATTACCGGACTGCAGCACTTTTAAGCACTTTTGCCCTTCTAATTAGTATTGTCACAATTCTTTTGTGCGTCAATTCAAAGCCGATGAAAGCAAAGATTGGATCTGTCGTCCGACACCCATTCGATTTTAGACCAGTTTTTAAAAAAAGAAAATCTATGAGCTATATCTTGGCATACGGCGCACATACTTATGAACTTTTTGCCTACCGCTCATGGAGCGTAGCATTATTTTTCTTTCTAGGAAATAACGGTACTAAATCACTTACGATAGAAAAAATTACAATAATAATTAGTTTGATCATGTGGACTGGCATGATAGCCTCTGTACTAGGTGCCAAATTAGCACAGAAATATAATCGACATAATATATTAGCGTCCATTGGACTTTCTACTTTTTTTATTGCGATTATCGGAGCAATTTTTGCTAACGTAGCTTTATCTTTGGCAATCGCTATTCTTTGGTTTTATAATTTCTTTATAATGCTAGACTCTGGAGCTCTCACAGCCGGAGCGGTGGAGTCTAGCGATCCAGATAATAGAGGAGCAGTTTTAGCGGTTCACTCAATGGTCGGGTTCACGGGCGGCGCACTGGGTGGACCACTTATTGGCATGATCCTTGATTTTTTTGGCGGTGAAAGTTTGCTATTTGCATGGCAGGTTTCTTTAACCACAATGGGGCTTGGATCGTTAGTTGTCTTTTTAATCCAAATCAGATTTCGATCAAAATTAGACCGATTAAATTAGTGCTTATATCCGTTTACTAAAAAACCTATTTATCTAATCAAGGATAGAAAACTTATGAATTTATTTCCTATTTGTTACCTAGTGAAAATATGTAGGTTACTACTTCCTCCCCAGGCAGATTACTTTTTTCCTTAATAAAATCTCCTGTATTTACCCCTACTCTAAACTGTAATTTAACTGTGGTGTTATCTAAGGTGTTGCGGGTTTTAATCTCGTTTTGAAACTCAACAGCACATTCAACTGCACCGACAGCGCTTGGAAATTCTGCGAGGAATGAGTCACCTCCAGTATTAAAGAGGCATCCACCGTGCTTTTTAAAGAGTTTCGTGAGGATTTTTTCACAAACTCTCAGATTTTTCACCGTTTCGCTCTCATTCGCTTCCATATGTTTGCTGTAGCTAACAACATCCGTGGCAAAAATAACTGCTATTTTACGATCAATCTCTTCGGACATTAGACAACCTAACGATTTAAATAAGAGTAGCTNANNCAATATAAATAAGAATTCAATGAAACAAATCGTTTCACCTCAATTTTTGTTTATTGAAGGCAAACATTTTTCCAATATTGAATAAAAAAATTTCTATTCTTAATCAGAAATAATGTCTAAACAAATGCGGAATGACAAATTTATAAACTAGTTTTGTGCCCCGTTTCCACCTAAGGGGTTAATCGTTGATTAATACTTAGTGAAAACAATGGTTTAAATGGTAGGGGATGCTGGACTCGAACCAGCGGCCAATACGTTATGAGCGTACTGCTCTAACCAACTGAGCTAATCCCCCATAGCCATGTGCCTAGATCTGTTTCTAGGAAATGTCAAGAAATCAGCATCTATCACAACAATAATTTTTTAAAGCATAGCTTTAACTTAACGAGGAGTTCAGCTATAACTTTAGGTTCATGCTATTATTTAAGTTTAGTTTAGTTTAGTTTATTTTACTATATTGGTTAACTATGCATCACTCCAAATTTTCAGATAATCAGGTGTCATGAAACAAAAAACTAAAACCAATTTTAAAACATCTCTTAGTTACAAAGCGGCTGGAGTTAATATAAACGCGGGTAACGACCTAATAAAGAAAATAAGTCGGTTCGCCAGTTCCACTGAACGATTAGGATCATTTAGTACCTTGGGCGGGTTCGGTGCTTTATTTGATCTAAAGGCAGCGGGCTATGATGATCCAATTCTTGTTGCGGCTACCGATGGAGTTGGAACAAAACTCAAAATCGCAATTGAAACTAAGAATCTAAAAACTGTCGGTATCGATCTTGTTGCAATGTGTGTTAATGACTTAATTTGCCAGGGAGCCGAACCACTTTTTTTCTTGGACTATTACGCAACCGCAAAACTTAATGTTAAAGAAGCGTCATCAGTGATTGAAGGAATTGCAACAGGCTGCCGGCACTCAAATACTGCATTGATTGGTGGAGAAACCGCAGAGATGCCTGGCATGTACCATAATGGCGATTTTGATTTAGCAGGGTTTGCGGTTGGAGCATTGAATAGGGGCGAGATACTTCCGACAGGTATAGAATCTGGCGACACCCTTATCAGCTTAAATTCATCGGGTATTCATTCAAATGGATTCTCTCTTGTAAGAATGATTATAAAAAACTCCGGTCTAGACTTGAAATCACCAGTTCCCTTTTCGAATAAAAATTTAGGAACTGAACTTCTTGAACCAACGAAAATTTATGTAAAACCAATAATCGATTTAAAAAAGAAGAGATTATTGAACGGATTAGCTCATATCACAGGCGGCGGGTTGACAGAAAATATACCAAGAATTCTTGACAACTCACATGGAGCAAAGATTAATTTGAATGCGTTAGAAGTCCCTGATATCTTAAAGTGGTTGCTTTTTAAATCAAATATCAGTCAAGCAGAAGCTCTCAAAACATTTAATTGTGGAGCAGGCATGGTTTTAGTAGTGAAGAAAAATAAAGTTGGTGAAGTTCAATCGATTTTAAGAGGACATGGTGAAGCATCCTCAATAATCGGCGAAATAACACCAAACCCTGGCATCGAATACATTGGCAAGCTCAAAATATAATATGAGAAAAAAAATAAAAGTAACCATACTGATTTCGGGAAATGGTTCTAATATGTTGGCGCTTATAAATGATATGATGGAAAAAGATCACCCAGCAGAACCAATCCTAGTAATTTCAGACAGACCAGATGCTAAAGGGTTAAAACTTGCTAAATCAAAAAACATTAAAACTGAGATTGTAAACTATAAAAAATATAGCTGCCGGCAAGAGTTTGAAGAGACACTGAAAAAGTCAATTTCTTCGTCAGGCGCAGAAATTATTTGTCTAGCAGGATTCATGCGAATTTTAAGTCCAAGTTTTGTGAATACATTCAAGAATCATATATTAAACATTCATCCTTCAATTCTTCCGTTATTTAAAGGATTAAACAGTCACGCCAACGCATTAAGTTCTGGTATGGCCGTCCACGGCGCTACAGTACACCTAGTCTCGGAGGAATTAGATGATGGTAAGATTTTGGGACAAGGCATAATTAAGATATTTAAGGGTGATACTGAAACGATTCTGGCAAAAAGATTACTAAAACTTGAGCATAAATTATATCCACTTGTTCTTCGAAAATTTTTAGAGAGCGTATCTGAAAAAATTGTTCTTTTTGATGCATAGAGTAAAATTATCCAACCAATTCAAGACCCGAAAAGAAATAAGAGATCTCTTCTTTGGCCGTTTCTTCAGCATCCGAACCGTGAACTGAGTTTTCGCCCACTGATAAGGCAAATTCTTTTCTAATAGTGCCTTCCGCCGCTTCGTCAGGATTCGTAGCTCCCATCACTTCNCGATTTTTTAAAATGGCATTNTCACCCTCTAAAACCTGNACAATAATTGGATGTGAGGCCATAAATTGACATAGTTCGTCGTANAANGGACGCTCNNGATGAACNGCATAAAAAGTTTCCGCTTGTTTTTNAGTCAAATGGATTTTTTTTTGAGCTACTATCGACAAGCCAGCAGACTCAAACTTTGCATTTATTGCGCCCGTCAGATTTCTCTTTGTGGCGTCAGGTTTTATAATAGAGAATGTTCTTTGAATTGACATTTAAATATCCTTATCATTAATTTTAAAATTATCGTTTGAACTTTTAGGCAAATGAGTTGTTGTATTAAGCGGTTGGGTAACAGATGATCACTCAACTTAAAAGCATAAAATATCTATTTACTTTTAAATATCATTGACAAAACAAAGATACATTGCCAATTGTGACGCTATGCTTGAGATAAAAAACCTTTCGTTCCATCTTGCCGGTAATTCAATTTTTTCGTTAGCTAGTGCGTATATTCCTGCCGGATCTAAAGTAGGTATAGTGGGTCGAAACGGTACAGGGAAGACCACCCTTTTTAAATTGATAAAAGGCGAGTATTTAATTGACTCCGGCGAAATACAAGTAAAAAAAGGAGCAAAAGTGGGTGGGGTCTCTCAGGATGTTCCAAATGGGCCAGAGTCTCTAATTACTACTGTCTTAAGTGCTGATACAGAGCTAACAAATTTACTACATGAAGAAAAAAAAGCTGTTGATCCTCAACAAATTGCTACAATTCAAGAGAGATTATCTGACATCGATGGCTACACGGCTAAAGCACGCGCTTCAACTATTTTAAGCGGGCTTGGATTTAGTGCGTCTGAACAACAAAAACCCTGTAGTGAGTTTTCTGGGGGCTGGCAAATGAGAGTAGCTTTAGCCAGCGTCTTATTTTCAGAACCAGACTTACTTTTACTAGATGAACCAACAAACTATTTAGACTTAGAGGGTTCAGTATGGCTTGAGTCATTTTTATATAAGTATCAAAAAACAATAGTGCTGATTAGTCACGATCGCAACATACTTACTAGATCGGTTAACAAAATTTTACACCTAGAAAACAAAAAATTTACCCTATTTTCAGGTAATTATGACTTTTTTATAAAAAGTTACAACGAAATTAAAAAATTAGAACAATCTATCATTAAAAAAGAACAGAAAAAAAAGGCACATATGCAGGCCTTTGTTGACAAGTTTAGAGCTAAAGCCAGCAAGGCAAAGCAAGCACAGTCAAGGTTGAAGGCACTAGAGAAAATGCAATTAAAGCCGCAATTAAGAAGTTCAAAGGTAGCAAGTTTTTATATTCCTTCCTCAATTGCCCTTGCGCCTCCCCTTGTTAGTCTATCAGATGTCGCAATTGGATATGATGAAAAGATTATTCTAGAACATTTAAACTTGAGAATTGATCCGGAGGATAGAATTGCATTGCTCGGTGCAAATGGGCAAGGCAAATCAACCTTTTCAAAACTTTTAGCAGATAAATTATTGCCTAAATCTGGTACAATAACTAAATCAAGTAAATTACGAGTTGGTTACTTCTCACAAGATTTGAAAGATACGCTGATACCGAATCAAACTCCATTTGAACATCTAACATTTCAATTTCCTAATAGTAAAAAAGGAACTATAATTTCGAAACTTGCACTTGGAGGACTTACTGAAGATCAAATTTCAATACCGGTAAAGAACTTGTCTGGAGGTCAAAAAGCAAGATTAGCGATGCTCTTGGCCACTTTACATGAACCACATTTATTAATCCTAGATGAACCAACTAATCACTTAGATATCGAAAGTCGAGAAGCTCTAGCTACAAGTCTGAATAGATTCTCTGGTGCAATACTTATTGTGAGCCATGACCCCTATCTAATCGATTTAGTAGCTACCGAGCTATGGCTGGTAAAGAGTGGCGGAGTAAAAAGATTTGAGTCGGACCTCGATTCCTACCAAAAACTACTTTTAACTAAAAATATTAAAAATGATAAGATTAAACCCTCCGAAAATGAGAAGGAAAGTAAAGCAAATTACAAAAAAGGGTCTTTGAACAAAAACTCATTGACTAAAGAACTCAAGAAAGCAGAAACAAGAGTACAAAAGCTACAAGAAATGAGACGATCACTCGATAAACATTTAAGTGATCCCGACATTTACTCCCCAACAAACGAATCCCGATTAAAAAAATTAGAGTTTAAAGACATAGAGTTAAATAAAGCAATTAAACTAGCAGAAAAAATTTGGATAGAATCCTGGGAAAAACTCGAACTCAGGGATAAAAGTTAAACACTACTCAGTCTCTCTTAGCACCCATCTTTTATTTTCTTGAGTCCAATAACTTTGCTGAACACCTATTTTAGCTAAATCTCTCCATAGCTTTCGAGCCGATTGTAAGTGAACTAAGTCGTCATTACCCAAAAGTATAAAAGTCTTCTCAAATTTTTGAATTTCAGAAACGAGAAAATTTGATGTTCCAATATAAAATAAAAAGTTAGCATTATTTAGATTTTCACCTTGCTCACTTATAAGCACTGGAAAAAAATTACTGGATGGACTATCCGATGTGCCATGTGGGATGAAGCTCGATAGGTCGTATGACCAAAGAAACTCATCGATCTGCTTACTCGCAGTATGAGAGTCAGTTCGAACAAGACCTTTCATTCCTTGGATGGAAGTTTTTTCAAGCAACTTAAATAGCACAATTTGAATATTCGAATTTTCAACCTGATAAAAATTAACGCTAGTCATTTAGATTATTATTTTTTTCCATATAATTGTATATTAGTCTATTTAACGAGGCAACACCCCAGCCAGTAGCCCCCGGAGCACTCAAGCTAGAAGCAGCTTTGGAGAAAGCAACACCAGCAATATCAATGTGTATCCAAGGAGTTTTTGGATTTACAAATATCTCTAGAAATTTCGCAGCCGTTACAGCGCCTGCCGCCCTTCCCCCTGTGTTAGCAATATCGGCGACCCTTGATTTCAAAAGTTTTTGATAAGGTGAGCTGAGTGGTAATCTCCAAGCCCCCTCTGCCTCTAGTTCAGCTGAGGTTAGAAAATTTTTACAAATATTTTCATTGTTCGAAAAAACGCCTGCGTTATGATTTCCCAGAGCAACAATAACTGCACCGGTTAAAGTTGCAACATCGATAACTGCTGTGGGAGAAAACTGAGTCTGTGCAAACCATAATAAGTCACACAAAACCAACCTTCCCTCTGCGTCAGTGTTAATGATCTCGACAGTATCCCCTTTCATCGTTTGCACCACATCTCCAGGCCTTTGTGCCTTGCCGTCAGGCATATTTTCTACCAATCCAATCACTCCAATCACATTTGCAGAAGATTGCCTTAACGCTAAAGCTTTCATAGTTCCTGCCACAACTGCAGCACCGCTCATATCCATCGTCATTTCTTCCATGCCACCGGCAGGTTTTATTGAAATACCTCCACTGTCAAACACAACTCCTTTTCCCAACAAAAGAAGAGGTTTCTTATCTTTTGAGGAACCTTCCCATCTTATCACCACTACTTTCGAAGGAGATTCTGATCCTTGGCCAACAGCAAGTAATGCTCTCATTCCTAATTTTTCTATCGCTTCCTCTTCTAAAACGTCCACTTTTAAGCCAAAATTTTCTAACAATTTTAACCTTGAAGAAAATTCAATAGTATTTAACACATTGGCCGGCTCATTGATTAGGTCACGACAGAAATAAACTCCTTGCGTCAATGCCTTAAAAAACCCAAATTCTTTTTTAATTGATTGATTTTTAATATTCAAAACAACAATACTCTCTAAAAGAATATTTTTTTTACTTTTATACTTGTTAAATTGGTAAGCTTTGAGAAGTATTCCAAAAAGAATTTCGTTTGTCTTTTCTTGAGGCTCCGTTAAAATTAAGATTGATGATGTTTTCTGAGAAGTAGCAATTTCTCCACCCAGAAATCTGCATGATTGAATGTCATTCCTTTCTTTAATCTTAACGATTTGTAGTACTTTCGCATTTAATCCAACTGGAAAAGATATAGATAAGCTTTCTCCATTTAAAATCTCCAGAAATTCTTTACTTTTTAAAATTTTTAAAAGGGTCCCGAGCATCAACTTATCAATTTGACGAATATGGTGTTCGTTCTTTGCGCCTTCGGAAACCACAATACAAATTCGATCATTCCAATTTTTAATTCTTTCTATGCTTATATTTTCAAATTTGATATTTTCTAATAGTGACATGCTGTGCTCCGTAATTAATAGAGACAATTAAAGTAAGTTTAGAGAATTTAGTTTTTATTGACCATTTTACGAGAAGGAAATACATAAAATAATATGAAAATCTTTAAAAGCATTTTTTATTTGAATCAGTTAGATCGGTACATTCTATCCCTTCAAGTACGACCTTTTATTTTCTTTTCATCCGCATTAATCGGAATTTTATGGTTAGTACAGTCATTACCTAGACTTGACGATATAATTTCAAACGGACAATCGGGCGACGTTTTTGTAAAAGTAGCAATACTTATGCTTCCTCAAGTAATGCTTTTAGTAGTGCCGATAGCCGCGTTCGCCGCAACTCTATATTCAATAAATCAACTTTTTCTTGATTCTGAGCTGATTATTTTTATGAGTGTCGGTAGATCTTATCTATCAATTTCAAAAGGTATTATTGTTTTTGGAGTAATTGTCGCCATTCTAATGTATTTTTTAAGCCTCTACTTTGTTCCAATAAGTCAAAAAAAACTACGCGAAATTATGATCGAAGTAAGACAGAACCTAACCGGTCAACTAATTAAAGAAGGACGATTTTTTCATCCATCGGAAGGCGTAAGTATTTACATCAGAGAGTCTAACAAAAACGGAGATATGCGAGGAATTTTTTTAACTGATGCCAGAAATACTTATAACAATCTTACTTACTCAGCTAGAGAAGCTCTATTGAAAGAAACTAAAGATGGATTATTACTTATCATGCAAGATGGTCTGTTACAAATAGCTAATAATGAAAAAATCCACTTAACTACCGTCTCTTTTGATAGATTAGGTTTAAGCCTTAACGAGTTTTTTCCAGAAAGTGCACCAAACTTTTTAGTTCCTAAAGAGGTTTTTCCTTTACTGATTATTTACGATTTTCAATCGATAGAACGATTAGACCAGACGAATAAAAATAATTATAAAGCGGAAGCACACCTAAAATTAGCAACCCCCCTCACGCCTATCGCACTCACACTTATTGCACTTACAACCTTTTTACTGACAGGCTATCGGCGAAAAGGCTTTGCTTTACCAATCTATTTTGGGATTTTAGTCGGTTTAACTATGCAAGCGGGAACATTATCTCTTCGCTCAGTTGTTGCTGAAAATAACGCATTGTTCTGGCTGCTATACTTTCCACCAATTTTTTTCATCGTTCTCGCTATTTGCTTGATATTAATATCTCAAAACTTTAACCGTAGGGATAAGGTTTCTTGACACTAACAATATACATATGCACCCGGTTCTTGAGATCCCTGTCATGGGCCCTTTTAGCAATACTTTTTTTAATTTTACTTATCGATGGGTCGGATCAGATAAACTTTATGGCCAATAAAAATATTGCAATTGGGGCAGGTATCAAAAATACGTTATTAAGAACTCCCTCAATATTAATTGATGCTATGCCTTTAGTTATAATGTTAGCTGGATTAATTACTTTTCTTAACTTGGCACGTTCGTCAGAATTAGTTGTAATAAGAGCAGCGGGCAGATCAATACTAAGAATTTTATTCGCTCCGGTTGTGCTCACTTTACTTATCGGTATCTTATGCACAACTCTTGGTAATCCTATTGTCGCAAATTCTCTAAAATATTCAGAAGAATTCTTGCAGAATCTTGGTCTTAAACCACGAAATTTTATGTCAGTGACTGGAAACGAGATATGGTTGAGAGAAGCAACAGATAACAAACAGACGGTAATAAAAGCCTCTCAAACCAATTTTCAGGGCCGAGTGCTATTTGATCTAACTATATTTGAATTTAACGGCGAAGACATACTTACCAGAAGAATTCATGCGGATACTGGTCGGCTTCGAGCTGAACACTGGGAACTTAAAAATGCAATCGTATGGACGCTTCAGCTTGATGGGCCAATTGAGTTTGACTTTAAAATAGATCGAAAAAAATCATTGCGACTTAAAACAACAATATCAGAAACTCAAATCCTAGATAGTTTTTCCAATCCAAAAGCTATAAATTTTTGGAAAATTCCAAGCTTTATTGAAAAATTAGAGAACTCAGGATTTTCAGCTACCCGCCATAAAATATTTTTTCTTGGTGAAATTTCACGCCCACTTTTTTTTCTTGCGATGCTGCTAATTGGAGCTAGTTTTGCTTTACGACAAGCTAGGTTTGGTCAAACTAGCATCCTGATAATGCTTTCTGTTGGATCAGGGTTTATCTTATTTTCTATTAAAAGAATAGCAGAGTCACTTGGTGCAGCAGAAGAAATTCCATTGCTACTGGCGACATTTGGTCCTTCTATTTCTGGCATTCTACTGGCTACTGGTCTCTTACTTCATTTTGAGGATGGTTAAATGATCTCCAAATTTAAATTTGTTAACATTTTTGGGATTATTCTATCTATTTATAATTGCGCATTCGCTAATGACACCGAAACTCAAAAAGTCACAATTATTGCAGACAACTTAACATATAATGCCAGCGGAACTGAATTAAAGGCCTCAGGCAATGTTCGAGTTGAATATGGACATTATAAATTATCAACACCTGAACTGACATATAATAAAAAAACAAATATTTTGACTGCCAATCAACCAATTGAACTGCATGATAAGGATACTTTTAAGATTATTGCTAGCTCAGCTGAAATAAATGATAATTTTAAACAAATAATTGCANCGAAAGTAACAGCACTCATNGANAAAAAATTTTATATTCAATCTNAACAAATGNAACNAAACNAGAATAATCAATTAGCTTTTTATTCCAGTATTGGAACTGCATGCTCAGTTTGTCCTAATTCTCCNGTACCAATGTGGCGAATTAAATCAGAGAAAATATTGCATGATCANNACGCAAGGCAACTTCATTTCAAAAATGCTAGGATGGAGCTACTGGGATTACCTATATTTTATACACCATACATACGAATACCAGAACCAGGGATTAAACGTGCTACTGGTTTATTGACGCCAAAAATCCTTACATCTGATTTACTTGGTGTTGGAATAAAACAGCCGTACTATATCAANCTAAACAAAANNTCAGACATAACTATATCCATATTAAAAACAACAAAAACAAATTTTTTGNTAGAAACTGACTATCGAAGATTGTTTTNTAATGGGAGTTTATTTTTTTCNAGTGCTGCNAAACCTGCAAGTAACAACAATATTTTAGATGGATATTTCCAGATTTTTGGTGAGAACCATCTNAATCAAAACTACAAATTAACTTATGACGCNACGGCTGTNAGCGATAGTGGTTTTTTAGGTAAGTATGGCTANCGTGATACAGATAGGCTTACAAGCAGCATNGGANTAACAANCCAAAAACAAANAAANTTTTCAAAAGNTGCCTTGGTTTATTTCACTTCGTTACGTGATAACGAGCAGGAGGAATTTGTAATTGTCCCAAGCTTTTTCACTCGAAACTTTAAAAAGAATAAAAAACTTAACATTTTCTCTGACGTGGAAATAAGTTTAGTCGGTCTAACAAAAAAGGATCTATCTACCGACGTGAGACTAAATGCGTCCTTTGGCGCGGAAAAAGTATTACAGATTGAACCAGGGCTAAGAGTNAAAGGGNCAGCAAAAGTTTCAAATAGTCTNTACAGAGTAAATCTGGAAAAAAGTAAANCTAATATTTACAAATATTTTGATCCAACACTTGGGCTGGAACTAAGCTTCCCTCTTTACAAAGCATCGTTGGATAGATTAGACACGATAAAACCNAAACTACAATTAGTATACACCCCAGAAATANGTTTTAATGATGCAATACCAAACGCAGACAGTCAACAANTCAAGCTTGATCAATCTTCACTNTTCTCCCTAAANCGTTTTTCTGGTTTAGACAAACANGAGTTTGGCTTAAGATTAAATTCNGGTATCGAATANTCCGTTGAAAATAATGGNCCATTTTCATATGATTTAGCTNTAGGGCAAATCTTCAGNAGAGCTCCCTCCNACCAATTTTCNGAAGGCTCAGGACTTTCTGGTATGAAATCAGACATACTTATTTCAGGTAACCTCAATTACAATTCACTACTTACAGTTCACGGCGAACAACTTTATGACGAAACCCTAAAACTCAAACACGCCGAAACAACTTTGAGCTTTATTCAACCAAGCAGAACCATATCAAGTGGTTTGATTTTTTTTGAAGCAGATTTAAGTGAAAATCGCCCTNCAGACTTGACCGAATTAACTTTAGGAATTGAGGCTAATATCAGTGAAAATTGGTTAACAAATTTTGACTTAAGNCGAAATTTAAACGAAAATGAAAATATCAACGGAGCAGTAAGATTTTCCTTTGAAAATGAATGCGCAAAAATTAATTTGTCTTTCAGAAAGCGCTTTACTGAAACGAACTCACTTCCAGAAGATTTTAGCATCGAGCTAACATTTGACCTAAATGGCATGGGTCAAAAACCAAATTTAGTGAGAAAATCTAATTGCCTTATTTACAATNAGTAACTAATTAATAATTATATCTCAACGGTTAANGGAAAAANTATGAGCACACTCTTAAGATGCTGCGCAATAATATCAATTCTTTTCTACGCAAGTGGATATTCTTCTTTTGCCATTGAGGACGAGAAAAATTTTCAGATAGAAATCACAGTTAATGGGAACGTAATAACTAATTATGATCTGCAGCAAAGAATGTTACTCTTTAAGATTTTCAATATTTCCGAATATAAAAATAAAGATGACGTAAAGCAATTNTTAGTGGAAGAGTCGCTACAAGAGCAATTTGTAGATAGCCGCGGCGTCCAACTTTCTTCAACTGAAGCTAAAAAAAATATGGCTGACTTTCTACAACTACAACAGATTAACAAAACTGACCTTTTTAAACTATTGAGCAATAATAATATTGAAACTTCAGAATTTGAACGGTACTTAGAAATAAAAGCTCTTTGGAAAAAAGCGCTCCTTCAAAGTTATGGAAAAAAAGCAATCATAAGTCAGTACGAATTAAACCTACCGCCAGAGACCAGACCAACTGAAACAAATTTACTTAATTTATCTGAGATAGTGATCCCATTTGCAGAACATGGGAAAAATAAATCATTATTGTTAGCTAATCGATTAAAAATTGAGTTAACCGCAGGAGGAAGCTTTTCAGAAGCTGCTCGAAGGTTTTCTCGGTCCCANAGCCGAGGAATAGGCGGAAAGATTGGATTAGTTGATGAAACAAAGTTACCAATAAAACTTAGAAAATTACTATCAAATTTGTCAAGAAGCGAAATTACTAAACCAATTATCAACGAGGATACAGTTATTTTATTCAAACTAAACGGAAAAGAAAAAAAAATCTTAGATTCGAGTTTGGATTACTTAGTAGATTATTTGATAATCGATCAAGAAACTAAAAATGGCGTACAAACCTGTAAAGAATTTCCTGCAGATTCGCGAAAACGCATGTTAGTGTCACAGGTCAGTAAAAAGCAATCTGCAATTTTACGGAGAATAAATCTTTATGAACCTAGTAAGCTCGATGATGCAAACTGGATTATTCTTTGTGAGAGAAAAGTAAAGGGAACTTCTCAACAAATAAACAAAAAAAAATCAAAATATTTTAATGACAAAATGATAGCTTTTAGTAAAAAATTGATGCTCCAGCTTTATCGAGAGGCCACAATACAGTAATATGATCGATCCACCACTTGTACTTACTATGGGAGAGCCTGCTGGCGTTGGGGCCGAGCTTACAGTGAAAGTAAAATCAATATTTAAAAACCAATATCCATTTTTTGTGATAGGTGATTATAAGTTTTTGACAACAGTAGCGAATAAATATTCTCTAAAAACTTTAAAAATGACTAGTTTTACTGATCCATTTGAATATCCAAATAGACTATGTGTACTTAATCACTCAATGCCACAAGAGATTATATCGGGTAAAATATCACTGAAAAACTCCGCAGAGGTAAAACATATCATTAAAAGGGCAGTATCAATTGTACTAAATAATGACGCCTCAGCAATAGTCACTAATCCGATAGATAAATGGGCGGTCAAGCAAAGTGGGAATTTTCCTTATGAAGGACATACAGACTTTTTAGCATCGCTATGTAATGAAAAAACAAATTCAGTAATGATGCTTACGAATAAGGATGGCTTTCGCGTTGTCCCTTTAACAGTTCATCTACCAATAAAAAAGGTGAGTACAAAAATAACAATTCGTTTACTAGAGAACACCTTAGGATTAGTCCACAAAGTTCTAAAGAGCGATTACAATATCCAAGTACCTAAAATATTGGTTACAGGATTAAATCCTCATGCAGGCGAGCGATCTACTATGGGATATGAGGAAAATGATGTAATAAAACCAGTAATTGTCAAATTAAATAAAACCGGCATGAGTTTAGTCGGGCCAGTATCAGCTGATACCGCTTTTACCGGTGAAAAAAGGGCAAGATTTGACGCATTTGTCTGCATGTATCACGATCAAGCATTAATTCCAATTAAAACACTAAGTTTTGACGAAAGTATTAATGTTACTTTGGGATTACCATTTGTCCGAACTTCTCCCGACCATGGAACAGCACTCGACATAGCGGGAGGAGATAAAGCAAATCCAAAGTCATTAATGTTGGCGATTGAAGAAGCACAAAAGCTTACAAGGATTAGACGAAATAATGTCAAAAGTTTGTAAAATTACAAAAATATCTGAAACTATTTCTAAGTATAGTTTGAAATCAAAAAAATCACTGGGCCAAAACTTTATTCTCGACCTGAACCTGACAGATAAAATTGTCCAAACTATGGGAGAAATTAGTGCGCACAATATTTTAGAAATTGGACCAGGACCGGGGGCGCTTACACAATCTTTGCTCAAATTTGGTGCCCGCCGAGTAATCGCTATCGAAAAAGACCCACAATTCCTGGCGCCGTTAGAGGAATTGTGCAAAGCATTTCCAGGAAGATTAAACGTAATAAATCGGGATATTCTTTCTATTGATCCAGAAAAATTTATTGATCCACCAGTAAAAATTGTTTCGAATTTACCTTATAACATTGGAACCCAAATTCTATTAAACCTTATTACGGTTAAATCTTGGCCTCCATTTTGGGATAATTTAACATTTATGTTTCAGAAAGAGGTAGCCGAGCGCTTGGTAAGTAGGCATAAAACAAAATCGTATGGCCGATTATCAATAGTGTCCCAATGGCGCTCAACTGTAAAAGTTCTTTTTGAAGTTAATGCCAGTTCATTTACCCCAGTTCCTAGCATCGATAGTAGTGTCGTGCAGTTTACACCACTTCCTCAACCATCCTTTAATGCGCCTAAAGACACGTTAGAGCAGATTGTGAAATTATCTTTTGGTCAACGAAGAAAAATGCTGCGTAAATCTTTGAAAGTTCTTGACAAAAATATTGAGAGTATTTTGACTACAAGTAAAATTAATCCTAGTCTCAGACCAGAAGAGCTTTCAATTGAGCAATTTTGCAGATTAGCCAATGCGCTGGCACCGGTAAACGAAAAGAAATAAATACCCGAGTAAAAACACTAGACCTTTACAGTTTTACTATCAGTAGACGATAACTTTTTTGACACTTTGCGCGCTTTGGGTCGATCTTCCAATTGAGGCTTATTATCCGGCAACTCAGTGCTTATGATCTTTTTTTCCAAGCTTTTATCAAATTTTACTACTTTATCTTCTGACCTATCAGTGTGACCAGATTCCAAAGCCGTATCGGTTAAACTTGTATCTGTTAGCTGTATTTTTGATTTGTCATTCGTAGCTACTGAACTTTGTTCATTCTGTTTTTCTGCTATTTCTTTTTGGGCCTCAATCAGTAAACGTGAGTAATGTTCCGCATGTTGTTGAAAATTCTCTGCGGCAACTCTATCCCCAGATAATTGACAATCATAAGTTAATGATAAATATTTATCAATAATCTGTTGTGGGGTACCGCGGACTCTACCCTCAGGACCGGCACTTTCAAAAACACGGTTTATATTGTTACTTGCTGATCCTCTACGATTATTATTCTTGTTACGGTTGCGTGATTTATTTGATGGTCTCATCTAAACTACTACTCTATCATTTTGTTATTTGCTGCTATATCTACACTTAAAGGCTCTCCAAAAACATGGTGCGATAAAAAGTGTAATAATTCATATTACCTAACTCTTTATGAGCTCAGGTAATTATCTTGTAAAAACACCCTACGCCTTAACTAAACAAAGTACAAGTATTTGTTTCAGCTAAAGACATTCTTATTGACTTCTACTTCGTTATGCGGCTTTTTTAACACATACGACTCTATCAATCCCATTTAAATCTTGTTTTACATCAACGGGAAATAAACTATTTTCAGAGAAAATTTTCAATACGTCGCTTTTTTGTCCCAGACCAATTTCAAAGAATGCAAGTCCATCATCTTTAAGATGAGAAACAAGTGATCTTGCTATTACTCGATAACAATATAAACCATCCTTACCTCCAAGTAAGGCGATCTTTGGATCAAAGTTTTTTACTGTGGGAGGTAAATTTGCGAAGTCCTCTTGACTTATATAAGGAGGGTTCGAGACAATTATATCATATTTGTCGTAAATTTGATCAAACCAATCAGATAATAAAAATGATACTTTAGCCTNATTTTTTTTTGAATTTCTGCGAGCNACTAGCAACGCCTCCTCCGATATATCGCATCCNGCAACCATGACTTCATTTAATTCAAGTGCNAGTGAAATTGCAATACAACCACTTCCAGTTCCTAAATCNAAAACATGTTGACNCGTTCCAATATTTCGTAGAACCGTGTCAACCAGAAGTTCCGTTTCTGGTCTGGGATCTAAGACTGTTCCATCGACATGAAATGAGTGATTCCAAAAGTCCTTTTTTCCAACTATCTTAGCTAACGGTTCACAAAACCCACGTCGTGCAATAAGTTTTTCAAGTCTTTTAAGTTGGTAATTAGTTACTAATATATCAAAATTAGAGTAAATTTCAGCAATTGATAATCCTAATACAAAGCTNAGTAAAATAGGCACATCACGGTCAGCCGTTTCAATGTTTCTATTTTTTAAATATTTAAGACACTTTTTTATTACCTGTCCTGCTTTTTCCATTTTAATTAAATTCTGCTAGTTTCTTTGCNGTTTCAAATGCNATTAAACCATCAGTTAATTCCGTTAGATTGCCCGCTAAAATCTCGTCTAACTTATAGAGGGTCAAATTAATACGATGGTCCGTAACTCTACCTTGCGGAAAATTATATGTACGAATCCGCTCAGAACGATCTCCACTTCCAACTTGATCTTTCCTATTTATTGCCCTTTCAGAAATATTTTTTTCCTTCTCCATATCAAAAAGTCGAGTTCTTAAAACTTGCATAGCCTTAGCCCGATTTTGATGCTGAGACTTTTCAGAGCTAGTAACAACAGTTCCAGATGGGATATGAGTGATGCGTACGGCAGAGTCGGTAGTATTTACATGCTGTCCACCAGCGCCAGAGGCTCTCATAGTATCTATTCTGATATCCTCTGGCTTAATTTCCATTTCAATTTCGTTCGCTTCAGCAAGCACCGCTATAGTAGCTGCAGACGTATGAACTCTTCCAGAGTTTTCTGTTTCNGGCACTCGTTGCACGCGATGGACACCACTTTCAAACTTTAAATTACCAAAGACTGACTCTCCACTAATGCTGACTATAGCCTCCCGAACTCCGCCTACCTCAGTCATTGAATATTCCAAAATATCAAAAACCCAACCACTATTTTCAGAAAACTTTTGATACATCTTCAACAGATCACCGGCGAATAAACTTGCTTCGTCCCCACCAGTCCCTGCTCTAACCTCTAATATCACTGGCCTAAGGTCAGTCTTNTCTTTTGGAATAAGTGATAACATTAAGATGTCTTCTTGCGACTTAAGTTTTTTNTCGATCAGTGTAACTTCCTCAGAAGCAAGANTCTTGAAATCTGGATCAAGTAATAAATCTTTAGCTTCATCAAGCCGTGTTAAAAGNTTATTNTANTCGTGAATTTTGGTTATTATCGGTTTTAACTCTGAATATTCTTGCCCTAAGGACCTTAGCTCATTCTGACTTAAGGTCCCAGTCAATTGAGACTCTATATACTCATATCGTAGTACTAGTTGATCAAGGCGCTCTTTATTGATCATAGCAGGTCTTAAACAAATTTAGCATTTATTGATCTTTTGTTGATAGTGCTAGTTCTCTGGAATGCTTCTCCACAAGATCAACGATCTCATCTATCATATCTTCATTTTTTAACTTATTAACCTTTTTTCCAGCATTGTATACCATTCCACTGCCAGAACCGCCACCTGTAAAACCTATATCTGTCATCAAAGCCTCGCCTGGACCATTAACAACACAACCAATAATTGATAAGGACATTGGAGTCCTTATGTGTGACAATCGGCTCTCAAGTATTTCTACGGTCTTGATTACATCAAAACCCTGCCGTGCGCAGGAGGGACAAGAAATAATTTGAACTCCTCGGTGTCGCAAGCCAAGGGATTTAAGAATTTCAAAGCCAGCTTTAATTTCTTCCACAGGATCTGCTGATAAAGATACTCTAATAGTGTCACCGATCCCCATCCATAATAAGTTGCCCATACCAATAGCGGACTTTACAGTTCCAGAAACTTTGCCTCCAGCTTCAGTTATTCCTAGGTGTATTGGAGCATCAGTAATTTCAGCCAGTCCCTGATAGGCCGCAGCTGCCATAAACACATCCGACGCTTTTACAGAAATTTTANAATTAAAAAAATCGTTATCCTCAAGTATTTGAATATGATTTAAACCACTTTCAACCATAGCATCTGGACAAGGTTCACCAAATTTCTCCAATAGATGACGTTCTAAGCTACCAGCATTCACCCCAATGCGAATTGCGCAATTATAATCTTTTGCTGCTGATATTACTTCTTTTACCTTAACAGAGTCACCAATATTACCAGGATTTATTCTCAAGCATGCAGCACCGCTTTTAGCAGCCTCAATNGCCCGTTTNTAATGAAAATGTATGTCAGCCACTATAGGCACAGGGCTTTNCAAGCAAATCTGTTTNAANGCTTTAGTNCTCTCAGTATCTGGGCAAGANACTCTCATTATATCAGCCCCAACATNNACACATGCATTAATCTGANTCAGTGTTGNTTTCACGTCAGGTGTCAATGTGTTAGTCATTGACTGAACTGAGATTGGGGCATCACCGCCGATGGGCACAGAACCAACAAAAATTTTTTTACTCTTCCGCCTATATATATTTTTCCAAGGCCTAATACTATTTAACATTNNTCTCCCACANCTAATCGTTTTTACAAATTAAATAATAATCAAACTATAATTATAACCGTTTCACTCGATTACGCCTGCCGTATCTAAAGTGGTTTCCTCCAAATGTTCCCGCACATATGAATTGGTAGCAAAAGCAGAAACCAGAAATTTTGACTTTATTGACTCTGGATCGAGTGAAATTTTCTTTACGACTGACACTTCTTTCGAAAGTGGTCCATGGACTTTGTCATCAACCACAAAATAAACATTCTGGGCATTACCGGCTCGTAATTCACCTGTGAAAAGAGCTTTCTCAATCAAAAAAGTCTCACCTTGTTCTAAAATCTTTTCAAAAATCACGTCGCCAAACTCATTCTTTAATCTTACCCAAGCTGGAGTCATAGCCAAAAGCTTAACGGTTGGAATACGAGGTGCAGTCCTAACAACAGGAGCTGGAAAAACGTTATTATTAGAGGGTTGTAGTACAGCGTTATCCTTTACCTCCGATAAAGTCATATTCTTTATCTTAGAATAGGATATCACCGGTATATCAATAGTATCTTCTAAAGCTGTAAACATATCTGTTTGCAAAGTGGATAAAGCACGATCCCTCGGTTCAAAAACTGGAAGCGCTAATTCTTCACTTCTGTAATCGTCAACACTTAATTGCAAAACTGAAGAGTAAGAAATATCACTAACTGGTTTTGAGAAAACCTCCGGAGCATCTTCAAATGCAACAATATCCAACCTCTGAACCTGCTTCAATACGGAAAGAGCTCCCCAAATTGATCCGACCAGTACAAACAATACAAGTATTACAGGTGCAGATCTTGACGCCATATTAAGAAAGCTAAAGTCGTTAACCTCAATTTGGCCAATTTCTCCCGGTTTCCAATTTGAGCTAGAACCAAAATTTTTTGTCGATTTTTGTTCTGATTTTCTTATTTGTAAAGTTAATGAAGCATTACTATTTGAAAAACCTGACTCACGGCAAAATCGTTCATAGACTGTCTCTGGATCCAAACTCAGATATCTTGCATACGATCTAACGTAGCCCGCTACAAAACCCTGATTAGAAAACACTTCTAAATCACAATTTTCAATTGCTGCTATGTATGAGGCCTTGATTTTTAAATCTCTTTGAACATCCAGAAGGGATTTTCCAATTGTGGCTCTTTCACCTCGCAATTCATCTCCCAGTAAAACATCGTACTGATCAAACCCTTTTAGTGTATAATTAACTCCGTCAGCCATTTCATCCCAATTCGTAACCAGCTCTTAATTTTCCACACCGAATCGATAAATCGACGACGCATTATACCATAATCGCGGTTCTACAAAAAATAAATTTCATTTACGAGTTAAATCGTACTAATAGAAGAAAATTGAAAGGCAAACAAGCTTACCCACTCACTTATTAAATATACTGTTTTTCTAGTATTTTGAATATGTAAACTGTGCGATCTTTTCAACTATTTGATCGAATTCTTCTGGTACTCCTGTCCGCGTAGATATCCAAGAAAAAAGTGTTTGATCTTCTTCAAGCAAAAGCCGTTCGTAAGACTGAAAATCTTTTTCATCGAGGGAGCTAACTGAATGATCTATAAAATTCCCCAAGATAAGATCCATTTCTTTCATACCTCTTCGCCAACTTTGAATTTTAAGTCTTTTTATCGTCTTTTCTCGTAACTGCATTACTTATCCTATTGCGAGGGAGTCAACAGCACTTCAAATTATGATTATAATCTATCACTTTTTGATGGCTTTTGAAATTTTTGTCTCTAAATTGTCCAACCGGCTTAAAAGGTCTTCACCAGCAGCTCGGATACTTTTTATCTCATCTAAAATTAAACTTATTTCATTTTCTGTAAAACCGTCAAACTCACCAGGCGGGGAAATCCCCGTACCGAGCCCGGACATAAGCCAGACCATCGAGACGTTCAGTAACGCCGATACCATCTGTAATTTATTCGCTCGAGGCTCAGTAGAGTCTGACTCCCATGCCTGTATTGTTCTAACTTTAACCCCCATTTTGCTGGCCAAAATCTTTTGGGAAAGTCCAGCAGCATCTCGCGCTGCACAGAGACGATCGCCGAATGTTGCACAGGCCTCACTATAATAAGGATCTGGGTTAAAAACATTATTGCTTTGCTGCGAATAAACCATGCTCAAAACTACTCCAAATTCCGCTATTATCTTTTTAAAACATTTGTTACAGTAAAGCAACTTGAGGTAAATTATGCAATTACTATCAAATAAATTAAACGATGTTAATATATCTGCGACTGCAAGAATTCATAATTTACTTTTACAAAAAAAATATTTGGGCGAAAAAATAATTAATTTGTCAGTTGGCGAACCTGATTTCAATACGCCAAAAAATGTTCAAGAGGCGGCTCACGATGCAATAAGCAAGGGTAAAACGCGATATACTGCAACTGATGGCTCAATAGAGTTGAAAGAAGCCATCATTGATAAATTTATGAAAGAAAATTCTTTATCATATCAAAAAAGTGAAATTATTGTTTGTTCCGGGGGAAAACAAGTGATATTTAACGCACTATTAGCAACTCTCAACAAAGAGGACGAAGTTGTTGTTCCATCACCGTATTGGGTCAGTTATCCGGATATAGTAAAGTTGTGTGGCGCAAAAGTAGCTTTTATTCAAACTAAGTTAGAAAATAGTTTTAAAATAACACCACGCCAGCTTGAAAAAGCATTAAATAAAAAAACAAAATGGCTTGTTTTGAATTCTCCATCGAATCCGACGGGCAGTGTGTACACGAAGGAGGAATTAACTCGTCTCGCTGAAATCATCGAAAGGTTTCCTAACGTAAATATAGTATCCGACGATATTTATGAACATATCATTTATCAAGATTTGCCTTTTTATAATATTGTTCAAGTAAATCCATCGTTAAAGCATAGAACTTTATTAGTAAATGGTGTTTCAAAATCGTATGCAATGACCGGCTGGCGAATTGGCTTTGGAGCCGCCAATAGTTCCCTTGTTAAAGGAATGATCACAATTCAGAGCCAAAGCACGTCGAACCCCTGTTCAATTAGTCAGTGCGCCGCTGTTGAAGCACTTAAAAATACTAATCAGTTCATTCAGCAAAACAAAATTATTTATCAAACTCGTCGAGATATAATGATAAATATTTTTTCAAAATCAAAATATATTGAAGTTTCAAATCCAATGGGTGCCTTTTATGCTTTACCATCAATACAAAAACTTATTGGAAAAGTTTCATCAGCTGGCAAAAAGATAGAAAATGACAGCGACTTTGTTTTTGAACTCTTAAACGAAACTGGAGTTGCAGTTGTACCTGGTAGCGCATTTGGTATGAAAAATACATTTAGAATTTCGTATGCTATTTCAGATACTTTACTTGAAGAAGCATGTCACATAATTGTAAAGTTCGCTAACAATTTAGTTTAGTCCAAATAATTTAGAACAGACGTAGTAATTTAATAATAAGTATAATCACTTTGTTTACATACCCCAACGTCGAAAATTAATTAATTTAAGACAAAGTGAAAAATTTAGGATAATAGAGACAGTAAAATGCATGATATTAGAAAAATTAGAGAGAATCCAAAAGAATTTGATAAGCAACTTTTGAGAAGAGGGTACGGGCCAGCGGCTAATATAGTTTTGGATCTCGATAAAAAACGGCGTAAAACAATTCTTGAGGCAGAAAAAGCCCAAGCAAATAGAAAGCTAATTTCTGACGAAGTAAAAAAAGCTAAGATTGAAGAAAATATTGTGAAATTCAATGCGCTTAGAATAAAAATGAGCAATACAAAAGAAAATATTGTTAGATTAGAATTAGAAGCTAAGGAGTCTGATAAAAAGCTTAAAGAGTATCTTCTATCCCTACCGAATACGCCACATCCTGATATTCCGGAGGGAAAAAATGAGGATGAAAATCAAGAGGTTTCGAATTGGGGGAGTCCTCGCACTTTCAGTTTTAAACCTCTGGAACATTTTTTAATACCTGGAGCAGCAGGTTTAAATTTTCGAGATGCAGCAAAAATATCTGGTAGTCGATTTGTTATCCTTGAAGGCTCTATGGCAACCTTGCATAGAGCACTCAGTCAATTTATGCTCGACATTCAAATAAAAGAACACGGCTTGCGAGAAATATGGGCTCCCGTGCTTGTAAAAAATAAATGTATGACTGGAACCGGCCAATTACCAAAATTTGCAGAAGATAGCTATTCAATCTCAGATGATCAATGGCTAATACCAACATCTGAAGTAAGCCTAACGAATATTTTTTCTGATAAAATTTTATCATCAAATGAACTTCCACATCGCCTCGTCTGTCACAGTCAATGTTTTCGATCAGAAGCTGGAAGCGCTGGCCGTGATACATCAGGAATGCTCAGACAACATCAATTTGAAAAAGTAGAAATGGTTTCAATTACAGAGCCACATAAGAGTGAAAATGAATTGAAACGGATGACAGAATGTGCTCAAAATATTCTTGAAATTTTAGAAATACCCTATCGAACGATGCTACTTTGCACTGGAGACATCGGCTTCAGCGCAAAAAAAACCTATGATGTTGAAGTTTGGCTTCCAGGACAAAATCGCTTTCGGGAAATTTCCAGCTGTTCCTCATGCGGCGACTTTCAATCTCGGAGAATGAACGCAAGATACAGGCCGTCTACAGACAAAAAATTAGAGTTTGTTCATACACTTAATGGCTCGGGCTTAGCGGTAGGTCGTTGCTTAATCGCAGTTCTTGAAAACTACCAAGAGGAAGATGGATCAATTTTAATACCAAAAGCATTGCAAGGGTATGTAGGCAAAAAAACTAGAATTTCGAAAAATGGGGATTTTATTTGACACTTAAGATTTTAGTTACCAATGATGATGGAATTGACGCACCCGGACTTAAAATAGCAGAGCAAATCGCAAAACAAATTGCTGGAGAAACTGGTGAAGTCATAACCGTTGCTCCCGCAGTTGATCAATCAGGTGTTGGTCATTCAATCTCATATTTAAGACCAAGTCTAATTACAAAGCAAAGTGATACTCGATATTCAGTTGAAGGCTCTCCCGCAGACTGCGTTTTAGCGGGCGTATATAATGTAATGAATGGCAACAAGCCAAATTTAATTTTGGCCGGTATAAATAATGGACATAATTTAGCCGAAGACGTACTTTACTCTGGAACCGTTGGAGCTGCTATGGAAGGAGCTCTTCAAGGTATTCGGTCCATCGCAATGAGCCAGTGCTACACCAAAGAATCACAATTGTTTGATGATATCTTCGAAACTGCTCGACACCTTGGGGCTAATATTTGTTCAAAATTAATCACTGAAAGTGACTGGGCTGTTGGAGCTGATAATATTTTCTACAATGTAAATTTCCCGGCAGTACGAGTCGCAGAAGTAGCTGGACTAAGTGCCTGTATTCAAGGAAGACGCTCAGTTGGATCCTTTTCAATGGACTCCATTAAATCACCAAATGGAAGAACATTTCTTATGGTTAATCACAGGCCGTCCAATCTTGCAGTAGAAACAGATAAATCCTATAAAACTGATTTAGATGAGATTAAAAATAATTACGTTACGATAACACCGTTAAAAACAAACCTCACCGAGTTGAATTACCTAGGAAAATTACAAAATATACTTAAAAATGAATATTAATCATAAAAAACTCCAATTCATTTTCAATCTTCGAAGCGCAAATGTGACTGATAGAAGACTCCTCACAATAATGGAACAAATTCCTCGCGATCATTTCATTAGAAACGCATTTCAACAATTCATCTTTGAAGATACGGCCCTACCAATTAACTGTGGGCAGACATCGACGCAACCAAGTATTATTGGTATAATGATCCAAGCTCTTGAAGTCACACCAAGATGTAAAATTCTTGAAATTGGAACCGGATCAGGGTACCAAACATCCATTCTAGCAAAAATGGGGAGACGCGTTTATTCATTGGAACGATTTCAAAAACTTTCTTTAAGCGCACGAAAAGCGCTTGAAGAACTATCATTCAGTAATGTTAGTGTCATCTGTGCAGATGGAACAGCGGGTTTGAGCGAGCAAAAGCCGTTCGATAAAATTATAATTTCAGCTGCGATGGATGATATTCCAAAGCATTTGCTGAACCAGCTCAAACCAGATGGTATTTTGGTCGCGCCAGTTGGAAGACATGAAACTATACAAACCGTAGTAAAGGTTCGAAAAACTCATGATAGCTTTAACTACACCGATTTAAAAAAAACAAAATTCTTACCAATCGTTGAAGGAAAAGAAACATTAAAAGTTATGCCTCGGCTCACTCCCTAAAAATTGGATATTCGAATGAATGATTGTGTCAAAAAATACTTAATCACCACACCAATGCTGATATGCCTAGCATTTAGTGGAGCTTGTCGGTCAACGGATAAGGAATCTTTTAAAACAGCCCAACTAAATCAATATGACCAAATCGATACTCTTAGTAGAGGCGATCCGGACAGCCGTGGTATAATAACGTATGATACTTTTCAGATACTTATTGCAAGCGGAAGCGAAACAATTGCAGATATTGCTAAAAGATTAGACATCGATGGGAATAAACTTGCACTCTATAACGGCCTAATTCCAAATTACCGTCCTCGAGCGCAGGAAATGATTGCACTTCCCGAAGATCGATTCATTAGCTCAAGTGGTTGGTCGACTGAAATCACTTCCTCAAAAATTGAAGAAAGTCCTGATCAAGAACCAAAAATAAGTGCCGCAAGCAATCCCTTACGCCATCGCATAAAAGAGGGAGAAACAGTGTATTCCTTAGCTAGAGAATATAAAGTTTCAGTTAATTCAATCGCCACATGGAACGGTTTAGGGCCCGATCTCGATATAAAAACAGGTCGAGAAATAATTATTCCTGCTGCAGTCAGTACTTTTAAAAAAGAAAATAAAGCAAAAAAAACCTTATCAAAAACAGCAGAAACTCCTGACGCTAATACCGAAGAGTCAAGTAAAAACAGTACTGATTCATTAAATGCTAATTTAACTGATGAGGAATCCAACACTGTTGATAAAAAACCAAAAGAATTACCTAAAGCAAAAATTATTTCAGTAAAACCGTTCATTGCACCAGTAGACGGTGTAATAATAAGCAAATACAGTCAAGACAAAGGAAGTCAAAATAACAATGGAGTAGACTACGATACACCAGTTGGAACCACGGTAAAAGCTGTCTCCGATGGTACAGTAGTATTAATTTCTGATATAGTTGGCGGAAAAGGAAAAATTGTTTTAGTTCGTCACGATAACCAATTAATTACTATATACGGAAGACTCACAAACATAACTGTGATTAAAGGTCAGACATTACTTCAAGGTCAAACAATAGGTGACGTTATCGGCGATCCTGAAACCAACAAGGGATTAATGCATTTCGAAGTGCGCAAAGGAATGAAAAGTATTGATCCAGAAACCATGATAAGGTAGCGCTAGATTCTAGGAAACATTGTTAATTAAGTTTATTCCATTTTTACCTGCTAGATCTGAAATAAATTGCCAAGCCACCCTACCGCTCCTTGAGCCTCGTGTTTGCTGCCACTCAAGAGCCTGCGCCAATAATAATTTTTCGTCTATCTGTATTTTAGCCATTCGACAATAAGTTTTTACCATACAAAAATAGTCAGCCTGAGTACAATTATGAAAACCCAGCCACAAACCGAATCTATCCGAAAGTGATACCTTTTCTTCAACAGACTCAGACATGTGTATTGCTACAGAGCTTTCATTTTCGATCATATCTCGAGAAATTAAATGACGTCGATTAGACGTAGCATAAAAGAGTGTATTTTTTGGACGACTTTCCAACCCTCCATCAAGCATTGCCTTTAAACTCTTATAATCCGCCTCCTCTGAACCAAAAGACAAGTCGTCACAAAAAATAATAAACCTATATGGCTCATTTTTAATCAATTTGATTAGTGAATCCAAACTACCTAATTCCTCGCGCCTGATCTCAACCAGTTTTAAGTTTTTTGACTTAAACTTGTTATGCACTGCTGTTATTAAAGATGATTTTCCCATTCCACGAGCACCCCATAACAGCGCATTATTGGCCGAAAAGCCATCACTAAATTGCCTTGTATTATTGATTAGAATATCTTTCACTTGATCGATACCAATCAATAAATCAGTATCAAGTGCGCGAACGTCATCAATGGGTTCTAGGCGGTTTGGTACAGTCTTCCAAACGAAAGAATGTTTAAGATTTAAATTGGGAAAAGGAAGAGGCGATGGACTTAATCGTTCGATTCCTTCCATAATTCTTTGTAAAATTTTCTCTTGCTTCATGATAGGTACTTTCTAAATTAACTCTCATTAGCTGACTCTTCTGGTTCCTTTTCTCGTTTCCTCTCCACTAATTTAACCATGAATATTGATATTTCATAAAGCAAATAAACAACAGAAAACAAAATGATTTGAGTGACAACGTCTGGTGGCGTTACGATAGCTGCAACTAACAAAATGCACACCACTGCATATTTTCGAACTTTTGAAAGAGCCATTGAAGAAACTAACCCAGCTTTACCCATCAATGTCAGCAAAACTGGCAGCTGGAAGCAAAGCCCGAAAGCTATTATGAACTTCATGGACAGACCTAAATACTCGTTAATTGTGCCAAGGTAGGTTATCCCAACCGTCTCAAGAACCGAGTCATCATTCTTTTGTTGAAAACCTAAGAAAAAATCAAACGCCAAAGGCATCACTACATAAAATGCAAAAGACGCACCAGTAAAAAATAATACAGGTGAGGCAATCAGGAAAGGAAGGAAAGCTCCCTTTTCAGCCTTATAAAGCCCTGGCGCCACAAACTTCCATAGTTGAAAACCTATAAATGGAAATGCTAAAATAAACCCCCCAAAAAGTGATATTTGAATATTAACCATAAAACCTTGCTGAAGCCCTGTGAAAATCAAATCAGGCTCTTGACCATTTACTTTAAGAATTTCAACAATTGGCTTTGCCAAAAAATTAAAAATGTAAGAAGCAACTGAAAAACAAATTATAATGCCAATTATAAAGAACGTTACTGATTTGATGAGCCGTGATCTTAATTCAGCTAAGTGTTCAATAAGTGGGGCTGAGGCACTTATTTCAAAGCTTTTTTCGTCTTGATTTTCAGTCATTAATGGCCCCTAAAAGTCAAACAGTGACATTCAAAGAGATAAATATGTTAATTTCAACGATTTGACGGTACACGTTTGGTTTCTGTAACTAGTTTTCTGTGATTTCATTATTTTTTGAATTTTGAGCCACCTTCTTTTTCACATTAGTTTTGGTGACTGTTTCGACATCGTTATCAATGAAATCTTTAGCATCAGTTTCAAACAAAACGGTTGGATCTCTTACCTTATCAATTTTTTTTAAAATATCCGTTGTCTCTTTTAANCCNNTNTCANNCGCTGCAGCATTCATNGTNNTTTGNAANTCTCGAGCCATCCTNTTTGNNTTACCAACAAACANTACCNACNGTTNTNAACATCATNGGNANGTCTTTTGGNCCNACNACNATNANAGCNACNACTCCAATAANNAGCANCTCCATCCATCCTAAATCAAACATTAAATTTACCTTATAATCTTNTGTTATTACTTTACTTTATCACTATCTTTAGTTATGTCTTGAGGNTCGATTTTTAAATCATTATCAAAACTTTCAATTTCAGACTTTCCTTCACTGACTCCTTTTTTGAAGCTAGTTATTCCTTTACCAACCTCGCCCATCAATGAGGAAATTTTACCTCGGCCAAAAAGAACTAAAACAACTACTGCTATTAACAATATACCGGGCAAACCAATGTTATTAAGCATTACAATCTCCTTAAATTTATTCTATCCGCAATTGGGTTCCTATCTTATTACATTATACTAAAATTCAAAAGACCTATATCAAAAGTTTATAACTACTTTTTTAGCGTTTAAATACAAAGCATCGATCCCTTCTCATGGAAAGCCACAGGGGAGTGTCTTTACTTGGTAAAAACACTCCCGGAACGGTCGCCTTCAAAACAATATTGTCAGCATCCATACAAAGTTCAATCAAACTTTCATTTCCAACGAATCTAGCTCTAATTACTTTGCCTCGAGCAGGCACACCGTCTTCAGGGGTGGGAAACGGACCTTTCCCTTTTCTGTCAAAATCAATTTTAAGATGTTGTGGGCGAATCAATATCTCAACAGGAGTGCCCTCTTCAATTCCTGTNGTAATGAATAAGCCAAAAGAAGTATCAATTCTAGATTGTTTCACAACTCCTTTTATAACATTTACATCTGAAAAAAAGGAGGCAACTGTTGCATTAATCGGTTTGTTATAAATATTGTAAGGCGCACCCTCTTGAAGTATTGCGCCATTATGCATTAGTGCAATAGTGTCTGCCATTCGCATTGCCTCTGCTGGCTCATGCGTCACAAGCAATACAGCAGTTGCTTCTTCCTTCAAAAGTAAAAGTGTCTGATCCCTGATTTCATCACGCAGCCTATTGTCTAGACCGGAAAAAGGCTCATCCATCAATAAAACTTTCGGTTTCGGGGCAATAGCACGAACTAAAGCGGCTCGCTGCTGCTCTCCACCTGACAACATATGAGGATATTTTTTATAACTATTTTCTAGACTTACTCTCTCCAAGAGCAACATTCCCCGATTACGTACATCGGCCGTCGAGCCATCGGATTTTATCCCAAAAATTACATTTTCAAGGATCGTGAGATGAGGAAAAAGAGCGAAGTCTTGAAACATTAGACCAACACTTCGTAATTCAGGAGGCAAGTGTTGCCTCCTGCCGTCAGAAATCAACTCGCCAGATATTCTAACTTCACCTTGGTCTTGCTTATCAACACCTGCAGCTATGCGCAAAGTAGTAGATTTACCACAACCCGAAGGCCCTAAAAGACACGTCACCTGACCAAATGAAAGTGATAAATTAAGATTATTAACAGCATATTTTTTATCATACAATCTAGAGATATTTGACATATCTAACCCATAATTAAAATCTTTCATCAGATTTATAAAGCTCCAATTCTACCATAAATATAAGGTTGTTGATATTTGTTCTTATAGCTCAAAAATTTTACCGGAACATAATCAAATGGTAGCATTAATCGCTCCACCATCCACCACAAGATTTTGACCTATTATAAAAGCTGCATGCTGACTACATAAAAACGCACATGTATTACCAAAGTCCTCCGACTTGCCATAGTGTCCAACTGGAATAGAAGCGGCCTTAATCTTTCGTGCCTCACCTACTGTTATATTTAAATCCCTAGCGCTTGTTTCGTCAAAGGCTTTAATGCGATCTGTATCGTGAACACCTGGTAAAACATTATTTATACACACACCGTCCTTGGCAACCTGTCTCGATACTCCAGCCACAAAACCAGTCAAACCAGCTCTGGCAGAATTCGACAAACCTAATGCCGGAATAGGCGCCTTAACAGCCCCGCTTGTAATATTAACTATTCGACCCCATTTCTTTTTTATCATTGACGGGAGCACGCTTTGTATCAATTTAATCGGAGTAAGCATGTTTGCATTAATTGCGCTCAAAAAATGTTCGTTGGTCCAATCCTGCCAAGTTCCAGGAGGCGGTCCACCGGCATTATTAATGAGAATATCAGGATTTGGTATTGACTCTAAAACCCTTTCTATTCCAGTTTCAGTAGTAATGTCACAGACAACAATTTTAACTGACACGCCAAATTTTCGAATATTTTTCGCTGCTGCCAACAACTGTTTCTCGTTTCGCGCACACATTGTTAGGTCTACTCCAGCATGAGCTAGTGCAGCCGCACAACCAAATCCTAAACCTTTAGATGAAGCACAAACAAGGGCTTTTTTTCCTGATATTCCCAAATCCATTTTTATAGTTCCTTTTAGCTGGTAATAATTCTTTCAATAATATAGATACACAGAAAATGAGAGGTTAGAAAGAGAAGACTTTTTTCTTTACCATTAACCTAAATAAATTGGTATACTGTTATTTTTTATGAATAAATCGATAAAAAACCAACGGACATTTGCGATAATTTCACATCCCGATGCTGGAAAAACCACCCTTACCGAAAAATTCTTACTTTATGGTGGTGCGATCCAAAGGGCAGGACAAGTTAGAGCCAAAGGTGAAGCGCGTCGTTCTAGATCAGATTTTATGAAGTTGGAAAAAGAACGTGGAATATCTGTTTCTACCTCAGCGATGTCATTTCCTTACGAAAAATATTGGATCAATTTAGTTGATACGCCCGGTCACTCAGACTTTTCAGAGGATACTTACCGAACTATCACGGCCGTAGACTCATCAATTATGGTAATTGACGGTGCAAAGGGAGTTGAGAGCCAAACAAAAAAGCTCTTTGAAGTCTGTAGAAATCGTGATTTGCCAATTATAACTTTTTGCAACAAGATGGACCGTGAGAGTAGAGATAATTTTGAAATTATTGACGAGATTCAAGAGTCTCTAACGATCAATGTAGCTCCAATGACCTGGCCCGTTGGTTCCGGTAAAGAATTCATGGGGTCTTACGACTTGGTAAATAATAAACTTAATATTATGGATCGAAAGGATCGAAATATTAGAGCTTCAACAATAAGTATTAATGGATTGCATAATCCAACTTTGTCTCAATATGTCCCGAAAGATCTGCTTGAAGTTCTGCGGCATGAAGTGGAAATGGTTAAAGGGCTATTACCAGAATTTAATTATGAATTGTTTTTAAGCGGGAACCAAACGCCTCTTTGGTTTGGATCAGCAATTAATTCTTTTGGAGTAAAAGAATTACTCAACGGAATAATTGACTTTGCTCCGCCACCCCAAGTCAGATCCACAACCACGAGACAAGTCGAACCAACTGAGAAATCAGTTACAGGATTTGTATTCAAGGTACAAGCAAATATGGATCACAAGCATAGAGATAGAGTTGCATTTGTAAGGTTATGTTCAGGAAATTTTAAAAGAGGAATGAAACTTAATCATGTACGGTCTAGCAAAATAATTACAGTATCTAATCCAGTGATGTTTTTAGCTAATGACAGGGAGACTGCTGAGAATGCCATAGCAGGTGATATAATTGGTATTCCAAACCATGGTCAAATTAAATTAGGAGATAGCTTTACTGAAGGTGAAAAAATTCAATTTACTGGGCTACCAATATTTGCTCCAGAGTTTTTGAGAACTGTACATTCTATAGATCCGATGAAATCAAAGCACCTAGAAAAAGCTTTAACTCAATTTGCTGAGGAAGGAATGAGTAAACTTTTCAAGCCTGTAATTGGATCCGGTTGGGTTNTTGGAGTTGTGGGAGTGTTACAATTTGATGTCCTAAAAAGTAGGATTAAGGAAGAATATGGATTGCCAGTAAATTTTGAAATTTCTGCATTTTCATCTGCTCGCTGGTTGAAGGGTGACAAGGGTGAGATAGAAAGATTTACTGAAGCCAACAAAAGTCATATAGCTATTGATCACGATCGGGATCCAGTATATTTGANTCGTATGCAATGGGATATNGACCGAGTAAAAAGAGACCACCCACTTATCGAGCTCGCTGATACCAAAGAAATGAAATTTACAAGTTGAAAAAAGGCAATTTAATCAACGAAAGCTCTTTCAAGAACAAAATNACCTGGTTCAGAGTTTGAGCATTCGCACATTCAAATTTTTTCGCANAGTATTTTGTGATCGTTTAGCATTTACATACTTCCACAAATCATCACACGATCATTGTCCACCTTTAACTTACTACCGGTCTGTCGAGCGAACCGATCATCTTTTAACCAATCAGTTATTCCACCCGTCAACCTACTAGCCTCTCTTGTTGCAGTAGAGATTATTAAAAGTTTAGATCCNGCAAAGTCCAAAAGTAGTTCGTCAGATTTAATATATCATCTATTAAAGTTTTTCCATACTCTAACTCGNTATTNTGACGACATGTATGTGTCAGTACAACTGCATCANATTTATCATATGNTTCAGGATCTCGACTTGTANAGGCAAAGGGTGCTATTACTGTTCCTGTTTAAAACAAAANAAGCCTAGTAGCCGGTAACGAGGCATCAATTACAAGCGTTCTAGCTGGCTTTGGCTGTAACAAAATTTTTGTTCAACTTCTAACTTTTGTAACTTTGCGATTAGGGGGGGCCATTCTGAACCTTAATAGAATAAAATTTAAAATTTGACGCCCCGCTAGGGGACGCAATTGAGTGCGCCCGCATTAAAGGTTTTTCACCTTTTCCAGCCCAATCATTACAAATTCACCAGATCGAGATCTAGATGAGCCGAGTCTTTCTGTGATAAAAGAAAAAGTTTTTTCAGTCCAATGTTTTACTTTTAAAACATTTTAGTCAAGCAAACCTTTATGTTTTTTATTAAACCTGTCCGTAACTTGTTATCCTAAACGATTAATAGCCACTTTTTAAAAAATTATTCTATTATTTTTAATTATAATAATCTGTGAAGATTGACCATTCTAAAAGAATTCTATACAAACTGAGTGTATTAATGTGGTTTAGCAGTACTTAGGTAATTTGCGCTACTAAAAAATTGAGATCAAGCAAGTCAACATGGTATCATTTAAAGATCTTAATTTAGACCAAAACGTTCTAACTGCCGTCGAAGCTACTGGATATACAGAACCTACACCCATACAAGCTAAAGCAATTCCCGAAGCCTTAAAAGGAAGAGACGTTCTTGGTATTGCTCAAACTGGAACTGGGAAAACCGCTTCATTCACCTTGCCAATAGTGTCCTTGCTATTAAAAGGAAGAGCAAAAGCTAGAATGCCAAGAAGCCTAGTGCTTTGCCCTACACGGGAATTAGCAGCTCAAGTGGCAACCAATTTTGATAACTATGCACGTCACACAAAGCTTTCAAAAGCTCTACTTATCGGCGGGGTTAGTTTTTCAGATCAAGATAAATTGATAGATCGAGGAGTAGATGTATTAATAGCAACACCTGGACGCTTATTGGATCATTTTGAACGCGGTAAACTGATGCTAAATGGGGTTCAAATTATGGTGGTTGATGAGGCTGATAGAATGCTTGATATGGGGTTTATACCTGATATTGAAAGAATTTTCAAACTGACACCGTTCACCCGACAAACCTTATTTTTCTCTGCAACCATGGCTCCTGAAATTGAAAGAATTACTAAAGAATTTCTTCAAGCTCCAGTTTATGTTGAAGTAGCTAAACAAGCCACTGCATCGAGAACAATTGTTCAAACGGTTACAATTCATAATCCTCAAAACAAAAAGCTAGCAATATCTGAAAAAAGACAGATACTTAGAGGCATATTAAAAGCTGAAAAAAAATATATCAAAAATGGTATTATTTTTTGCAATAGAAAAATTGATGTCGATATTTTAACCAAATCACTAAAAAAGCATGGTTTTGATGCGAATGCTATACATGGAAATCTTGAACAAAATGAACGTACAAATATACTAAAATTATTTGTTGACGAGAAGTTAAAACTTCTCGTCGCCTCCGACGTAGCCGCAAGAGGGTTAGATATTCCATCTGTTAGTCACGTAATAAATTTTGATATACCACTTCAGCCTGAAGATTATGTTCACAGGATTGGGCGAACTGGTCGCGCTGGTCGAAAAGGAAAAGCTGTATCGATATGCCTAGCGTCCGAGATAAAGTACCTTGAAAAAATAGAAAAATTGCTAGGTAGTAAAATCGAAAAAACTTCGAATATACTGACTTCAAAAGGTAAGATCGTGCTGCCAGTATATCGAAAAAAGTCTGAAAAATTAGACGATGCAAGTATAGAGAACGGCGAAAAAGATACCTTCCGAGAAACTGAAACAACTCCGAGTAACCCGAAGCAACTTACTGAAAATAATGAAGTTATTGGAATGGGTGAGCATACGCCATCGTTCTTAATACGAAAAATTATTTCAAACTAACCTACCTAATAAAATTCGAAATTATTTAACTCTATTGATAAATATTGTTATTACCGGTTTTTTCTTAATCAGTTTTTGACACATTCTGCTGCAAACTCGTTTTATGAGCGACTCTATTAAGTCGTCATCATAGAAATCTGTACCCTCAACATTGAGTAATTCCATCTCTAGTGCTTCTTCCAAAATACCTTCCACTTCAAATTTATCTTCCTTATTACGCGGCAATCCTTTCGATTTCACCCATATTCCATTATCCATAATAGTATTTTTTTCAAGTAATATTGATACAGATAAGTGCCCCCTGGTTGCCATTTGTAACCGCGTTTTCACAATACCATCACCAGCTTTTATTAACTTTCCACCATCATAGTAAACTTGCCCAGCTGGTACTTCATCCACTATCTGAGCGGATCCATTACTCCTTATTTCTAATATCGATCCATTATATACTGTCACAGAGTTGAAACGTTGAGCCTTTGCTACTTTCTGGTGTTCACGCAAATGACGCGGTTCCCCATGCATTGGTACAATTAATGCAGGCGAAAATAATTCATGCAAATATATAAGATCGGGCTTATTTGCGTGACCGGATACATGGTACTTACCATCTTGATCGTCAATAACATCAATTCCTCTCTTCATAAAATTGTTTACAACCTTACTTACCGCTAATTCATTTCCAGGAATCGTTTTCGAAGAAAACAGAAAAGTATCTCCTTCTTGAAGGACCAAATCCATAAATTTTTCTCTAGCCAATTGAGCTGACGCGGCACGTCCCTCGCCCTGGGACCCTGTAGCAAGAATAAACAAATTTGATCGAGGCAAGCATAATGCATCTTCCATAGACAATGTAGTTGGAAAATCAGTAAGCAGACCAACTGATGACGCAGCAGAAATCATTGTTTGCATAGCGCGGCCGACAACCAGAACACTCCGGCCTGCAGATTGCGCAGATTTTGCCAAAGTCAAAAGCCGAGCCACGTTAGATGCAAAGGTAGTTGCAACTACTGCTCCCTTTTTTGATTTAATTAAGTTCGTAATATCGGTGACCAAAGAAGACTCTGATCGTCCCGGTCCTTCAGAAAATACATTAGTAGAATCACAAACTATCGCTAAAACTTCTTTCTTATTAATTTTCATTAATAAGTTCTGGTCAAACCAATCACCTAAAACTGGTGTCTTATCAATTTTAAAATCACCAGTATGGATTATTCTACCAACCGGGTTATCGATAACTAATATCGATGATTCCGGAATCGAATGTGAAATAGGCGCAAAGCTTATTTGAAAAGGACCTAATTTTATTTTTTTAGGGTATGTGTCAACAATCCGTATATCACTACCACTATTACCGACTTTATCAAGTTTTGAAAATGCTATTTGGGCTGAAAACTTTCGACAAAATATGGGTGCATTTAGATTGGCAATTAGATGACCCAAAGCACCAATATGGTCTTCATGCGCATGAGTAACGAAAATACCAAGCAACCTATCTTTGTTTTCCTCAATGAAAGAAATATCTGGCATTATTAAATCCACTCCTGGAGAGGTATTCATGTCGGGAAAAGCAACACCAACATCTACTAAGATGAAATTCTCAGCACCGGGAACACCGTAGCCATACAAATACATATTCATTCCAATCTCATTAGCCCCACCTAATGGAAGGTATATCAACCGTTGCTTAGTCTTCATTTAAGTTTTCTTTCGAATTAAAATTATAAATATCTAGTAACCCAGATAAGGTTAAATCAAGATTTACGTAATTAAAAAAAGTTGTTTCAGTGCTAAATAAAGGCGCTAAGCCGCCCGTTGCGATGACCTTTGATTCAGAATCTCTTTCAACTCGAATTTTTTGAACAAGCCCCTCTATTAAACTTAAATAGCCCCAAAAAATTCCTGATTTCATACAATCGACCGTATTAGTTCCAACAACATTTTTAGGTTTAGAAATATCAATGTGAGGTAACGCAGCAGACTCATCATGAAGGGCTTTTACCGACAAGTTTACTCCTGGTGCGATAACACCGCCTATGTAGGCCCCATCTGAAGCAACAACATCAAATGTTGTTGCTGTTCCAAAATCAACAATAATTAGGTCACCTCCATAACGGTTGAAGGCTCCAACTGAATTTACTATTCTATCTGCGCCAACTAATACACCTTGATCTACTCTAATATCTATCGGTACATGACAATCACTTTTTCCAACAACCAGAGGCCTACAGGAAAAATATCTTGATGACAGGATTCTAAGGTTTAAGACCACCTTTGGAACAACTGAGCTAATTATAACATTAGAAATTTCTTTGAAATTAATACCAGATAAGTCCATGAGTGCTTCCAACCAAACAAAATATTCATCAGCGGTCCGTAAAATATTGGTTGAACAACGCCATTCAGAAAGCTTAACACTGCCATCAAAAACAGCAAAAACTGTATTCGTATTTCCCACATCTACCGCAAACAGCATTTAATTTATTTTCCAATTAAAAGTACATCACCAGCTGTAACAAATATCTTCCCAGCTGAACAATCTAATATTAACGAACCATCTTCACTTATTCCAAAGAATTTTCCAATCGTTGAGTTTTTAATAGTTTTGACCTCAATTTCTCTACCAATAGGAATCGTTCTTTTCAGAAATTCATTGCGAATTCTTTTAAAACCATATCTTAAAAAAATTAAATCCCATTTTTGAAATAACGACATTAATATTTTTAAGATGTCCACCGGCTCTGGAACGATAGATATATTATTTTTTAGCTTATCTGCTAAAAGAGCATTAGATCCCAAAACATCCCAGGCTGGGCAGGAAATTAAGTTTAAACCAAAACCTATTACCAGTGCTTTACGCATTTTTAAAGGTGCGTTTGAGTTTTCAAGCAAAATACCACCAATTTTTTTATTATTAATAAGCAAATCATTCGGCCATTTTAAACATAGATTTTTTGTTTTAACATTTAATGCCACGACAGTATCATAAAAAGCTATACCGGCCACATAACTATAAAGATAAAAATCGCACTCTTTGATAGGTGGATAGAATAAAAAGCTAGCATTAAAGTTCCCTGACAAACTATGCCACACTTTTCCACGTCTTCCACGTCCATTCAATTGTTTCAATGCAATAATCCATTTCGATGAACCATTATTCAACACTTGTCTTTTTGCTTCGCTGTTAGTGCTGTCCAAAGACTCATACAACTGAAAATTTTCATTACCCAATTTTACAACGACTGCCTAACCTAAAAATGTTGTTGAAATGACTGAAACAAACCCTTGAATGCCAAATAAATTGATAGACCCCAACGTTACTGCAATAGCGCTCGTGGTCAAAACAACCTGATTAATAAACGGCATGGAGCCGCCTAATCTATCGCTAACTTCACCAAAGTAAATTAAATAGACCATTCTTAAATAGTAAAATGCACCGATAACTGAAGATAATCCACCAACAATCACTAAGGGAACAAATCCTGAATTTATCGCAGCTTTAAAAATAAACACTTTTCCAAAAAAACCAACCAGTGGAGGCAGACCTGCTAACGATAGAATGATCAGTGATAGACAGAAAGCTCGAATTGAATTTACTCGAGAATACAAACTTAGCGATGAGATATCAGTTACTGAAACACCATCCCTCTGCATATTTAGAATGAATGCAAAAACCCCAAAATTCGCTATAACATAAATGAACATATAGATTATAACCGCACTTAAACCTTCAGACGAACCTACCGTCAATCCAATCAAAGCAAAACCAATATGTGAAATTGAAGAATATGCCATTAACCGTTTAATATTCGATTGTCCGATTGCAGCTATAGAACCAATCAACATTGAGGAAATTGATAGAAATACAAGAATTTGTTGCCATTCGCTTATCGCATTCCCAAATGGAACAAAAAGTAATCTAGCTAACATGGCAATCGCTGCAAGCTTCGGCACGATGGCAAAGAAGGTCGTAACCGGAGTAGGCGAGCCTTCGTAAACATCTGGCGTCCACATATGAAATGGCACCGCAGAAACTTTGAAAGCCATGCCCCCAAGAATAAAGATTAAACCGAATAGAACCCCTGTGGAAAGACCCTCATCCAAAATGACTCCTGAAATTTCTTCAAATCCAGTAGTTCCAGTAAATCCATAAACTAAAGACGCACCATACAAGAATAGCCCTGACGATAACGCTCCTAACACGAAATATTTTAGACCAGCCTCCGTTGATTTTAGACTATCTCGTCTAAATGCAGCAATCACATACAATGATAGAGACTGTAGCTCAAGTCCAAGATAAACAGCCATCAAATTACTAGCCGATACCATGATCATCATTCCTACCACAGATAAACAAATTAATGCCGAATATTCGAAATTCAGTAAGTTATAACGCGACAAGTAATCTTTACTCATGGCAAGAATTAAACCTGAACTTAATAAAATTACAATTTTAAAAAACTGGGAAAATCCATCTAATTTAAATGCACCATTAAAAGCGTAAATGTCTGAAGGTTCTGTCAACGCAATTATCAGCGAAATGAAACAAAACATTAAGCAAGACAGCCAAAGTAACGATACATCCATCGATTTTGTCTTTGAGAACACCCCAACCATTACCACTACCATCGAATAAATTGAAAGCATTATTTCTGGGGAAAGGGCAACAAGAGAGTCAATTAGCATATCTTAAACTCCTCAAAAAAAGCACACGAATAACATAACATTATCCTAACATACTCAACTTTATAACCAAGGATGCGACACTTGGACCAATTAAACTTAGAACTGGAGATGGAAAAATACCTAGAAACAAGGTCAATCCAATTAAAGGATAAAACACCCATCTTTCCCTAAAAGTCAAATCATCGAGCTGCTTTAAACTCTCCTTAATTAAATCGCCAAACACTACTCTTCTGTATAACCATAAGCCGTAAGCTGCTGACAACACAACGCCGGAAGCCGCTCCTAATGCCGTAAAAATACTGACCTGGAAGACGCCAATAAGAGTCAGAAACTCGCCAACAAAGCCAGAGGTTCCTGGCAATCCTATATTTGCCATCGTAAAAAACATAAAAATCAGTGCATATAGAGGCATTCGTACCACTAAGCCGCCGTAAGCTTCAATCTGGCGCGTATGAAGCCGCTCATAAACTACCCCTACGATAAGAAATAATGCTGCAGAGATGAAACCATGACTTAACATCTGGAAAATCGCTCCATCAATCCCTTGTTGATTCATTGAAAAAATGCCCATTGTTACAAACCCCATGTGAGCAACAGATGAATAGGCAATGAGTTTTTTCATATCTGTCTGACGTAAAGCAACCAATGAAGTATACACAATAGCAACCACCGAAAGAAGAAATACTAGATCCTGGAATAACATAGAGGCATTTGGAAACATCGGGAGGTTAAAACGCAAAAATCCATATCCACCCATTTTCAAAAGAATTGCAGCTAAAACTACGGATCCACCAGTTGGGGCTTGAACATGGGCGTCAGGAAGCCAAGTGTGAAACGGCCACATAGGCATTTTGACCGCAAATGAGGCAAAAAATGCAAGCCATAACAAAGTTTGCAAACCACCAGGAATGTATACTGAGAAGAAATAAAAAGAGTCGTAGCTAAAATTATAATTTATAAGTTGTCTGATGTCAGTAGTACCTGCTTCAAACCAGATAACTAACATTGCAATTAGCATTAAGATCGATCCGAGTAATGTATATAAAAAAAACTTAAAAGCGGCATAAACTTTCTCTTTCCCTCCCCACACTCCAATAATTATAAACATGGGGATCAAACCAGACTCGAAAAGCACATAAAACATTATTATGTCCAGTGAACAAAACACTCCGATCATCATAGTTTCTAAAACTAAAAAGCAAATCATATATTCCTTCACTCTAGACTCAATCTTCAAACTTGAAGCAAAAACTAAAGGCATAACCGCTGTTGTCAGTATTACAAAAAGGACAGAAATACCATCAACACCAACTCTGTAATTTAATCCAGCTATCCAAGTATATTCTTCAACTAATTGAAATTCAGTATCAGAAGCGTCAAACTTTAATAAAATCACCAATGAAACTAAAAAAGTTGCAACCGAAGTAAACAAAGCAGTTGCCCTCGCACTCTGATTTGTTTTCTGCCCGTTAGCAGTAACGAATACCGCAAGAACAAAAGCACCAACCAAAGGTAAGAACATAACTAACGATAACAAATAAGTCATAAGAAACCCAACTATGGAAAAGAAAACCAAGTAATTATGAGAGTTGTACCAATTATCATTCCAAAAGCGTAATGAAAAAGGAATCCTGACTGCAACCTAGCGTAAAAACTTGTAAGTTTAGGAATTACAACTAGAGACAATCGATTAATAAAACCATCAATAAAGCGCTCATCACCCCACCGCCAAAAAATATCTGCAATTTTAAGCACAGGCTTTACTATCAGTAATTGAAATAGTTCGTCAAAAAACCACTTGTTATATAGAAACTGATATAAACCAAAATGCTGAGCAGCCAACTTAGATGCCGCCTTAGTATTCATAACATAGAAATTGAAGGCCAAAAAGAAACCTAAAAGCATCGCAAAAAATGGTAAAATTTTGACCCAAGCCGGAACATAGTGAAAGTCCTTCAGAATATAATTGTTTTGGTGATTAAATATTGCATCATGAAAAAAATCATTTGCCTCACTTCCGACAAAGGAGTTGTAAAAAATCATACCAGAAAAAATCGAGCCAATAGCAAGTATCAGTAATGGTAGCAACATAGTCGTTTCTGGTTCGTGGGCATTTAAAAAATCATCGTTTTTTCCTCTAAATTCTCCATAAAAAGTTAAAAATATAAGCCGCCAACTATAAAAGCTAGTAAATAAAGCTGCGATTATTAATGCCCAAAAAGCAAATAGTCCTGATGAACTATTTGCTGCATACGCTCCTTCAATAATAGCATCTTTAGAGAGAAACCCAGAAAATCCAATAGAATAATGAAACAAATCATAACTTAAAGGAATACCCACACCGGTTATCGCTAAAGTTCCAACTAGCATTAACACAAATGTAACTGGCAATTTCTTTCTTAATCCTCCAAAGGCTCGGATATCTTGCTCATGATGCATACCGTGGATAACTGACCCAGCACCAAGAAACAATAGTGCTTTAAAGAAAGCATGCGTAAATAAATGAAACATAGCTGCCTGATAAAAACCAACCCCAGCGGCCGCAAACATGTATCCAAGTTGGGAACACGTAGAATAAGCAATAATTCTTTTGATATCGTTTTGTACTAATCCTACTGATGCAGCGAATAGAGCTGTGCTTGCGCCAATTACGGTGACAGCTGCCGAGGCTGACGGCGCGAATTCCATGACTGGAGACATACGACAGACCAGGAAAACTCCCGCGGTTACCATGGTTGCAGCATGAATTAGAGCCGACACTGGTGTGGGTCCTTCCATTGCATCTGGAAGCCAGGTGTGAAGAAATAATTGTGCTGACTTTCCCATGGCACCAATAAAAAGTAACACCGCAATCAGCTCAATAGTGTTTAATTTAAAACCAACAAACTGGATGGTTTCGTCAGCTAACGATTCAGCTTGAACAAACAAGTCGTCAAAATATAATGAACCCGTAGATATGAACACACAAAAAATTCCAAGTATAAAACCAAAGTCGCCGATGCGGTTGACAACAAACGCTTTAATTGCTGCTGCATTCGCGCTAGGTTTTTTATAATAAAAGCCAATAAGTAAATACGAAGCTACACCAACACCTTCCCACCCAAAAAACATTTGCAGGAAATTATCTGAAGTTATCAATGCAAGCATTGCAAACGTGAAAAATGATAGATAAGAAAAAAATCTTGCTTCATATTTTTCCGACTGTTTCCAGTTATGATCAGCCTTCATATATCCGAAGGAGTAAAGGTGCACTAAAAAAGACACGCTACAAACCACAACAAGCATAATAGATGTAAGTGCGTCCAATCGTATTGCCCAAGCAACATTTAAGTGTCCCGACGAAATCCAGTTAAAAAGATGGATTTTTTCTACTGTTGAAAAATCTGTTACCAAAAAAATTGTCCAACTTAATATTGCACCCACAAAAACACACGAGCTAGCAAAAAACTTAACCATTTTCTCACCAAATATTGGATGAAAAAATCCAGCGATTATAGCTCCTAAAAGAGGCAAAAATAAAACCGTTATTACCATGCTTACCCCTTCATTACGTTAACATCTTCAACAGCTATAGTACCGCGGTTTCTAAAGAAACAAACTATAATTGCCAGACCGATGGCGGCTTCGGCAGCGGCAACAGTTAAAATAAAAAGAGTAAATACCTGGCCAACTAAATCACCAAGATAAACCGAAAAAGCAATAAAGTTTACGTTCACTGCCAGCAATATTAACTCAATTGACATCAACATAACTATTACATTTTTTCTGTTTAAAAAAATCCCAAATATACCAATCACAAAGAGAAGGGCACCTAGAAATAAATAATGGTTTAACGTAATCATATCAAAGACCCTGACCTGGCTTAATATCGACTACTTTTACTGAAGATGCCCCATCCCTTTGCATTTGCTCGACAACATTCTGTCTTTTCACGTTAGAATTTGGACGAAAAGTTAAAACGATTGCTCCAATCATAGCTACAAAAAGAATTAATCCGGCCAACTGAAATAAATAAATGTACTTCGTGTAAATAACCTTACTTAACGCAATCGTATTTGTTACATCAGTTGGAATTGGACTAGTCATATTTCGAGCAAAACTATCGGAAAATGTCCAATCACCAAGCATTATCCCAAGTTCAAAAACGAGCACTGCTCCAAAAATAATACCAGCAGGTAAATAGCGGGAAAAACCTACCCGCAATTCAACAAAATCAATATCAAGCATCATGACAACAAAGAGAAAAAGTACCGCAACGGCACCTACATATACAATCATCATAAGCATTGCTAAAAATTCCGCTCCAAGAAGAACAAAGAGACCAGCGACTGAAAAAAAAGTTGCAATCAATGCTAAAACCGAATGAACAGGATTACGGCAGGAAATAACTAGAACAGCTGATGAAAGTGCAATAACCGCAAAAAAGTAAAAAATAATTGGTGCCATTTTTATTAAACCTTATATTTAATCCAATTAACGGAATACATTATCCGATTTTAAATTTCTTGCAATTTGCACCTCCCACCGATCGCCGTTGTCTAATAGTTTTTCTTTATTATAAAAAAGTTCTTCACGAGTCTCAGAAGCGTATTCAAAGTTTGGGCCCTCAACTATAGCGTCAACTGGACAAGCTTCCTGACAAAACCCACAATAGATACATTTCGTCATATCAATATCATATCGCGTAGTTCGGCGAGAGCCGTCATCTCTAGGCTCAGAGTCTATCGAGATCGCTTGAGCTGGGCAAATGGCTTCACACAGTTTGCAAGCAATGCACCTTTCTTCTCCATTTGGATATCGCCTCAGAGCGTGCTCACCACGGAACCGAGGCGATATTGGACCTTTCTCATGTGGATAATTCAAAGTAACTTTAGCTTTGAAAAAATATTTCATCGCTAGTTTGAAGCCATTTAAAAAGTCTAATAATAACAAATATTTTAAAAATAATTTCCAGTTAACGAGTCGCATTTAATTACCCCCCTACAATCCATCTAGCATACCCAGGAACACCCATTTGCGCAAATGCGGCGACAATAACTACCCAACCTAAAGACATCGGTAAAAACACCTTCCAACCAATTCTCATCAATTGATCGTATCGAAATCTTGGAACTACTGCCTTGACTAAAGCAAAAAGAAAAAAGAACACTAGCATTTTCAAAATCATCCAAAGTATTCCGTCACCAACACCAGGTATTGGAGATAGCCAACCTCCAAAAAAAAGAATTGTAATCAGAGCACACATCAAAACTACAGCCATCAGCTCACCTATCATAAACAAAAGAAAAGGTGTTGAGGAATACTCGACCTGATACCCAGCGACTAACTCTGCTTCTGCTTCTGGCAGGTCGAAAGGCGGCCGGTTTGTTTCGGCTAATGCTGAGATAAAAAATAGTATCACCATCGGAAAATGCGGAAGCCAATACCAACTCAATATTCCATAATTGCCTGATTGCGCCATTACAATACTTGTGAGATTTAGCGAGCCTGTAGATATCAGCACACCAATGATTATCAATCCAATCGATACCTCATAGGAAATCATTTGGGCCGCTGATCTTAAACACCCAAGAAATGGATACTTAGAATTGGATGCCCATCCGCCCATTATCACTCCGTAAACTTCAAGACTTGAGATCGCAAATATATACAATATACCTACATTAAGATTCGAGATAACCCACCCCTCATCAAACGGAATAGCGACCCATGCAACCAAGGCCAGAACAAAGCTAATTAAAGGCGCTAAAAAGAAAACAAATTTGTTTGCACCAGCAGGTACAATTATTTCTTTTACGATATACTTTAAAAAATCAGCGAAGGACTGCAGTAATCCGAAAGCTCCAACGACGTTTGGACCTCGCCGCATCTGTACCGCCGCCCAAACTTTTCGATCAGCATACATCAAAAAAGCTAAACTTATCAGGACCCCGATTGTTACTATAAGACATTGGCCTAAAATCCATAAAAATATACCCAACTGACTATCAAAAAAATGCATTATTATTCTGCCGCAATTATTTGGTTTTCTAGATCTAAGTTCTTGGACAAATCATTCATAATTAAACTTGCCCTAGCCACCGGATTAGTCTTATAATAGTTTAAGTAGTAGGGTTTAAATAATTGATTTCCTGAGAATTCTTTGAACTTTGATTTTACCCATTCAGGTGTTTTTATCTGATCCAACCGACCGAGATGAGGAAATTCGTTTATTAACTTTGTCCTAAGCTCTTGTAAATTATTATACCCCAAATCTAAGTTTAACTTTCCAGCTAAAGCTCTTATTATTGCCCAGTTTTCTTTAGATTCACCCGGTGGAAAATTAGCTCGTAAGGCGAGTTGAGGTCGGCCTTCAGTATTAACAAATATGCCCGACTCTTCAGTGTAACAGGCTCCTGGCAAAATTACATCTGCGCGATGCGCGCCTCTATCGCCATGACTTCCTTGATAGATTACAAAACAATTTTTAGGTAAGTCAAATTCATCCATTCCTAAATTAAAAACAACCTCGGCTCCTTCAAGAGCAGAATCGATACCATCACTGTGAGTAAAACCAACCTCCATTGCACCAACTCGTGAGGCGGCAGTGTGTAAAATTAAAAATTTACAGGAATAAGTATCCACAATCTTCTTTGTTGCTGCCAATACTTCCTCACCATCGTCATCTATCAATGCTCCCTGACCTAAAACAACAAACGTGTTGTTATTCAGATCTAAATCTACATTTTTGATAAGAGCTTTAAGCGCGCTTCTATCCTCTCCAAGATAATTATACTCATAAGTCAAGTTAACTTTTTGACCAATTAAATATATCTCAGCTCCGTTCAACCAAGCTCTACGAATTCTCGCATTAAAAACAGGGGATTCTAGTCTGGGATTAGATCCAATTAAAACTACCTTGTCACAATTGTCCAGGTCAGCTATCGCAGCAGTACCGACATAGCCAGACCTGTCTGAGGTCGATAAACAACTCTTATCAACGCGACATTCATAGGTACCACTTAAACGTTCAGTCAGTAATCGTAGAGCGTATATTGACTCAGTAGAGGTCATGTCTCCTATCACTGATGCTATTTTCTTACCGGAGACATTTATACTTACATTATCTAATGCTTCTTCCCAATCCACTTCTACTAAACGACCGTCCTTCCTAATGTAAGGCTTATCCACGCGCTGCCGCCGTAATCCATCAAAAACAAATCTAGTTTTATCAGAAATCCATTCTTCATTGATTTTATCGTTATTTCTAGGAAGAATTCGCATTATCTCTCTGCCCTTGCAATCAAGTCGAATATTGGAACCAAGAGCATCCATGACATCAATACTATCAGTTTTTTGAAGCTCCCAAGAACGTGCCGAAAAAGCATAAGGTTTAGAGGTAAGTGCTCCAACAGGACACAAATCAATAATATTCCCTTGAAGTTCACTCTTTAGTGATTGCGATAAATAACTTGTAATTTCACTGTCTTCACCTCGCCCAGTTTGTCCCATCTGAGCAATACCAGCAACCTCGGTAGTAAATCGAACACAACGAGTGCACGAAATGCAGCGAGTCATGTGTGTCTCAATAAGTGGCCCAAGATTTAAATCTTCAACAGCTCTTTTCGGCTCCCGGTAACGCGAAAAATCTACTCCATAAGCAACGGCTTGATCCTGCAAATCACACTCTCCTCCTTGATCACAAATCGGACAATCAAGTGGATGATTTATTAAAAGAAATTCCATTACGCCCTCACGTGCTTTCCTGACCATAGCAGAACTAGTTTTGATTTGAGGTGGCTCTCCATTTGGTCCAGGGCGCAAATCTTTAATCTGCATGGCGCATGAAGCGGTGGGTTTTGGCGGACCTCCTACGACTTCGACTAAACACATCCTACAATTTCCAGCAATTGACAACCGCTCATGGTAACAAAATCTAGGAATCTCAACACCAATTTGCTCACACGCTTGCATGATTGTAAGGCAAGGATCCACCTCAACTATTTTTTTATCAATCATTACTTCTCTATAAGTCGTCATATTTTACTCCGCAGCTACTCTAGAAGATTTAACATCAACCGCTTTTATTCTATCTTCAATCTCGTTTCGAAAATGCCGAATTAGACCTTGGATAGGCCATGCAGCAGCATCGCCAAGAGCACAAATGGTATGGCCTTCAACCTGTTTAGTTACGTCAAGCAACATATCTATTTCACCAACATTTGCCTCACCTCTGACTAGCCTCTCCATTACTCTCATCATCCAACCAGTGCCTTCCCTGCAAGGAGTACACTGACCGCAGCTTTCATGCTTATAAAATTTTGCCAGCCGCCATATCGCTTTAATTACGTCAGTGCTTTGATCCATGACTATTACAGCAGCTGTACCAAGCCCAGATTGCTGTTCTCTGAGCCAATCAAAATCCATAATTGCGTCATCACAAAGATCTGCGGGTAGCAATGGAACAGACGCTCCACCTGGAATCACTGCTTTTAAATTTTTCCACCCCCCTCTTACACCTCCGCAATGCTTCTCAATTAGCTCTTTAAGACTAATGGACATTTCTTCTTCTACAACGCATTTCTTCTCAACATGACCAGAAATAGCAAAAATCTTGGTTCCAGTATTATTTGGTCGACCAAACCCGGCAAACCAACTAGCTCCTCTTCTAAGTATAGTCGGAACAACAGCTATGGACTCGACATTATTAACGGTGGTTGGACAGCCGTAAAGACCAGCACCCGCTGGGAAAGGAGGTTTCATTCTCGGCATACCTTTCTTNCCTTCGAGGCTCTCTAAAAGAGCAGTTTCCTCCCCACAAATATANGCACCGGCACCATGATGTAGGAACACATCAAAACTGTAACCAGAGCCTGAAGCATTTTTCCCAANNAAACCTGCGTCGTAAGCCTCATCAATTGCGATTTGCAAGCTTTCACGCTCACGAATGTATTCACCCCTTATATAGATGTACGCAGCTTTTGCGTTCATAGAAAAGCCTGCAATCAAACATCCTTCAATTAGGGAGTGCGGATCGTGCCTCATTATTTCACGATCTTTACAGGTTCCCGGCTCAGACTCATCAGCGTTAACAACTAAGTAACATGGTCTTCCGTCACTTTCTTTAGGCATAAACGACCATTTTAATCCAGTCGGAAATCCTGCTCCACCTCTGCCACGCAATCCAGAGTTCTTAACCTCCTCAATGATCCAATCTTGCCCTCGTTTCAGCATTTCACCAGTCTCAGACCAATGACCTCGAGATAATACTCCTTTTAAACTACGGTCATACATACCATACAGATTTGTAAAAATTCTATCTTTGTCTTCAAGCATATAAAATAATCCCCACCAACTGGCTATTCAACTAACAATATTCACCAAATTTAGATTTATAATTACGACATTTATTTTCTTACCCACCGTAGTCACTCCAATATTCTTTTAATTGTGTCGCCTTTTTGAACGGCCTCAGACACTGACGCATTGAACTCATTTTCAATGCTTCCATGTAATGACGTCAACCCACCTTCTGGCTCAGAAGAAAACCGACTTAATTGCGATCCTGGACGCGGAACAATTCCTGAAGCTAGCTCGTCAAGCAAAGATTTGAACTTCTCAGTCGACAAATCTTCATAATAATCCTTCCCAATGTGAGCGACTGGCGCGTTAGCACATGCACCCAAGCATTCCACCTCTTCCCAACTAAATTTTCCATCTGTCGAGAGGCAGTGAGGTTCTGGAGAAATTTTTTCTTTACATACCTTTATCAAGTCTTCCGAATTACAAAGCATACAGGGTGTAGTTCCGCATACCTGAATATGAGCTACATCTCCAACAGGGCTTAATTGAAACATAAAATAAAAGCTAGCTACTTCAAAAACTCTTATTGCGTCCATTTTAAGTAATTCAGCAACACACTCTATTGCCGGCTGCGATAACCACCCTTCTTGCTCCTGAGCTCTCCACAATAACGGAATTACTGCACTAGCTTGACGTCCAACTGGATACTTTAAAATTTGATTTTTTGCCCATTTCAAATTCTTTTTTGTAAACTCAAAACTAGCTGGTTGTTTTTTATTAAGTCTTCTCAACATTACCTATCAATCTCCCCAAAAACAACATCTAGTGAGCCCAGTATAGCAGATACATCTGCTAACTGATGACCACTACAAATATGATCTATAGCCGCTAAATGTGCAAAACCAGGAGCTCGAATTTTTACCTTGTAAGGCTTATTTGTTCCATCGGCTACAAGATAAACACCAAATTCTCCCTTGGGTGCTTCTACAGCACAATAAATCTCCCCCTTAGGAACGCGAAAACCTTCGGTATACAGTTTGAAATGATGAATAAGGGACTCCATCGACTCTTTCATTATGTCACGTTTAGGAGGAGATAATTTCCCTCGAGCTAATATATCATTCCCCTTACAGGAACGAAGTTTATCTATAGCCTGTGAAATAATTTTTACTGACTCTCGCATTTCAAGGACCCGACAAATGTAACGGTCATAGCAATCGCCATGACTTCCTACGGGAATCTTAAATTCAAATTCATTGTAACATTCATAAGGTTGGGAACGCCGTAGATCCCACGACATTCCAGATCCCCTAACCATTACACCGGAGAAACCCCAATCTAATGCCTCTTTCTGAGACACAATACCAATGTCTACATTTCTTTGCTTAAAAATTCTATTGTCAGTTAAAAGCCCTTCAATATCGTCAATTATTTTTGGAAAAGTTGTACACCACTCATAAATATCATTTAGCAGCTCTTCTGATAAATCTTGATGAACACCCCCAGGTCTAAAATATGCCGCATGCAACCTCGCTCCGCTGGCTCGCTCATAAAATACCATCAATTTTTCTCGTTCCTCAAACCCCCAAAGAGGTGGGGTAAGAGCACCAACATCCATCGCTTGCGTCGTAATATTTAGAAGATGGCTCAGAATCCGTCCTATTTCACAGAAGAGAACTCTAATTAAAGAAGCCCTGTAAGGAATTTGAACATTTACCAGCTTTTCTATTGCTAGGCACCAAGCATGCTCTTGATTCATCGGAGCAACATAATCCAAACGGTCAAAATATGGTAAATTTTGAAGATATGTTCGACTTTCAATCAACTTCTCAGTTCCTCGGTGGAGCAGTCCAATGTGCGGATCACATCGCTCTACAACCTCCCCGTCCAATTCTAAAACCATCCGCAGCACACCATGCGCCGCAGGATGTTGCGGACCAAAATTAATATTAAAATTTCTGACCGATCCGAATTCTTTCGAACCGTTA
>PAHT02000086.1 GCA_002705045.2 Paracoccaceae bacterium | reverse complement strand
ATCGTTACACCTAATGCGTGTAAAAAATTAGATGTTGAAATTACAAAGTCCTCAATAAGAGTAGAAATAATTGAACCAAAACAATTTTTACCGCCAATAGAAAAAACAGCGGTGCACCAGGGTGCTGCTCTAGAGGCAAGCCCATTAAAGTGGGGTTCACTCTCAGAAGTATGTGCCCCGAAGGAAGAAAGTAAGTTAGTTTTACTCCTAGATAGAGTAACAGATCCACAAAATGTCGGTGCGATCTTAAGATCTGCAGAGGTGTTTGGAGCGACAGCAGTAGCCAGTCCTTTGAGGTATAGTTCACCAGAAACGGGTGCATTGGCTAAAGCCGCGTCAGGAGCACTGGAGAGACAACCTTATTTAAGATTACCTAACTTAGCCCGCGCCATTTTCAGCCTGAAAAAGATGGGCTATTTTTGTATTGGACTTAGTGGAACAAGCAAATTTGATTTAAATGATTGTTTAAAACAAATACCAAAAGGACCAGTAGCATTAATCGTTGGTGCAGAAGGACCAGGTTTACGAGAGCTAACATTAAAGAGTTGTGATCAAATAGCTAGGATACCTAGTCATCGAGACTTCGGTTCATTAAATGTCTCAAATGCAGCGGCACTCTCACTTTACATAACTAGATCTCAGATTAACAAATGGTAGTCAAACTGTTAGTATTTTTAATGTATATAAGTGAAAATTGGTTTTTTATCAAAATTTTCATGATTATTGCAAGAAACAGTCAAAAGAGCTATTAGAGGGTATTGACAGCGAATAAAATGGCAAAAAATTTCTAGAAATGGCCGGAAGATTAAATATAAAAATGGCCCAAAAGCATGAACAAAATAAAAGTATTTAATTCTAATGCGACATAATAAAACCCAATTCGTCCTTAAGCTTTCAAGGGAAAAAATACAGCTTCTTTTTAAGAGTGATCAAGACAAATATGAAGAAATTGGATCTACTGATCCTAACCATTCAGAAATTACCAAAAATCTGCAATTGTTACAAAGTCAAGTTTATGCTCTCACTGGAAAGAAACCAGTAATTGACGTAATGCTTCCAGATGAACTAATACTAATTCAAAATTTAAATATTGAGTCCGCTAACCAGCCGATTAACCGACAACAGGCGATTGATCGTGTAGCAACGGCGTGTGCGTTAAAAAGAAATGAAATTAATGTCGCCGTGGGATCACCCACTAGTCACCGAACACAACCAGTGGCTGCAGTAACTACAAAAACTTTAGACGAGACTAGGTTTTTTTTAAACAATGCAGGATTTACAACAAATCGGTTTATNGCATCTNAGCCGATCAANGGTTTTTTGGAAGCTCCAATTTTTANACAAGACAAAATACCAGAGAAGACTTATNTCAACGGTAAAAAAGAACTTTTAGGAACGGCAGCAATTATCTCATCCTTAGTGATTGCAGGNGCACTATTTATTTTAAGCCCATTTGAAACTTCAGAATNTGGCGACCAGCTCAGTGATANTATCTCTTCAATAGTTGCGCCNAAAAATCTAACTCTTAACANTGAAAACAAGACTAAAAAAGTTTCCGTNGTTCCAAGTGTTGCTCCTCGTGTACCAATAAACCATAACTTGCAATTATCACCATTATTTCATCAAAATTTATTGTCCAAAACTCACCCACCAAAGGTTATTTCTCGTAATACAAATTCTAAGCCTAAGACTTTTCCAAACCTATTTACAATGGTCGAACTGATTACACCAGATTTAACCACTAAGGAGCTCCAATACAGCGCTAGCACAGCTCGTTTTGAAAAAGAATATCAGGCTGATACTTTAAATAATTTCGGTATCAGCTCAAATCATTCATNACTNCCNACCCAAAATTCAAAACTTCAAGTTCTNAAAGCNTCAATTCAATACGATTATCTTAGAAGCATAAAAATTAANGTCAATCAAGCTGACGATACAATTTATATAAATAAATCACTTGAACTAGAAAATCCATCCATACAAATCACAAAACATCTAAACAAAACTACAACGATCTCAAAACCAAGGCTATCACTGCTAGAAAAGATAAAATTAAAATTTGTCGATAAAAGTGATATAGATGATTTAGCATTAGACTTCACCACGACTACGGCTACAAAATCACAAATCAACATGTTTGACGAAACGTTTACAAAACTTGAAAATCCAAGCAGCTTACTCAGACAAAATAAATTTATTNAAACACTTAAGAACCAAAATCTTGAANGATTTAGCTTTGAATTATCTCCNGAAGAAAATTTACTATCTCAAAAATACAAGCCAATTTTAAGGCCAGTTACTATAGAAAACATTTATGTTTTGGCCGAACCAACATTATCTTCTGGAGCAGTTACCTTAAGTCAAACCCCAATCCTACGTCCGTTACCAGTAGCTAGTTTAACACGAATAAATCCAAGCGACATAACGATTAATGCAAAAGCGACAAAAAAACCTTCATTCCCAAAGCGAGCNTCAATTGTAAATAATGCGACGATGTCAAACATAATCGAACTCAATAGAACAAATTTAATCGGTGTCTTNGGAACAGAACAGAATGCTATCGCACTCATTCGACTAGCCTCAGGCAGAGTGATTAAAGTCAAAGTCGGTGANAAATTTGATGGTTGGAAAGTGCTAGGAATATACGAGGATAAAATCGAATTAGCCAATGGGAAAAAACAAGAAATACTTCGGCTTCCGGGCTAAGTAGCTGTTTATAAATGATACCTTCATGCTATGTCACAAANACTCTCTTTGGTTTATCGGTGATTAACCAACGCAAGAATTTTCAACTGCGATAAAGTTTGTTCCTTATGTTACCCATAGTAAAAAACGTCAACAGGAAATATTCNACCTTACTTTGTCCCATACATTCTGTCTCCAGCGTCGCCCAAGCCAGGCAAAATGTAACCAATTTCATTTAATTGTCTATCAAGAGCCGCTGTAACAATAGGCACATCCGGATGACTTTCAGCTAAATTTTCAACCCCTTCAGGCGCCGCTAAAAGACATAAAAACCTAATATTTTTTGCTCCTGACTTTTTTAAAAGTTCGATTGCTTCTACCGCGGAGTTTCCNGTTGCAAGCATTGGGTCAACACAAATAACAATCCGTTCCTTGAGATCGCTGGGAACCTTGAAGTAATACTGAACTGGTTTCAAAGTATCTTCATTGCGATATAAACCAACAAACCCAACCCTCGCGGACGGTATTAAATCTAATACACCATCCAAAAGTCCGTTTCCGGCTCGTAAAATTGAAATCAAAGCAAGCTTTTTTCCACTCAAGGTAGGTGAATTCATTTTTTCCAACGGCGTTTCAATTTCACGCATCATCATTGGCATTGATCTGGTAATTTCATACGCNAGAAGCAAGCTAATTTCTCGAAGAAGCTTTCGAAAATGATTGGTTGGCGTACTTACCTTTCGTAGCTCCGTTAATTTATGCTGGATAAGTGGATGCTCAACAATTGTTAAATTTTTCATGTTTANTCCTTAACCGTTTTATTATATTTAATCCCAGAAATACTNATGTATTACCTTTACAAGCAATTNATATAAAAATCAAAAGGACATATTTAGCTCTAGTAAAGAAAAAATTTGAAATATGGTGTTCGCCTAACTACACCGTAAGTTAAGGTGATCAACGANGAAATTTCCAACATCTGAAAAATGTATCAGTCCGTAATTTTTTTCTTTTTTAGAAGGATCTCTTATCAAAACCGGNACTCTTTCACGAGTATGATCAGTTCCATGAAAAGTTGGATCATTTCCATGATCTGCTGTTATTATTAAAAGATCATCTTCGTTTAACTTTTTAAAAAGTTCTGGTAACTTCAAATCAAATTTTTCTAACGCCAAAGCATATCCACTGACATCTCGACGATGACCATACAAAGAATCAAACTCAACAAAGTTTGCAAAAATAAAATCTCTATTGTCAGCTACATCTAAAACTTCGATAAGTTTGCCAAAAAGNTCGGAATCCCTAACTCCAGTCGCGAAAGTAGTTACTGATCGATGATTGAATATATCACCAATTTTACCAATTCCCCAACATGTTCCACCAGCTTTAACAACCCGATCACAAACTGTTTCATGAATNGGATCAACAGAAAAATCCTTACGGTTTTTTGTACGGTAGAATTCTCCTTTTTTTTTNCCCAAAAAAGGTCTCGCAATTATTCTACACACCCCAAGAGGATGAAATATTCGAGCAGTTTCATTGCAAAGGTCTAGTAGAAGTTTCAANCCAAATACCTTTTCATGGGCGGCAATCTGAATAACACTATCGGACGAAGTATAGAAAATTGGTTTTCCAGTTTTTATATGCTCCTCGCCAAATCTTTCAATAATTTCAGTTCCAGACGAGTGACAATTTGCTAAAATTCCTGGAATTTTTGTTCTCGCAATTATCTNATTAATTTCATAAGATGGAAAGGTAGGAACNAAGTTTTTNAAATATAGCCAGTCAANGTCTACCGGCGCACCTACTAACTCCCAATGACCTGAGGGCGTGTCTTTACCCCGGGATAGAGAAGTAGCCGCTCCATAGCCTGCGAAACGAGTTTTCATATTCTCAACAGGATTCTTGCCAGCCGCAAGGTTTAAAGATTTTATCATACCNAGGGATTCTAAGTTTGGAATCTTCAGCGGTCCATTTCGTCCNTAATTCGCTTTTCCACTTGAACAAGCATTTCTAATATTACCAAGCGTATTAGATCCAAAATCANCAAAATCACCAGCGTCCGGCGCACCTCCAATTCCAACGGAATCAAGAACTATAAGAATTGCTCTACCCATCAATCCAAGTGTTTAATAATGACACCATTTTCTTTTCCTTTTTTTTGTTCCCCAATCTTGTATGCCCTTAAAATCCGATCCTTCGCTAAAGCAAGTGATTGCTCATCCCGAGCATGAATACGCGCCAATGGCAACTTAGAATCAATGAAATCTCCAACACCGAGTAAATTTTCAAATCCCACGGCATGATCTATAATATCAGTTGACCGACGACGCGCACCCCCAAGTTCAAGAACTGATATTCCAATTGCTCGGCTATCGATTGAATGAATGTATCCCGTTGAAAATGAGTTTACGTCTGCAACGAATGGCGCAGAGGGTAACTCAGTTTCTGATTTATTCAAAAAATTGTTACTACCTCCAAGGCTAGAAATCATTCTCTCAAAAAGTTCTGCTGAGCGACCATTTTCAAGCGAATTTCTTATTTTATTGGACCCTTGCTTAAAACTACTCGCCAAACCGACTGACCATAATATTTTTCCACCCAATGCACTAACTACTTCTAAAAGCCTATTTTCTTTCGCATTGCCTTTTAAAATATCAACTGCTTTTTGCATTTCAAGTGAGTTCCCAACATTTGAGCAAAGCGGTTGGTTCATGTCAGTTAAGATTGCTGTTGTATGACATCCAAGACCATTGCCAACCTGGACCAAAGACCTCGCAAGCAATTCTGCTTGTTTTAGGGAATCCATGAATGCACCATTACCGCATTTTATATCAAGAACAAGCGCATCCAAACCTGCAGCAAGCTTTTTTGAGAGTATCGATGCAGTTATAAGATCAACAGACTCAACCGTAGCCGTTACATCACGTATTGCATACAACCGTTTGTCCGCAGGAGCTATTTCTTCCGTCTGCCCAACGATAGCGCAACCAACTGTCTTAACTGTTTTTTTGAAAAGCTCAATGCTTGGTTGTGACTCATACCCAGGAATTGAATCAAACTTATCTAAAGTACCACCAGTATGCCCAAGTCCTCTGCCAGAAACCATCGGAACAAATCCTCCACATGCAGCCAGAGAAGGAGCAAGTAATAAGGAAACACAATCACCAACTCCGCCCGTCGAATGCTTATCAATTATTGGCCCAGCTAAATCCCATTGAATTTTCTTCCCGCTATTGCACATTGCTTCTGTCAAAGTGGTACGCTCAGATATATTCATACCTTTTAAATAGGTTGCCATTGCAAAAGCAGCAATTTGGCTTTCAGACATTTTGTCTTGGGTCATTTGTGAAATAAACCAAGAGATTTCATTATCTGTTAACAGTATACCATCACGTTTCTTTCTAATAATTTCTTGTACCAGCATTTCTATTCTTTCCAACGTTAATTAATTTTTACTGGTTAAAACAACCAAAAGAGATGACTCATGAATTTAAAAATGTATCATTGAAAGCGTATGGTAGTAATTCCTCTATAGACAAATTTTTTTGAACTTTTGAAACAGTCGCCAGTAATATTCGAGTATTTGCGTCAGAAAATTCCAACAATTTTTGTCTGCAACCACCGCATGGAACAATAAGTCTTTTTCCTCCAGAGACAATTAGAACTTCAGAAATACGATTGCATCCACCTGCAACCATCGCCGATATTGCCCCAGCTTCCGCACAGACACCCTGAGGGTAGGCAGCATTTTCAACATTGCAACCAGTATAAAACTTGTTATTAGTCGACTTTAATGCAACACCGACCTGAAAATCAGAATATGGTACGTAAGCATTTTTCATTACATTGACAGCCATGTTATGAAGCATTTATTTGTTCCTTAAAATAAATCTAAAGACTTAAATCCTTTCAAATCGTCTTTAACTTTGGCAAACCAATTGTTTTGAGAACCTGACGAATCTCGTTTATAATGACAGGATCATCAATAGTTGCCGGGGTTTTGAAATCTTCGCCATTCGCTATTTTTGCTATCGTTGCTCTTAATATTTTTCCAGATCGCGTTTTAGGGAGTCTATCCACTACAACAGCCAACTTAAATGCAGCTACAGGACCAATTTGTTCTCTAACTGATAAAATTACCTCACCCGTAATCTCCTTATAAGACCGATTCACTCCAGAGTTCAAACACAATAAACCCAAAGGCAATTGTCCTTTTAATTCATCAGCGATACCAACCACTGCGCATTCAGCAACATCTTTATGGCTCGCTAAAACTTCCTCCATAGCACCAGTTGAAAGACGATGCCCAGCTATATTTATGACATCGTCAGTTCTAGCCATTATGAAAATATAGCCATCCTCATCAATAAGTCCCGCGTCACCTGTTTCGTAATACCCGGGGAAAGTACTTAGGTAAGACTTTAAAAACCGATCATCTGCATTCCAGAGTGTTGGAAGTGCTCCGGGCGGTAATGGCAACTTTACAGCGATCGAACCTAGTTGGTTTGGTCCCAGTATTTTTCCTTCCCCATCTAATATATCAATTTCGTATCCGGGTAACGGCACAGTAGGTGATCCAATTTTTATTGGCAATTTCTCTATACCAATCGGATTACCAACCATTCCAAAACCAGTTTCAGTCTGCCACCAATGATCAATAACTGGCACTTGTAACTTTTCTTGAGCCCATATTATAGTATCAGGGTCTGCTCTTTCTCCGGCCAAAAATAAAGATTTTAATGACGTCATATTGTATTGCTTTATGAAACTACCATCCGGATCTTCACGCTTTATCGCTCTGAAAGCTGTAGGTGCGGTAAATAAACAACTAACCGAATGTTCAGAAATAACACGCCAGAACGTACCGGCATCCGGAGTTCCGACAGGTTTACCCTCAAACAGCACAGTCGTATTTCCATTTAGTAAAGGTGCGTAGCAAATATATGAGTGTCCAACCACCCAACCAACATCTGATGCCGCCCAAAAGACGTCATCTTGACTCACACCATACAGGTTTTTCATGGTCCATATTAAGCTTGTCATATGACCACCAGACGGCCGGACCACCCCTTTTGGCTCTCCTGTTGTTCCCGAGGTGTATAGAATATACAAAGGATCTGATCCCTTTATGGGAATACAGTCACAGCCCTCAGACATTTTTTGAAAATCATCCCATTCATAATCTCTGCCCGGTATCAAAGATGAAATACATTGTGGCCGTTGCAAAATTACACAAAACTCCGGTGAATGCTTTGCTAGTGAAATCGCTTCGTCTAGCAATGGTTTATATTCAACCACTTTATTTACTTCCAACCCACAGGAACCCGCTAAAATTGCTTTTGGAGTAGCATCATCGATCCTAACAGCCAACTCAGCTGCTGCGAAACCACCAAAAACTACCGAATGAATTGCTCCGATACGGGCGCATGCCAACATAGCAATAATGGCCTCCAAAGCCATAGGCATATAAACAATTACTCTATCACCTTTTTTTATCCCTTTCTGTTTTAAAGCTGCCCCAAACTTCGAGACTTTTAACAATAGCTCATGATAAGAAAGATATTCTTTTGAATTTGTAACTGGGCTGTCGTAAATGATGGCTGTTTTTTTTCCAAGACCTGAAAGTACGTGTCTATCAACCGCATTGTAACAAGTATTTGCAAGCCCATCTTCGAACCAGTGGTAAAACGGAGGATTGGAGCTATTTAATATGGTTTCCGGAAAAATCTTCCAGTCCACCCCTCGAGCCAATTCTAACCAAAAAGCTTCAGGATTTGATTTCCAAGACTCATAAACACTTTTATAAGACATCAATTACTCCTTGATTCAAAAATTCTGCTAGTAGCAAAAATTCATCCATACTCATTAACCGCGGTTCCAGCAAGCGTGGCAATATTAAATAGACCTCTTGCAGTTATCGAAGAAGTTACAATATGCGCTTTATTTCCCATTCCCATCAAAATTGGTCCTATTTCAATAGCATTAGCGCACATTTTTAAAATATTCCGCACTCCGCTCGCCGCATCCGTATTAGGGAATATTAAAACATTGGCTGTTCCTTCAAAGCGACAATTTGGCATAATTCGTTTGCGCAATTCTGGATCTAGCGCGGCATCGGAATGCATCTCTCCATCATAGTCAAAATCACAAATTTTACTATCCAAGATTCTTAGTGCTCCCCGCATACGAATACCCGAGCTACTATCTAAATTTCCAAATTGTGAGTGAGAACAAAGAGCAATTTTTGGTTCTATACCAAACCGTCGAGTATGCCTCGCTGCGGCAAGAACTATGTCGGCAATTTGTTGAGACGATGGTTCAGCAAATATTTGCGTGTCTGCAACAAATAAGGGACCATTTTCTAAAATCATCATTGATAGCGCACCAGAAGGAACCAAGCCACCAACCGCCAAAACACGCTTTACGTATTTTAAATGCCATGAATATTGACCAAAACAACCACAGACTAAACTATCTGCCTCCCCTCTACTGACCATTATCGATGCAATAGCTGTCGTATTTGTTCTCATAACTGATCTAGCCAAATCAGGGGTTACTCCACGGCGCTCCATGAGGGAATGATAAGAACCCCAATAGTCTCTGAAGCGCTGATCATTTTCAGGATTTACCAATTGAAAATCTTTTCCAATAACAAGGGGAAGCCCATATTTTTCTATTCGACTTTTAACAACTAAAGGCCGACCAATAAGAATGGGTTGATCATTAGTATCCTCCACTAGCGCGAGTGCTGCGCGAAGTACTCTTTCGTCCTCACCCTCAGCAAATGCTATTTTTCTAGATTCTTTTTTAGCTGCTGCAAATGCTGGCCGCATCAAAAGTGAAGTCTTATGGACGTAGCTTTCCAATTTTTCTCTATACGATAATAAATTTTGTATTGGTCGAGTTGCCACACCAGTATCCATGGCAGCTTTTGCCACAGCGGTAGCAACAACTGGCAACAGCCTTGGGTCAAATGGCTTAGGAATTAAGTAGTCCTTACCAAATCTAAGATTTTCACCCGTATAAACGGCCGCGATCTCTGCGGTGGAGTGTAGCCTTGCTAGTTCTGCAATCGCTTCCACACAAGCAATCTGCATTTCATCATTTATTTTAGTAGCACCTACATCTAGAGCACCTCGAAAAATAAAAGGGAAACACAAAACATTATTTACTTGATTAGGATAATCTGAGCGTCCAGTAGCTATAATCGCCTCTGTTGAAACATCTCTAACGAGTTCAGGTAAAATTTCTGGGATAGGATTCGCCAATGCAAAAATGATTGGTTTATCGTTCATTCGCGCTATCATATCAGGCTTTAAAACTCCAGGAGCAGACAGACCCAGAAATAAATCTGCCCCATCTATACAATCAGAAAGGGATTTTTGATCAGATGATTGTGCAAATTCAGCCCTATGAGGGTTTGGATCATCCAAGCCTTTAGTGATTAATCCATTTTTATCACAAAGCCAGATATTTTTTAATTTACAACCAAGCTTAACCAACATTTTTAGACACGCAATTCCAGCCGATCCTCCCCCTGATGCAACGACCTTAATTTTTTTAATGTTTTTGCCATGAATTCTTAAAGCATTCAACAGTGCAGCACCAACAACAATGGCAGTTCCATGTTGATCATCATGAAAAACCGGAATGTTCATTGACCTTCTGCATAGTTCTTCCACCTTAAAACAATCGGGAGCTTTAATATCCTCAAGATTTATCGCACCAAAAGTTGGCTCTAAAGAAGTCACAATTTCTGCTAATTTTTCCGGATTACTTTCATTTACTTCAATATCAAAACAGTCAATATTGGCAAATTGTTTAAACAGAACTGCCTTTCCCTCCATGACAGGTTTAGCAGCTAACGCACCAATGTCACCCAGACCGAGCACTGCTGAACCATTCGATACTACTGCAACCAAATTTGACCTCGAAGTATATAATGCGGCATCAGCAGGGTTTTTACTGATCGCTATGCTCGCTTCAGCAACTCCTGGTGAGTAGGCTCGTGTCAAGTCTCGTTGATTTGCTAATGGTTTTGTAGGCCGAACTTCAAGTTTTCCCGGTTTTGGAAATTGATGATAATCGAGTGCGGCCTTTCTTGATATTTGATAAGTTTTTTTTGCCATGAATACTACCACATCTATAAAATGCGTAATATAGTTTAATATTAAACCATATTACGCATTTCTAGCATCTTTAATTAACCCTATAATACTTTTAGCCGCATCAGGAATATTTGTCCCAGGCCCAAAAATTGCCTTTACGCCCTTTTTGTAAAGAAAATCATAATCCTTGGAAGGTATAACGCCACCACAAATGACAATTATCTCATTTGCAACCCCCAACTTATTTAACTCTTCTATCAAGAGAGGAGCTAAAGTTTTATGACCTGCTGCTTGACTAGAGATACCGACGACATGCACATCATTATCAACGGCATCTTTAGCTGCTTCTTCAGGAGTTTGGAATAATGGCCCAACGTCTACGTCAAATCCCATATCAGCAAACGCAGTGGCTATTACCTTTGCACCCCTATCATGACCATCTTGACCCATTTTTACGACAAGCATTCTAGGTCTTCTGCCTTCTTGCTCTGCAAACTGTTCCATTTTGTCTTTTATACTTTCAAAACCTTCATCACCCTCATAGGCAGCCCCATAAACTCCAGACAATGTTCTAACTTCAGCCCGATATCTACCAAAAACACCTTCCATAACCGCCGATATTTCTCCAACTGTCGCTCGCGCTCGTGCCGCAGTTATGGCTGCCTCCAATAAGTTTCCAATTCTACTTTCGGCGACTAACCGTAAATTCGCCAACGCATCGCTACAAGTTTTTTCGTTACGTAGATCACGTATCTTTTTCAAGCGAGTTATTTGTGACTCGCGTACTTGTTCATTATCAACATCTAAAATTTCAACCTCATCGTCATGATCAGGTTTATACTTATTAACACCAACTATTACCTCTTCACCTTTATCTATTGCAGCCTGTTTATTAGCAGCAGACGTTTCAATTTTTAATTTTGGCATACCAGACTCTACTGCTTTGGTCATACCACCTAATTCTTCAACTTCTTGAATTAAATCCCAGGACTTTTCAATTAGTTCGTTTGTTAAGCTTTCAACATAGTAGCTACCAGCTAGTGGGTCCACAACCTTCGCTATTCCAGTTTCTTCTTGTAAAATTATCTGAGTATTTCGAGCAATTCTAGCCGAAAATTCTGTTGGTAAACCCATCGCTTCATCGAGTGCATTGGTGTGTAAACTCTGAGTTCCTCCAAGAACAGCTGACATTGCCTCATAAGCAGTGCGTATTACATTATTATATGGATCTTGCTCCTGGAGACTAACTCCAGATGTTTGACAATGAGTTCTTAATACCGAGGATGCTTCTTTCTTGGGTGAAAATTCTTTCATTATTCTATGCCAAAGAACTCTCGCAGCCCTCAACTTGGCAGACTCCATAAAAAAATTCATTCCAATCGCAAAGAAGAATGAAAGTCTTCCGGCAAATTCATCAACGTCCAAGCCCGCACTAATAGCCGCTTTTACATATTCACGCCCATCGGCTAGTGTAAATGCTAATTCCTGGACTAAATTTGCTCCCGCCTCTTGCATATGATAACCAGAGATTGAAATTGAATTAAATTTTGGCATTTTTTTACTTGTAAACGATATAATATCTGAAACTATTCGCATTGATGGTTCAGGGGGATAAATGTAAGTATTACGAACCATGAATTCTTTTAAAATATCATTTTGAATCGTACCAGTAAGCTTACTCACATCTACACCTTGCTCTTCTCCGGCGACTATAAAATTTGCAAGTATTGGAATAACTGCCCCGTTCATAGTCATCGATACAGACATTTCCCCTAAGGGAATACCATCAAAGAGTATTTTCATATCCTCGACGCTATCAATAGCAACTCCAGCTTTTCCAACGTCGCCCTGTACTCGTTCATGATCGCTATCATACCCACGATGGGTAGCAAGATCAAATGCTACGGACACACCTTTCTGACCGGCGGCAAGGTTCTTTTTATAAAATTTGTTACTTTCCTCTGCAGTTGAAAATCCAGCATATTGTCTAATAGTCCACTTTCTTCCCGGATACATTGTCGCCTTTGGCCCACGCATGTATGGTGGAATACCGGGAAACCCACTAAAATAACTTTCTTTTGGCATATCTAATTCAGTATACAATGGCTTAATTCTGATACCCTCGGGTGTTTGCCAAATTAAATCTTCAATTTTTCGATTCTTAAGCTCTTTCTTAGCAATTTCTTCCCACTGCTTTTTCTTATCCATTTTTTTTTCCCCTGACATCTAGTCAAACTCTATGATAACATCATTCACTGCTAATGTATCTCCAACTTTTTTACTTATTGATTTAATAGAACCATTTTTTTCAGCCCTAAGAATATTTTCCATTTTCATCGCCTCAATTGTGCATAAAGCCTGCCCAACAATAACCTCATCACCTACAGAAACCTGCAGACTTACAAGCAGCCCGGGCATTGGACATAAAATTTCACTCGATACATCTACTGGTGGCTGATCAATCATGAACTTAGATAGCTTAAATTCTCTTGGGTTAAAAACTTGGACAGGAGTTCGGTATTCCCTATACTCAAGCGTTATAGATCCGTGAGTTGATTTCACCTTTAAATTCAGTTTAACATTGCCGACCAACGCTGAAACCAGAGTGTCGCCAGGTATCCAGCCAATTTCAACCTCGAACTCATCGTTAGTATCGCGTTGAAAAACGAATCGTTTCATATTCAACCGTTTGAAGTTGAATGTGAAATGCTCGTCACCAACAACTGATACTTTTTTGAGCTGTTTGTTTGATAAATCATTATCAGAAGCATCGATTGCGTTTCGGTTCTCTTGAATTTCTTGCATACAAGCCGCTATGATCGCAATGTATTCAGACACTTTTTGATCTGGCGTTTTGTAATTAAAACCATCAGGGAACTCCTCAGAAATAAATGCTGTTGAAAACTCACCTAATTCAAATCTTTCATTATCCATAACAGCAGACAAAAAATTTAAATTTGTTTCGATACCTTCAATGGAAAAACGATCCAATGCATCTCGCATTTTTTCTATAGCTATCTTCCTATCAATTGCCCAAACACATAGTTTAGCAATTAAAGGATCATAATATATGGAAATACTCGCTCCTTCGTAGACACCAGTATCGTTTCTTATCTTAAGAGATTCGGTATCAACCTCTGAGGGTGCGGAATATCGCCTTAATCTTCCCGTAGAGGGCAGGAAATTTTTTCTGGGGTCCTCTGCGTATATTCTACTTTCAATCGCCCAGCCATTAAATTTTATATCTTTTTGAGAATAAGCAATCCGCTTCTTAGCCGCTATACAGATCATTTCCTTTACAAGGTCTATCCGGTAAATTAATTCAGTCACTGGATGTTCAACCTGAAGCCTTGTATTCATCTCTAAAAAATAAAAATTTTGATCTGAATCAACAACAAACTCCACAGTGCCTGCGGAAAAGTAACCAACGGAACGGGCCAAAGCGACAGCCTGTTCTCCCATTTTCTCTCTAACACCGGATGTCAGAAATGGGCTTGGGGCTTCTTCAATAATTTTTTGATTTCGTCTCTGAATTGAACACTCGCGTTCTCCAAAAAATACAAAATTACCAAAGGTATCTCCAAGAATTTGAATTTCAATATGTCTTGGTCTGGCAATAAATTTCTCTATAAATATTCTGTCATCGCCAAAGCTTCTTGCTGCCTCATTTTGTGACGAAGCAAAGCCTTCGAGCACTTCATTTTGGGTGTAAGCAATTCTCATACCCTTCCCGCCACCACCAGCTGAAGCTTTTATCATAACGGGGTATCCTATCTCATCCGCAATTTTCATTGCGTCTTGAGCATCCTCTACAACCGCTAAAGTTCCAGGAATGGTAAAGATTCCGGCATCAACTGCTATTTTTTTTGAAGCAATTTTATCGCCCATTGACTCGATAGCAGAAGCTGGGGGACCAATGAAAGTAATCCCTGCTTTCGTCAGGGCATCACAAAAACTCGAATTTTCTGAAAGAAATCCGTACCCTGGGTGTACTGCATCTGCTCCACTGGATTTACAAGCCTGTATGATCTTTTCAATTGAGAGGTACGACTCTTTCGCCTCTGCACTCCCTATAAAAATGGCCTCATCGGCCATTTTTACATGGAGTGCGGTTCGATCAACATCAGAAAAAACTGCAACTGTTTTAATTCCCATACGACAACAAGTTTTTATTACTCTACAAGCAATTTCGCCTCTATTAGCAATGAGAATTTTTTTGAACATTTTTAAATAACTGCCTTTGTTTACCCACAAACGAGGTTTTTAAGATTATTATGAGCTACACTTTCTAAAAACGAGCCTAAAATTTCCTTTAGATTTAAGCTGAGCCACTCAATTTGGTATCTCGCAAAGACAATATTTAAATTGAGCATATCTATTCCTATAAATAGTATAAAGCCTTTTATTGTTTGTAATATCCTATAAAAATGGTGTCGTAGACCGACTAAGTGCCAAATTTGTTTTGCAAGAATCTGGTCAAGCTTTTGAGAGAATACGAAAATAACTCTATTTGCAACATTAAATTTGGTCGGTTTATGCCAATAAAAGTTTTTGATTGTCCAAGTTGAAAACTTCCCTCGATTAAATAGACATTGAGTCAGTCTTAATTTACCGAGATGGAACTGAAGGAAACTCATTCGAGAATCCCTGGAAAAGAAATTCTGACTAATTCAAGATCGACCTTGAGTAAAGATTCGTAGCTTTGAGTATCAAAAGATTCAGTAGCCGATATAATTTCCCTTCCAAAAAACCAACTTAATCTACCCGCATCGAGACACCCTCGTTGAAACGGTTCGGCGCCAAAATAATGAACTACCTGCTCTAAAAAAGCTTTGTCAGCTCTCTGATCCGCAGGTTTCCGATCTCGGTATCGCTCACGATGAATTAATTTGGTCGCCCCTTTTGGGTTAGCACGTCTAATTGTAAATTGATAATCGGTTCCAGGCATCCGCGACGGGAACCCTTTGTATTTTTGCATTGTTTAAAAACCTTGTAATTCATAGCGGAATGTTATCATGTTTTTTCCACGGATTAATAACCTTTTTTCCTCTGAGGCTACCAAAAGCCTGCAGGACTCTCTTGCGAGTACTTCGAGGCATTATTATGTCATCGATAAAACCCTGTTCAGCCGCAACGAAAGGATTTGCAAACCTTTCTTCATACGAATTTGTTAACCTGTTGATTTTATTTTTATCGGAGAGTTCCGACCGATAAATAATCTCAACCGCGCCTTTAGCTCCCATAACAGCTATCTCGGCAGTTGGCCAAGCATAGTTGAAATCACCCCGTAGGTGCTTGGAAGACATGACATCATAGGCTCCCCCATAAGCTTTACGGGTAATAACTGTCACTTTAGGAACCGTAGCCTCACCGTACGCAAAGAGTAACTTCGCTCCATGCTTAATAACTCCACCGTACTCTTGTGCTACACCCGGTAAGAATCCAGGAACATCGACCAGTGTGAGCAAAGGAATCTCAAAAGCGTCACAAAACCTAACGAATCGAGCTGCTTTTTTTGAACTATCAATATCAAGGCAACCAGCAAGCGTTAACGGTTGGTTAGCGACCACTCCAATTGAGTATCCTTCCAATCTGATAAAGCCAATAATAATATTCTTTGCAAAATCTTCTTGAAGTTCAAAAAAATCGTACTCATCCGCAATTTTTATAATCAATTCCCGCATATCATAGGGAGAATTTGGGTTATCAGGAATCAAAGTGTCCAGACTTGTTTCAACTCTATCTACGTTATCAAAGGATATTAAAACCGGGGGTTTTTCCCTATTGCTTAACGGAAGGAAACTATAGAGTCTTCTTATAGCCCTAAGGGTTTCAATATCGTTATCAAAGGCTCCGTCTGCTACCGATGAACGGGTGGTATGTGTGTTAGCACCTCCAAGTTCCTCGGCAGTCACAATTTCATTTGTCACTGTTTTAACTACCTCTGGTCCAGTGACAAACATATAGCTGCTATTTCTTACCATAAATATAAAATCAGTTATCGCCGGCGAATAAACAGCGCCACCGGCGCATGGCCCCATAATCACACTAATTTGAGGAACAACGCCTGAAGCCAAGATATTTCGTTTAAATACCTCAGCATATCCGGCTAAGGACGCCACTCCCTCTTGAATTCTTGCGCCACCACTATCATTCAAACCAATAATTGGCGCTCCATTCTGCATCGCCATATCCATAACTTTACAAATTTTCTTTGCATGTGTCTCTGATAGTGAACCGCCAAAGACTGTGAAGTCCTGACTAAAAACATAAACTAGTCTTCCGTTGATCTTACCCCAACCCGTTATTACTCCATCACCAGGAATTTTATTGCTCGCCATATCAAAATCTACGCAGCGATGGGACACGAACATATCAAATTCTTCAAAAGAATTCTCGTCCAGTAAAACCTCGAGTCGTTCTCGGGCTGTAAGCTTTCCCTTAAGATGCTGAGCTTTTACTCGACTTGTTCCACCACCGCTTCTAGCCTCAGCACGTTTGGCCTCTAATTGCTTTAAAATCTCTTTCATGTTATTCTTTCTTAAATTCTGATTACTTGTACTTTTATCAAAATGCTTTGCAAAGCTCTAGCATTATATTGAATTACGCTTCTTAACGATTGAAACGGAGCGATTTAAAATTAACCAAATTGATTACAAAAGTAGGATTTAAATTTTATAAGAGCTCTAAGTCTTACAGTTTCTCAGAAGAGCAAGATAATATTTACTCTTACTATCGGCTTTAAGAAGATCCATTTCTATCAAACTAGCCAGAAGATTTTGACTAAAATCAATCAGCTCTTTCAAATATGTACGTACTACACCAATATCACAAAAGTTTTGAAATCTCGTCAGATACACTAAAATTAGCGGTCACATTTTGGACATCATCATCATCCTCAAGAGCATCAATAAGCTTTAAAAGCTTTTGAGCCTGCTCCAAGCCAATTTCAACGATGTTTTTTGGACGCCAAATCAACTTTGAGCTTATACTTTCTCCAAAAACCTGTTCTAAAGCAAGAGAAACATCGCTTAGATGAGTGGGGCTACAAAAAATATTGTGCTCTTCATCCAAACTCTCCACATCTTCCGCTCCCGCCTCAATAGCAGCCTCCAAAATATCATCAGAGCCCACAATATCTTTAGCGTAAGAAACTAAACCAACACGATCAAACATAAAAGAGAGCGATCCTGTTTCGCCCAAGTTTCCACCAAATTTAGTAAAAATCGATCTTACGTTTGACGCAGTTCTGTTTTTATTATCAGTCATTGTTTCAACGATAACTGCTACTCCCCCTGCACCGTACCCTTCATAACGAATTTCATCATAATCCTGACCATCATTAGCTGAACTTTTTTTTATGGCGCGTTCTATAACATCTTTTGGTACGGAATTTACCTTTGCCTCTTTTACGGCAAGCCGCAACCTCGGGTTTTTTTCCGGATCGGGATCCCCCATTTTTGCGGCAACGGTAATTTCTTTCGATAGTTTAGAAAAAAGCTTCGATCGAACCGCGTCTTGCCGGCCCTTCCGGTGTTGAATGTTCGCCCATTTTGAGTGTCCAGCCATAACTATTGCCTCAATTATTAAGCAGTGTTAAGTGCCAATTATACAAGAGAAATTTAATTAAGAGCAAGAACGATCTTGTCATCAAATCGTAGAAATTCTTTATGTGTCAGGCTGTCGGGGAATAATTTGCTCTAATGCCCCCCCCATACGGACCGGGTAAGCACTTTCAGCGAAGCCAAACGATCCAACTCTAACGAATACTCCACACAGTGTCGCCTCACCATTTGCAGGAATAAACCGCCCCCTGCTCATGCCAGTAATAAACCTTTGCATCGGTTCATGACTATCCATGCCAATGATACCATTATAATCTCCACACATTCCAGCATCAGTTTGATAAATAGTACCCTTGTTTAATCTATGTAGGTCTGATGTCGGAATGTGTGTGTGAGTTCCAATCACCAATGAGACACGACCATCACACCAGTGTCCTAAAGCCATCTTTTCTGAGGTCGCTTCCGCATGAACATCAACTAAAGACCCATCATGGGTTTTTCCAAGTGTTGACGCAGTAAGTACCGAATCTAACGCAGAAAATGGATCAGAAAAGTTTTTCTTCATAAATACCTGCCCTAATACCTGCACAACCAACAATTTCTTACCCTTTGGGCTGGTAAAAATACCTGATCCATTTCCAGGTGCTGTTTTTGCAAAATTAATTGGTCGAATAATCCGAGGTTCTTGTTGAATATACGTGATCATTTCACGTTGATCAAAAGCGTGGTCACCCAAAGTGATACAATCTACTCCTAACTCTAAAATACTCCTTGCATGATCAACATTAAGTCCAACCCCAGCAGTTGCATTTTCAGCATTTACGATGACGAAATCTAGTTTTAGATCCTCACGAAGCCGTGGCAACCTTTTTGCCAACGCATCCCGTCCACTTCGCCCTACTATGTCTCCAAGAAATAATATATTCATTTTGGTTCACTAGACGTAAAGTTAAGTCATTTCAAGATATACTCATTCACAACTAAAAAAAGTTATGCCATTTTCAGTAGCAACAGCATCCAACGGTTTGTCGTAATCGCCAATTGGCAGTAACTTCGATGAAGTCTGTTGAGAATAAGCACAACCAAGAGAAAAAATATGTTTCTTCCCCGTAAGATAATCGATGGTTCTATCATAAAATCCCCCTCCATAGCCCAGTCTATATCCTCGAGAGTCAAAACTTAACATTGGACAAAGAATAAGGTCTGGTTCAATTATCTCCCCAGATGCTGGCACTAAAACTCGAAACCTACCTTCCATCAATTCAATATTTTCATTCCAAACCACAAATTTGAGAGGTTGATCTTTCACAGTGACGACAGGCAAACAAAGAATTCTGCCTAATTTCCTTATTTTTGGTATTATTGGCCGAATATCGATCTCACTTTGAATAGGAAAGTAGGCTGCAACAACTTCTAAATCTGTTCGAGTCAGTAAAAAATCTTCAATATACCTACTAATTTTATATGACGCGACAGCACCGATACGTTCATGTATACAAGAGCGTGAAAGTTTTGCTTTTTTTCTAAAAGCATTTTTGAGCTTATCTAACGACAAATCATGTTCATTTCTAAATTCTTAATCCACATATGCTCTGAACTCCCTTGCGATGGCAGAACCGGATACTCCGTGAAGAGGTCTAATCCTTGAGAGCCTGGTAAACCAGGTGGGCACCAGTTACACAAGACCACGATCTTACGCAGAGCCGGCTCCCGTTCAAGAACTTAAGGCCACTAGGATATAGTTCTTTCACAAAAATTCCAGAACTGCCAGTAACCACCATATACTATCGAAAAAAATTTGCAGAGAAAAATTTCAAGAAAAATGAATATCTCATTTTGGGCAAGTCTCCCGAGCCTTTTGAGCAGAAGACTTAATTTCTTCAGCGATTTCTTCAGCTTCGTCTGGGGTAAAATCCATCGGGATATCAACACTTCCCGTTTGAAAGTAAAGTCGTACCATTCCTAACGAGGTTGGCCCTACTTGTAAATCGGCGCTAACTTCAGTTTCACTGTTTATACTCATATATGAATTATCCGATCAAAACATTGTTTAAGACGATTTAACACGCCGTCGACCTCGCAGTCTTTGCAGCTTGAAAAGCTTGTAGATATTTAAACCCATTTCTTCGAACCTATGTTTCTAATGTTGGTCATCTATATCATATGTTAATTTTATTTATGGTAAAATAACTTTTCTTTTAGCACCATTTCAATAAAAAAATTGTTTTATCTTCATTTATATTTTAAACTGAGTATCAGGCATTTTAGGCAATCACGCATTTAAACTATTAGTATTTATTCCGATTAAAGAACTGTTTTTAAAATAATACTTTATTCTTTAAGCTCTCCTCTAATTGGCAAAATTACAATTTTCAGTACTTCCATATCATTCTTATCAAACTAGTTAACTTTGCATCGCGATCTTACACAATGCGTCCTATGCATTCAACAAGCAAATCAGACGTTCTATCTCTATCCAGTTAGCGAATATTAAACCGATTAATTGACTTGCCCCCAGTGCAGCATCCAATATCAAATCTAAATTGGACAATCATCAAATTTTGTTCCTACAGCTTGGATAACTTCATCAATGGCGGCAACCGAATCACAAACACGTAAAATGTTTTCTCTATTGTTAAAAGGTTCAGCACCGTAAAGGTCTCTAAACTCACCATAACCCGGGCACCTTTCAACCGCGCGTACACAAGTGTACAAAAAGATATCTGCGTAAGAACACTTCCCATTGACCATAAAGTCTGAAATGGCGCAATTTTGTAGATGGCTCTCTAAAAAGGCTACACGCTTGTCATGCAAAACGATTAAATTTTTTAATGCAAGCTCTTTCCCACCCTCATGAAGTGTATCAGTTAGACGAAGATTTCTCCAGAAAGCCTCACTATGGCCTGTTATGATATCGTGTAGAGGAGATAAAACGAACGAATAATAATCATTACTCCAAGCCCAAAGGTTGGCGACCATAGCCGACTCTTCCTGAGTTGAGGGTGTTAACTTACCTTCATACTTGCTTACCAAATATTGAACTATTGCCATAGAATCATTTAAAATTAAGCCATTTGACTTATCTTCCATCCATGGCACAGTTCCAAATAAAGAGTCTGTGCCTAGTTGAAAATCATTACCCATCGGAGTTGAATTTAGCATATTCAACTTAATGCCATGCATCGCACAGATCAGGTGAATTTGTTCGCCACGTCCAATAATCGGTAAGTATGCAAAATCTATTTCCTTCATTTTATAAATCTCCTCTGTTTCATCTATTTCAAACACCAGACAGTTTTCTGATCTCATTGTTAGAATTGCTTTTAAATTATTTCAATATCTTTTTAACTAGATCATACCTTACTACCATTTGAAAAAAACAGCCTAAAATTTTTTCTAATGACTTTTTTCTCCTTCCGATTAAGCATCCTCAGGAACTTCCTAATCCATGCCAAGAAACACAGATTAGCTATACTTTTAATGCAAAATTACCTACTTGACTTACGGGTGAAGTCGTAAGGTGATAAAGATGGCAAAATATTTTGGCAATTTATTCACACCAATAGTACAACAGATTATCATCACAATCTAAATAAATGACGAAAACATTAAAAGAATAATCAAATCTCATCCGCGGGAATAAATGAATTCTAGCCTAAGAAAGAGCCCGAAAGTAATTATCTTTTAATCTTGAGTTCAAAAGCAATATACCGTATCGCTTAGTCAGTGCCGATGTAGCTCAGTAGGTTAGAGCACTAGATTGTGGATCTAGGGGTCCCCCGTTCGAGCCGGGGCATCGGTACCAAGCTCAACTATGCCTGATTGTGCCGTAAACTTAATTGTTTGACTAGAGAGAATAGAATTTCATTATATATGGGCTGAGTAAATGAATAGAATTACAAACTTACCATCTACCAACGAATTTCAGCAAATGGATGCTGCTCATCATATACACCCGTTCAGTGATATGGCTGAATTGAACCAAACCGGTTCTAGGGTTATCGTAAAAGGAGATGGAATTTTTCTTTATGATAATGATGGCAAAAAGTTCTTTGATGCTATGTCTGGATTATGGTGTGTAAACATAGGATATGGCAGGCAAGAGCTGGCAAAAGTAGCGGCTAAACAAATGGGGGAACTCCCATTCTACAACACATTTTTTGGTACCACTCATCCACCAGTTGTAAATCTTTCCAAAGCAATAGCTGAGGTGGCACCTGCTCATATGAACCATATATTTTTTTCATCTTCAGGATCAGAAGCTAATGATACTAACATTCGCTTAGTTCGACACTATTGGGCTAGCTACGGCAAGCCGACGAAAAGAATCATAATTTCCAGACTAAACGCGTACCATGGTTCATCACTCGGTTCTGCAAGCCTAGGTGGAATGAAATCAATGCACTCACAGGGTGGACTGCCAGTCCCTAATATTATCCATATAAACCAACCTTACTGGTATGCTGAGGGCGGAAATATGAATCACGAGGACTTTGGCGTCATGCGCGCGAAAGAACTTGAAAGTAAAATTATTGAGGTTGGACCAGAGAATGTTGCTGCATTTATCGCTGAGCCAATTCAAGGTGCTGGTGGGGTAATAATTCCTCCACAATCGTATTGGCCAGAAATAGAACGCATTTGCACAAATTATAACATTTTGTTAATTGCTGATGAGGTGATTTGTGGTTTTGGAAGAACTGGTAACTGGTTTGGATCGGATACTTTTTCAATAAAACCAGATTTGATGACAATTGCTAAAGGTTTGTCGTCCGGTTACCAGCCTATTGGAGGTAGTATTGTTTCGGATAAAGTCGCTTCACTATTGGAGAATCAAGGTGGTGAATTTTACCACGGATACACGTATTCAGGACATCCAGTAGCAGCTGCAGTTGCTTGTGAAAACATTCGGATTCTTAAAGAAGAAAATATCATAGCTTCCGTGCGAGATAGGATCGCTCCCTATTTTAATCAACAATGGTCTAAGCTGACTGAGCATCCATTAGTTGGTGAGGCTCGTTCATTAGGAATGCTCGGAGCCATCGAGCTGAGCCCAGAGCCAAAAAGCCGGGCTAGTTTTGAAGCTCCTGAAGGTACAGTAGGGCTGATCACTCGTAATATCTGTATTAAAAATGGTCTAATTATGAGGCATGTTTACGACAAAATGATCGTGTCTCCACCACTAATAATAACTGAAAATCAAATTGATATGCTGATTGCTCTTGTGTGGAAATGCTTAGACGAATCCAAAAAGGTATTGAAAGTAAAAGGTTTACTGAATATTGGAAGCCGTCGAGTAACCTGATAATAAAATTAGTTCAAAAGAGAGATACTAAATGCCAAAGATTAATGGGAATGAGATTAAACCTAATAACGTTCTAGAACATAATGGAGGACTTTGGGTAGTAAGCAAAGTAGCCCATGTGAAGCCAGGTAAGGGTGGAGCATTCGCCCAAGTAGAAATGAAAAATCTGCGAAATGGTTCAAAACTGAATGAACGGTTTAGAAGTGCGGATAAGGTTGAAAAAGTGCGCTTAGAGCAAAAAGACCAACAATTTCTCTATGAATTAGATGCTATGCTCACTTTTATGGACAGTGAAACCTATGAACAAGTCGAACTACCCTCAGAAATCCTTGGGGAAAAAAGGGCTTTTTTGCAGGACGGTATGATAGTAAAAATTGAATATTATGAGTCAGAGGCGTTAAATATTACGTTACCCGATAGAGTTATATGTACAGTTATGGAAACAGAACCATCGGTTAAGGGACAAACAGCTACAAATAGTTTCAAACCAGCGCTTCTAAACAATAATTTTAAAATAACTGTGCCTCCCTTTATAGACTCAGGTGAAAATATTGTAGTTTCGACAGAGACTATGGAATATGTCGAACGAGGTTAAACGAATTCAAATATGTTCGGAATTAAACGAAAATGACTCAAGCGAGCGCAAATTTAAATATAATGATCAAAGCTGCACGTCGAGCATCTCGGGGCTTGCTTAGAGACTTCAATGAGGTAGAGAACCTACAGGTATCGTCAAAGTCGGCAGGTGACTTTGTAAGCAAAGCCGACTTAAAAGCTGAGGAAATAATTTCTGAAGAACTCTGCGACGCAAGACCGAATTATGGATGGATTGGAGAAGAAAGTGAGGAGAGAGAAGGCCGAGACCCGACCAGAAGGTGGATAGTAGATCCTTTGGATGGAACATCAAATTTTTTGCATGGAATTCCCCATTGGGCAATTTCGATTGCACTAGAATATAAAAACGAAATAGTAGCAGGTGTTATATATGATCCAATTAAAGATGAAATGTTTACTGCTGAAAAAGGCCAAGGCGCCTGGCTAAACGATAGACGACTTCGTGTTTCCGACAGGACCAATACCATTGAAATGTTATTCGCAACTGGAGTACCCTTTGGTACAAAGAACGGTCTTAAAAGTACCTTGAAGGAGTTAGAAAAATTAATGCCAAAATGTGCTGGCATAAGGAGACAGGGTGCTGCCGCCCTTGATTTAGCCTATGTGGCTGCAGGACGACTTGATGGCTACTGGGAAAAAGGTATTCAGGCTTGGGATATGGCAGCTGGTTTAGTAATAGCAAAAGAGGCTGGAGCTTTGATAGAAGGGTTTGCAAGCCCACTTGAGGATCCTTTGACGTCGGGATCAGTAATATGCGCCAATAATTTAATTTTTAAAAATTTTGCAGAAATTTTGAGAGAATGATTAAAATCGTTCAATAACCAAGACCTGAGCATTTCCAACATTTAAAAGTGATTTCTCGTTGACGAATTTTAAGTAAGCGATGGCGTGATCACCACTCCTGGTAAATAAGTTCCCAATTACTTTATTTTGAAAAAATATTTCGTTAGAATTTGCATCAATATTTCCTAGAATTTTAACTTTTGCTAATCCTTTTTGAAGAGTTGTCTTATGATGCATCCTAGCAGTTACTTCTTGGCCTATATAGCAACCTTTGACAAAACTCACTCCAGAAAGTCGTTTGAAACCTGCCTCCAATATAAATGTTTTATTCGATACCAACTCAATTTCAGTCTCTGGTATACAATAACTTACCCTAAGTTTTTCAAAATGATGTTGATTTAAAATAGGTATTTCTCGCGGAGAGCTGGTTCCCAAAAAATATTGTCGCCAGCCCAATTTCGAACAACGAGGATCAATAAAGGCATCAACGGGTTTTGACGAAAACCCCACGCCCACCCAACCTTTTACTTCCTCGATCTTAACATCTGATCTGAGCTTATACATTTTAAGTCGAAACATAAATTTTTCTGCAGCGGTAGCCAGAATATCAACGATTAAACGGTTCCTAGATCTTTTTAGAATAAAAAAATCAAAAAGATATTTTCCCTGGGGGCTTAGAAGAGCCGAATATGTAAACTCGGTATTATCACCATCTAAATCATTAGTTGTGAGATTTTGTAAAAATTTTACAGCGTCAAGGCCCGTGACTTCTATAAAGGCCCTGTTTGTCAATCTATACAATTTTGCTTCGCTCATTTTAAATCTCCCCCGTCGAAAAAAACTTATTAGTTCAAGTTTTGTTTTTAATCTCTTTACTTTTCGAATAATTGTGAATTTACCAACTCACGATAATAACTATCTCGTCGTAGCAACTCCTCATGCTTTCCAGACTCCACTATGGCGCCAGATCGCAAAACTAATATTTGATTAGCATTAACAATCGTTGAAATNCGNTGCGCTACAACTATNGTNGTTCTTCCTAAAGCAAGNGTATTCAACGCTCGTTGNATCGTTTTNTCAGAATTTGAGTCCAAAGCAGAGGTAGGTTCATCGAGAATTAGAATNGGTTTATTCCGAAACAAGGCGCGGGCAATCAAAACCCTTTGTCGTTGCCCACCGGATAGATTTGCACCGCGAGGTCCCACAATACTATCTAACCCATCTGGCAAATCATCTAACAGCTGCCTCAATGATGAGTCCCTCACCACAGTATTTAATTTATCGTCTGACGCATGTTTCGCACCCATCAGAATATTGGAACGAATAGTATCATCAAATAACGCAGTCTCCTGGCTAACAACCGACATAAGATTTCTTAGATCTTTTATGATTAATTTTTTAGTATCAACACCGCCAATAAAGATTTTTCCACCCGACGGATCAATCAATCTTGGAATAAGGTTCAATATGGTAGTTTTCCCGGCCCCGGAAGCCCCTACGATAGCGAGTAAATTTCCAGGAGAACACTTAAAATTCACTCCAGTCAAAATTCTTTTTTTACCATAGGAGAACGAAACATTTTGAAATTCTACGCCCATCTCTACATTCAACTTTTCAATTGGATAAGGCCGTTTATCCTCTACTATTAATGACCGTTCCAAAAAAATAGTATAAAGCTTATCCAGGCTTGCAACTGCCACTTGAGAACAGCCTGCGACATTGCTTAATCTCCTTAACGGCTCAAAAATAAGCGCCATCGCTGTAAAAAAACTCATAAATTCACCAACACTTTTTTCGCCAGAAATTATCTCTTGACCTCCAAAAATCATTACAGCAAAAAATCCAAAGGCAGCTACTATATCGATAATCGCTGGCATGCCCGCCATTCCTGTTTCCATTCTAAATTTGAGGTTTCGAGTAAATTCGAGTACTTTCTCCAAACGCTTAATTTCAAATTTTTCCGCACTATTTAATTTTATCGCATTAATTCCATGAAAAATCTCATCCAGACGTGTGGTGTTCTCTGCATCAGCAGAGCGGCTCCTCACAGCAGTATGCCTTATCCATTTTTGCAAAATTATTATGGGTATAACAAGAATTGGCGCACCAATAAAAGCTATTATAGCCCAAGTCCAATCAATAATTACAGCTACAATTATTAAGGAGACGAATGCAACGCCATCTCGTCCAATTGTCATAAGTATCAAAGATAGCATCTCAATAATTTTTTGGGAGTCCCCTCGTACTCGTTCAATTAATAATCCTGGAGCGTTATTGTTAAAAAAGTCACTACTCAAGTTTACAATATGAACAACCAAATCATTTTGTATTTTTTTTAAAACCTGTTGACCTACTCTTGACACTAACAATCTTTGTACAAAACCGCTTAAAGCTCTCAATGAAAATATTGAAAAAATTATGCCACCAACAGCTAAAATATCTTGGCTCGATCCAGACATAAAAACATTATCAAAAAGCATTTTCACAGAATATGATAAGAGGCCCATCATCGACCCCTCTACTGTCATAAAGATCAGTGCTAAAAACAATCCAAACCAATAAACCTTTACATACCCATTCCAAAACCATGCAAATAAAACTGTCTTATTGATTTCCAACCCACTCAGTATTTTTTCTTTTTTTCTCATTTACTTTTATCTTGGTACCTTGAAAATATGATTATTTTCGCGAAAATTTTTGAACCCTTTAGTTAATTCTGCGGCATCATAATCAATTCTAAGCCAGTCTTTAAAACTTACTCCAGTCATCTGGCTAGTTAAACGAAACTCCATTAGCATAAAATCAAGAATTCCAGCAGTCCAACCGCCTAAGTGTAAATACTTTAGTGAAAGCTGTTTTTGAGCGAGCTCAATTGGCGCATTCAAAATAAATAGAAAATAAAGTGCTGAACCAAGACCTGCACGGTCAGAGCCTGACTTACAGTGCATCAAAAAAGGTTTCTCTATATCTTCAAATATCTCTTTTAATTTTAAAAGAGATTTCCCAGGAGGTAATTTAGTGGCAAAAAGACGAAAATCTATTAAATGTATGCCATAGCGCCTACAAGCCTCTTTCTCTAAATAATACGCCCCTTGGTTAGTTTTCCCTCTCAAATTCAAGATAGTTTTCACTCCGCGCCTGTGCCATCTCTTAATTCGCTCTGGCGAAGGTTGATTAGAGCGAAATACGTTTTTGTGTATTTCATGATCATTATGATAAAACTGTCTCAGTACTTCATGATCCATCCAATAGGCATGCTTGACTGCAGATTTTCGAATCTTGGCATCGTCCAATCCATCTATAAATGTTCGGCGCCAGTCCGAATCAAATGTCTCAAATTTATTCTTTAAAAAACCCAACATTTTACCTTAAATTTAGTCTTTGAATTCAGCCTACCGTTACAACTATTAAATGTGTAATAATACACTTTATTTTATTATTACAGTCTTTAACATACAATTGTGATTTAACAGTTTTTGAACAGGTTCGATTTTTTATTAAACACTAGAGTTATACAAGGAAATTTTTATGTCTTTATCAAGAGGTCGAGATCATCTCGCCACGCCAGGTCCTTCAATTATCCCAGAAAAAGTACTGACAGCAATGAACAGATCCGCACCAAACATCTATGAAGGAGAAATTATCGCTATTACCGAAAGTATCCTTAGCGACCTTGCAAATTTTGCGGGAACAAGTGGTAACGTGGTATTGTATGTCGCGAATGGTCACGGTGTTTGGGAAGCCGCAATCGTCAATCTTTTTGAAAAAGGTGATACAATTTTAATTCTGTCTACCGGACAGTTTGGTATTGGTTGGGCCAGCCTGTGCAAAAATCTTAATATGAACATTATTGTTTTGGATTTTGGTTATGAGTCAACAATAGACTTTAATCAACTAGAGAGTGTACTTATAGACGATTTTAATCAAGAAATTAAAGCTGTTCTCTCAGTGCAAACTGATACTGCGAGTTCAGTATTGAACGATATACAATTAATCAAACAAACAATTGATGCTTGCAATCATCCAGCATTATTCTTAGTTGATAGCATAGCTTGCTTCGGGTGCGACCGCTTTGAAATGGACGAATGGGGAGTAGATGTAATGGTCACTGCTTGCCAAAAAGGACTGATGACTCCTCCAGGTATAAGCTACTGCTTCGTAAATGAAAAAGCTATTCTACAGTCTGAAAAAAAAATTTCTGTGTCACCTTATTGGGATTGGAAGCCCCGTATCAACCCTAAGAATTTTTATGAAAGATTCTTCGGAACTGCTCCAACACACCATATTTTTTGGACAGAGGGCGGCTTTAGATATGATGATTGACGAGGGTCGAGATAATATTTTTCGTAGGCATGAAGTTCTTGCTGGATCTGTCTGGGCCGCACTTGAAGAATGGGAAAAAAAAAAGGTAATCAGACCAAATATTAAAAACAAATCTGAAAGATCCAACGCCGTCACAACGATAAGAGCTGACGGTTACGACTTAACTTCTTTGAGACAATGGTTACGAGACAATGCGGGCGTCGAACTAGGGATCGGTATCGGGTTTTCTGGTTCAAAATTTTTGGATGGTAAAGCCGTTTGCAGAATTGCACATATGGGTCACCTAAATCCGGTTATGATACTTGGGGTGCTCGGAGCAATCGAAGC
>PAHT02000069.1 GCA_002705045.2 Paracoccaceae bacterium | reverse complement strand
TCACACATTGAATCATTCGTAACTTCTCTACCGATTAAAGAATAACGCATTTCCTTAGTACCATTTCGAATTCCATCAGAAGTAGCAATCGTAAATTCTGGTTGAACCAGTCTCATCGGCAATTTTCCTGACTCAACTCCAACTCTATCTCGAAGCACATCATGAATAATTGATACTTTTTCACTAACTCCTAGATAGCATTGAGAGTCGCCTTTGTTTCCAACCACTCCAATTGATGGCTCATGAATTAAGTTAATATCAGTTTTTAAATGACGAGCTATGCCAAAGGTCTGGGCATTTCGACCAGGGTTCTTATCAATCAAAACCGTTTTTGAATTCTTCATTTTCACTCCAGGAATATTTATTATTTATAATTAATGAGTTCATACATGAAAATTTTGTAACCTGTCTATAGAGTTGCTCAAATTTATAGGATACTAGACTTAAATTTTATTTTATTTTTAAGCTCGGTGGTTTACTAACAAATAAAAGGTCATGACAATAAGTTTATGTTTATTCTCTAACTGATGTTAGCCAGTCACGAATAAAGGCCCTCATGTATAGTTTTGTCATACTTGTAGAGCATTCACTCCAAAATTCGCTTTCGGCTTATGGACTGGTTTTGTTGGAAGATTATACCTTTTAGAAATATCAAAAATTGGTAGTCCTGATCCAAGCATTGAATTAAAAAACCACATTATCGCATTACTGGTTAGAATTGGTTGTTCACGAGTAATAAAATGTCCTGAGTCCAAAACCAGTATAGCCTCAAGACCTGGCAGGTGTTTTTCCATCCCGATACAATATGAAACTGGTTGTCTTGGATCGAATTCGCCATGTATATACAAGATGGGCATTGTAAATTTCTTCAGATCAACTTTTTTACTTTTTGGTATATCTCTAAAATAACGTGGAACAGAGTCTCCTACTCCCTTGTATGAAAACTCATCAATTATTTCTTTAATTTCAGAATTGCTTGGTAGGAGTTCAGGCTTGCAAGAGCTTTCAAACCAAACTCTAACATAAGCTTCAGTTTTATTCATTAATCGAGAAGCCTTTTCAGGGTTTAGCGAGTTCCACTGATGGTGTAATGAATTCCTTGGATCATAATTATGTAACGAGAGGCAGCATCGAACATACTGATCGACGCGATACGGAATTTGATCAACAATGTTGTCACTAATAGCAACACCCCAATCATGTCCTGCAAGTCGAAAATTAATCACACCTATAGCATCTAGCAGGGCAATAACTTCAGAAGCTACCGTACTCATCGAATAGTCACCATCGGATTTATCAGATTGTCCATAACCCTTTAAATCTATAGCAATAACCTTAAATTGCGTTGAAAGTTTCGGAATTTGATGCTTCCAACATTTCCAACTTTCAGGTATGCCGTGTAAAAGTACCACTGGATCCCCATCTCCTGCCTCCACCCAGTGCCACTTAATACCATCTACGGATCGAAAATTATGATTAAATTTAACTTTTTCATTCATTTTTTACTCAAACTTTATTGTTAGTATTGTATGGAATAACATATAGCACTGGACAGAGGAAGTAGAACTATNGATACTAACTTGGNAAAAATGATTGGCANAGCCTCTCATTNNTCTANCGACAATTCAAATTTGTAAACCAACTACTACGATAGAAAAACTAATTTTAATCTTAGGCTTAAATTGAAGATTACAATTAAAAAATTAATGCTGACTTAATATTGACTTAGCTACTTTTTCAGCAATAGCTAGAACGGTAGCGTTAACATTTGACGACGGGATCATCGGCATTATTGAAGCGTCAACTACACGCAAATTTTGGAACCCACGAACTCGGAGCTGACTATCAACGACGGAAGTTCTATCAGAGACTGGTCCCATACGACAAGAACCAACTAAATGATATGCTGTGTTACTTCGCTCTCTTGCTATCTGTAAAAGTTGATCATCAGACTGAATTTCTTTGCCCGGGTAAACTTCATATTCAAAATATGGCGACAATTCCTTACTGTTCATCAATTGTCTAGAAATTTTAATACCTTTAATTGATATTTTTTGATCTTCGATAGCTGACAAATAATTTGGTTGAATTCTTGGTTTCTCATAGGGATCGTTTGATTTTATCTTCACCCAACCTGAGCTTTCCGGCCTTTGGACCCAGGANGCTATACTAAATCCGGGGAATCNATCNAACTGGGCCTGTCTACCANGAGCATANCTTGCCGGGGTAAAACTNATCTGTAGATCATTATTTCGATGAAATTCATTNGAATGCCAAAAACAGTAAACAAGCGTTGGGCCTAATGCTAGTATGGANGGTCGACCGAATGCATACTTAATTGCNTCACCCATTAACGAAAATCCCCTAGACATTTNATTAATAGTTTTAACATTTTTTGCTCGGCCAGTTAGGCGAGTAGCGTAGTGATCTCGGAGGTTCTCACCAACTCCAGGTAGTTCCTTACGCACATTAATATTTAACGAACGAAGTAAGTGACCTGAACCAATTCCTGACAATTGCAGAATTTGTGGAGAGTTTATGGAACCGGCAGACAAAATTACTTCGCCGTCAACTTTTAAAATAGCCTTCTTTGGATTAAATCTGCTCTTTTNGTATACAATGCCAACTACTTTNCAATTATTGAAAANCAATTCTGTTAAATGAGCGTTCGTAATAATTTTCAAATTTTTTCGATTTTTGATGGGATTCAGAAACGCTTTTGAAGCACTCATTCTACGTGAACCACTAACAGTCCGTTGGACATAAGAAACNCCCTCTTCATTNANACCATTATAATCATTGTTCANTGGCATTCCCATTGAAATTGCCGCTTTAATAAACGCATCACATAGTGGGTCNCGCCAACTCAAATCAGAAACTACCATCTCACCAGCGTTTCCCCGTAAATTTTGTTCAATAGGGTTTCTAAAGCTATTTGATTTCAAAGGAATATACGTCTCAATACTTTTGAAGTGAGGAAGAAGATCGGCAAAACTCCAACCAGCATTCCCACGTTGCGCCCAATTATCAAAATCCATTCTTTGACCTCGNTTAAAAATTAAGCCATTTATCGAGCTTGATCCTCCAAGAACTTTTCCTCTAGGTGTTGGGATTGATCGACCATTTGTTCCAAGACTGGGCTCNGTTTCATAAAGCCAATTGTATTTTCTACTAGTTACTGTTTTCAAAAATCCGGCAGGAATATCAATGTAGGGACTAATGTCAGAGGGACCAGCTTCAATAAGGCATACTTTATTTTGAGGTTTGGAGGACAGTCGATTAGCNAGCACACAACCGGCTGAGCCAGCACCAATGATAACGTAATCAAAATCCACTATTTTCTTACTCTCGAAACTTGGTCTGAATTATTTCAAAACTAAAGTCTGTTATATCNTTTAACCANGTAAAAAACCAANTAAGAAATTTATTTTTAANGTANCTTTTTAAAATTTTAATTACTCAAAATTATTTNTTCAACNATAGCCAATCTCAGAAAACATANTTTAGTATTGCAAAGAACCAAGCATTCTGCAAACACTAAGCTATANATTTNACGTNACGTCAACTAGATCTTGATAATATAAAATTTTAAGGGAGGCACCGTCANAAACGGTGGAATTGAATGGGAAGTACTGAATTTTTACAATCAATTGAGACAAATTTTGAAGTAGCGGTAAAATGCCTTCAAAAAAGCGAGTCTAAAGATTTAATAACTACAGATTTAGCGAAACAAATTATGATGGCTAATGCGACCTACACNGTGCGGTTTGCAGTNAGGCTTCGTGGAACAGTACATACATTTACNGGATATCGATCGGTCCATTCNGATCACTTTGAACCCGTNAANGGGGGAATTAGGTANGATCAGGCGGTAAACCAAGAAGAAGTGGAAGCNCTCGCCGCATTGATGACCTACAAATGTGCTTTGGTAGAAGTTCCATTTGGCGGTTCAAAGGGTGGATTGATCATTAATATTAATGAGTGGTCTGAAGAAGAATTAGAANGAATAACTCGAAGGTTTACTCAAGAACTAGCAAAACGAGATTTAATTCACCCCTCGCAAAATGTACCTGCACCAGATGTTGGAACAAGTGAAAGAGAAATGGCTTGGATGGCCGATGAGTATAGACGCTTAAACCCCACGGATCTAAATGCCTGGGCTTGTGTTACGGGAAAACCGGTCACTAAAGGCGGAATTTCAGGAAGAACTGAAGCAACTGGNAGAGGTGTTCAGTATGCGTTAAGAGCTTTTTTTAATAACTCCAACGATGTGACTAANACNGGATTAAAACCCGGNCTTNGTGGNAAAAGAATTATTGTTCAAGGTTTAGGTAACGTNGGNTTTCACGCTGCNTTATTNTTNTCTACTGAAGACAATTCGATCGTTACACACGTAATGGAGCGTGACGGTGCAATAATANATCCTAACGGTATCGACATTCNAGGTTTAAAAAANCATTTAATANCAAAAAAAACNATTAAAGGNTACAANGGATACGTGGATTCTGGNCTNGAAGTNATTGAAAGTGANGCGGACATTATAATTCCAGCTGCAATGGAATTAGTNATAACAAGTGATAANGCGGAACGTATAAAAGCACCTCTNATAATTGAAGCTGCNAATGGACCAATATCCGCAGATGCAGATGTAATTTTAAACAAAAGAAATATTGTAATCATTCCAGATCTATATGCAAATGCTGGTGGAGTTACAGTAAGCTATTTTGAATGGATTAAAAATNTAAGNANAATACGATTAGGGCGTCTTCAGAGAAGAGCCCAAGAAAATCAAATAGAAATACTTGTTGATGGAATAGAAAAAATGACTGGTAAAGTATTTCCAAAAGATAACCTTAAACGATCAATTACTGGTGGATCAGAGATAGACCTTGTTAGATCAGGATTGGAAGATACAATGCGCAATACCTACGATACAATCAGCGCTGTTTGGAATAATGATAAAAACGCCCCNAGTTTACGCACCGCTGCGATGATGGTCGCTGTCAAGCGCATCGCTCAGAGCTATTCATCTATCGGGCTATAACCTGAAAAAAATTTGGACAAATTTTGACAGTGGAGAAAATTCAGACCCTAAATTTTTACTAGCCATCATCAATTGCAACATTCTGACTTGTGATCATATCTAAAGAATGAGATACAAGGAATAAAATTTGGTCAGCGACTGCTTCTGGTGAAATTCGTTTTTTTAACCACTACTGTTCTAAAACCCAATTACTATATTCTGTGGCTTTATGCCCGAANACCCGCTCCTCAGCCTCAGAAACAATTGCCCCAGGAGCAATGNCNTTTACGCATNTTNCANACGGNCCTAGCTCGCGAGCTAAAGATTTAGTAAGACCATACATCGCGCCCTTGGAGGCAACATCTGGTACATAACCGTCAATAGCCCCATTTAAAGTAACAGAGGTGAAATTAACTATTTTTCCCCAGCGGTTTTTACTCATCGCAGGTGCACAAATTTTAGATAATAGATATGATGAAGTAGAATTTACCCAAAGCTGTTCTTCTTACTCAGGCAATGAGAATTCTTCAAACGGTTTATTAATTATTATGGCGGTATTAGTTAAAATATCAAAACCACCGATCTCATCTGAGCACTTAAAAACTATTTCCTCTGTTGAATTTAAATCATACTGTAAAAAACTGATGTTTTTTTTTACAAAATTTTAGCTTCTGTCTGACCTTCAGGATTTTTCTTATCGAGAACGGTAACTTTTACGCCTCAGCGATAGAAAATATCCATCTGAGCAGCGCCAAGAGACCCTGGACCTCCAGTTAGCAAAGCTCTTTTACCAAGCATTATATTTGTTGTGATCCTTGTCACAAATTCTCCTTAAACCAAAATAAATTTATTCGAAAAATTTTTATTGAAATTTTTTAAATTTCCTTAACATCTGACTCTCTTCTAAACACTGTAAACCTCCGATCAATATCTTTATGCAATTCTAAACCCAGTCCCGGGCCTGAAGGTATCGTAATCATCCCGTTTGAAACTGATGGTAAAGCCGTTACTAGATCTTTATACCATGTCTTGTAGAAAGCTCTAACACTTTCTTGCACTAATGCATTTGGTAAATTCAAAGATAAATGAGTTGAAGCACATAAAACAACTGGTCCAGTACAATCATGGGGTGCTACCGAGAGATGCCAAGCTTCAGCCATGGCAGCAATTTTGCGTGCCTCAGATAAGCCACCGCACCAGCTGATATCAAGCATTATGATCCCAGCAGAATTAGTCTCTAAAAGATCTTTAAACGCCCATCTGGAACCTAACGTCTCCGACGCACAAACTGGAGCTTTAGAAGCTTTTGAATACCGCTTTAGGCTGGAGAAACTATCCATTTTGATCGGATCTTCATGCCAAAAAGTATTATATGGCTCTAAGCTTCTAGCTATCTGAATTGCTGGAAGAAGCTGCCACATGGAATGAAATTCCACCATAACATCAATACTATCACCAACAGAATTTCTTATTTTTTCAAAAGGTTCCAAGCACTTTCGCAGATCATTATTCGAGATATAGAGCCCATTTGACTTTTCTGCAGCGCTATCAAAAGGCCAAATTTTCATTGCTGTTATACCCTCTTCTAGAAGAGAATGTGCAAGTTCATCCGCACAATTTATAAAGGCGTTTAAGTCATCATAAGTATTATTTATTTTATTATTTAAGCCAAAATTTTCAGTAGTTTGACCGGTAGACTTTTTTATATAATCAATCCCCGCGCAAGTATTATAAGTTCTTATTTGATTTCGACTAAATCCTCCTAGAAGTTGAGTAACTGGTTGCCCTACTGCTTTTCCAAAAAGATCCCATAAAGCAATATCAAAAGCAGAATTACCTCTAACTTCAGCGCCAGTTGATCGGAAACCAAGATACCCAACTAACTCAGTTGAAAGCAGATCAATTTGTAAAGGATCCCGACCAATAACTCTTGGCGCAAGATATTCATGAACATAGGCTTCTACCGTTCTAGCACCAAAAAAAGTTTCACCAAGTCCAATTAATCCTTCATCTGTATGAACATGGATCCAAAAAAGGTTGGGGCGTTCTTCGATGCGCAGTGTTTCCAACTTAGTAATTTTCATCAAATAATCCTACTTGGATAGTTACCGTCAAAAAAATGTGCCTTTAAGTTATTTACAGCTAACATTCCCATCGCCTCTCTCGTTTCACAAGTTGCAGAACCTATATGAGGCAACAAAGTAACATTATCTAATAAAAACAATTCATTAGGAACCTTTGGTTCATCTAAATAAACGTCGAGACCAGCACCAGAAATCAAGCTAGTTTTCAATGCATTAATTAAAGCTCGTTGATCAACAACATCGCCTCTCGCAGTATTTATCAGAAAAGCAGTTTTTTTCATCATAGCAAAATGCTCCCTTTTTAAGATAGGTTCTTTAGTACCGCCAGGAGCGTGAATGGATACAACATCAGCACATGTTAGAACTTCAGCTAAAGTATCTAACTGAACAGCGCGGAAACTCAAATCTTTTACAGGAGAACGATTGAAAAATACAACTTTCATACCAAGAGAATTTATTACTTTTTCGGCAGTCGCCTGACCAATTCTTCCCATTCCAACGATACCTAATGTTTTACCAGCAAGGCTTACTCCCAGGTCTTCAACAATTGAAAATCCTTTCCAGCAATTATTTCTCAATTTAGTTTCTGAATACGTAGTTCGGCGACTCACGGCAAGAATTAGAAATAATGCAATCTCAGCTGTCGCATGAGTTAAAACATTTGGTGTATTGGTTACAACCAAACCTAGTTTTTGGCAGCAATTAACATCAATATTTGATACTCCGACACCAAAATTAGAAATAATGGAGGCCCGTCTTTCAGTAGAACTAATTATATCAGCAGTGATCTGATCACTTACAGTACAAATCAGACCATCTGCACTTTCCAAAGCTTGCTTTAATTCCCTTTCAGAAAAAGGGATATCGTTCAAATTCAACGAAACAGAAAAATGGTCTGTTAGAGCCTTAGCTACAGCGTCTGGAACGGCACGAGTCACAATAATTTCTGGCTTTTGAATTCTATTCATTTGTTTTCCATTTCGTAAGTCAATCAATCTAACTTGAGCTATAAACCAATTTCAATGTATGAACCCTAAACTAAGTGCAGATCGAGTTGTTCATATGCTGGCAATCCATTTAAAAATCTCGGGAAGCATTCCCCTTGAATTAGGGGCAGTAGATATTCCCTACCTTCCAGTCTTATTCCAAATCCAGAATCATCTATATAATCGTCTGGAACTGTTTTTTCTTTATTAGCAATATCATTTAAATCACCTTCACCAAGATCCCATTGGTATGGGCTATTTGACAAGCGTCTTATCACAGGCATTACCCCAGATCGACCATTTAAAGCAAATTTTGCAGCCATTCTACCTACGGCTATCGCTTGCTCCATATCAGTTTCAGAAGTTAGATGCCTTGCACTCCTCTGTAAATAATCTGATACTGCCCAATGATATTTTACTTGAAGGTTTTTACTTATTAAATCTGCTAACTTCGGGGCTACACCTCCCAGCTGTTTGTGACCAAACGAATCTTTACCAGATGATTCGGAATAAAAATTTCCATCTTGATCTCGTAAACCTTCAGAGGCGACTATAACGCTAAACCCGTATTTAGAAATATCCAGTTCAATACCGGTCAAAAATTTATCCTCATTAAAGCGAACTTCAGGCAACAGAATTTTATGAACGTATTTATTTTTCTCTGAATTCGCCAGTTCCGCAGAGGCGGCAATCCAGCCTGCGTGTCTTCCCATAACCTCAAGAACAAAAATATTTGTTGAAGATCTACACATGGATTTTAAGTCCAACGCTGCTTCTCTAACGGACGTACCAACGTATTTTGCGACTGAACCGAATCCTGGACAATTATCTGTTACCGCCAGATCGTTATCAATTGTCTTAGGAATCGCTATTGCATAAAGATCATACCCAAGTTTTTTTGCTGCTAATGAAACTTTCAAACAGGTATCCGCTGAGTCATTACCTCCATTATAGAAAAAATAACCGATAGAGTTTTTATCAAGAATTTTAAATAAATTTTCATAAAAATCTGAGTTGTCGATTGTTGGTAGTTTAAACCGGCAAGAACCGAACATCCCCGCCGGTGACTCCAACAAAAGCTTTAATGATTTCTTAGTTTGGCTCAGATCATATATCTTTTCGTCAATTAAACCTAGAATACCATTCTGTGCAGCATAAATTTTTGTTCTGGGGGCTAGTTGAGCGAGTTCAGATATCAAACCGTACGCTGATGCATTTATTACTGCAGTAACCCCGCCAGATTGAGCATAAATAGCATTATTCATAATATTCTTTTTTTTCATGAATCGCCTACGTCAAAGTAAATTCAAATTATACAAAAATTTATTAATCAAAATATCCTAGATAAATACTTTTAGAATTTCAAATGCAATATTTGTTTCGAAACCTTGTTCGTTATTAAAATCAATAAGCTCAATTCCTTTGCAAATTGAAAATTATTAATAGTTGAAAATTATTTTGGTTAATTGACGAAGGACGATTTCTTAACATAATTTTGACAATACTAGCCTGTAACGATTTCAAAATTGAGAAGAAAACAAATTTGAATTATTTTTATATTTAAAATAAAATCATATTAAATTTCACAAAGTAAGCTATTGAGTCGATTTTTAAAAACCAAAAATCTTTTGAAAAGCTCTACAGTTTCCAATCAAATATTGGTTTTAAAGGTGTAATTGAGAAAATTATGCAAAATTTTAACTGAAGGTCGAGATACTACTTATGGTACCACACACGCTACTGATTCTTCTGGGAAATCAACTTTTCCCAAATTTAGAAATTGCAAACATACAACCAACAACAATTTTTATGGCTGAGGACTTCCATCTCTGTACTTATGAGAAACATCATAAGCTAAAAATTCTTATGTTCCTTGCTGCTATGCGAGAAAAACGTGACGAACTTATAGGCAAAGGATATGACATTCAATACCAGGACATTGATCACCCAGATTTTAAACAATCTTTTGAGTACAAGTTAAAAAAAATAATTATTAAAAAACAAATTACTTCAATTAAAATGTTTGAAATTGAAGATAAAGAGTTTGAAAATCGCCTTATTCAATTTGCAGAGAAAGAGAGAATACCTCTTGAATTTCAATCTTCACCTATGTTTTTAGTAAGCCGTTCGGAATTTAAATCTTATGTACAAAAATCAAAAAAATTGCAAATGGGATCGTTCTACAAAAAAGTTAGGAAGGAATTAAATCTTTTAATAGACAAAGATCTAAGACCAGTTGGAGGCAAGTGGTCTTTTGACGATGAAAATAGGCGGAAGATACCTAAGGGATTACCAATACCACAACAATATCAACCTAAAACATCAAAATATTTAACTAATTTAAAGTCTAAAGTTGAGAGCATTTTTGGCGCTCATCCTGGTCAAGTGACAGATACGTGGATGCCACTCACACGAGCAGAGGCTTTAAACAGTCTCAATAATTTTCTTGAAAATAAATTCAAGAACTTTGGGACATATGAAGATGCAATATTGAATAATAATAATTTTTTATTTCATTCTGGAATAAGTCCTTCGCTAAATATGGGGCTCCTTACGCCAAAAGATATTATAGAGAAGATATTATCTATAATTGACTCAGGAAAGATCCCTTTGAACTCTATTGAAGGTTTTTTGCGGCAAATTATTGGATGGAGAGAATTTATGAGAGGTATCTATCAGAACTATTCAGACAAACAATTCAGCAATAATTACTTCGGTTTTTCTAAAGCTCTTAAAAAAAACTGGTATAGCGGTGAGACTGGTATCCTACCGCTCGATGATGCAATAAAATATTCAGAGAAGTTTGGCTACACCCATCACATTAATCGACTTATGATTATTGCAAATATTATGACACTCAGTGAGGTTGCTCCTCAGAATGTTTACAGTTGGTTTATGGAAATGTATCTGGATTCGTCAGAATGGGTGATGACACCGAATGTTTTTGGAATGGGTACGTTTGCAGATGGCGGTATATTCTCCACCAAACCGTATATCTGCGGATCAAACTATATTCTAAAAATGAGTAATTATAAAAAAGGTGAGTGGTGTGATACTGTAGATGGTCTTTATTGGAGGTTTATAGAAAAAAATATCGAGACAATAAAAAAAAACGCCAGGATGCCTTTCGCAGAAAAAACCCTACATAATATGGACCAAACTAGAAAAAAGTATATTTTTGAGTGTGCCGAAAATTTCATTGATAAAAATTGCTATTAAACCCATACTTAATTCAAAACGCTTTATTCCAAATAGATTTAGAATAAAAAAGTTATTATTTGACAGGGTTGAATTGAATAAGTCTTCCAAGTGGTGGATCCTCGAGGACCCAGATAGATCCATCAGAACCAAGTTCAACCTCACGCACGCGCCTTCCCCATTCAAATCGTTCAAGTTCAAAAGAATTTTTGTCAGCAAAACCCAATCTAATTAGTGCCCTACTTTTTAGACCTCCAATAAAAGCACTCCCATTCCAATTACGGAATTTTTTCCCAGCGTAAAATATGAGACTGGACGGAGCAATTGTTGGTACCCAAGATAAAATTGGTCCCCTAAATCTAGGCTGAGAAGAATGACTCGGAATTTCTTCTCCGTTATAATGGCTACCTTCCGAAACTAATGGCCATCCATAATTTTTGCCGGCTTCAATTAAATTCAATTCATCTCCATGCTTCGGTCCCATTTCGTGGGCCCAAAGGTTCCCTTGACTGTCAAAAGCAATTCCAAGTGCATTGCGATGCCCCAAGGTCCAAAAGCTTTTGGCTAACTCTCCGTATTCTTGAAACGGGTTATCATTGGGAACCGTACCATCATGATTTATACGAATTACTTTTCCCAATGAGCTTTTCAAATCTTGCGCTGCCGCCTTATCTTGCCGGTCTCCCGAAGTAATAAATAATTTTCCATGGTGCTTAGACTCTACTGGTCCAAAAACCAACCTATGAGAATAATGTCCAAGACTTGATAATTTTGGACTCTGTTCCCAAATCAATTCAATATTTTTTAGTCTTGGAACGGGCGAATTTTCAAAGAGTGCACTTGCAACGACAGCCCCTCTTAGCGCGCGAGAAGCATCATCAAATTTAATGTACGAAAAGTAAATAAGCTGATTTTCCTTAAAATTGGGATGAAGAATTACGTCCCCTAAACCACCTTGCCCGCCGTATGCGACCTTTGGTACGCCTGAAACTTCAGATTTATTACCTTCAACCGATACAACCCAAAGTTTACCTGTCTTAGATGTAACAAGTAATTCCTTTTCGTTTATAAAAGTCATGGCCCAAGGCTCATTGAAATCAGCAACAACTCTTGCTCGCATTAAACTACCTGATGTGCCTTGAATAACTGAAGCCGCAGTACATATATGAACTGAAAAAAACGAGATAAGAAAAAACATTTTTAATTTAAGCATCATAAACTCTACCACTTTCTAAAGCACGTTTTTCAAAGTTTAAATTTTTAATAGTTACACATATCCAGAATTATAAAATACTGCTTTCATTAGCAAAATAATATTTTTTAAAAAAGATTTACAATATTTTATAAATTAAAAACTTTATGAGTGAAAAATTTAAAGAACTAATCCCAAGACCTGTAATGATTTAAAAAAATCATCTTTGAAATCTGAATTCTCATTTAAAATGTTCGGATATTGATTTTTCCAAAGAACATCTATTGGATTCTCCAACTTGGCTTGAAGCTCTATTTGCCGCCGAGCCTTATCGCTTTTACCATCTCTATAGTATAGGTATGCCAACATGGCTAACCACATTTCATTAATTCCAGGCTCAGAATAATTTGCGGCAAGCTGCGACTCTAGGTATAATTTTGCATCGGTAGTGTCGTAAGACGTTTTTTCGAACGCAGTCATCAAATAAGTCCATGCATAATCCTTTTTAAACCAAAGACTGAAATGAGGAGCCACCTGATAAATATTTTTAAATATGTTCAGTGCGACGTCATATTGTCCACAATGTCTAGCAAGATTTGCAGCACTTGCTCTATTTGACGGATCAACAGAGATTTTCATCAAATTGGCTAAGCGATCACAAGCTTTATCCAGCTTACCAATA
>PAHT02000007.1 GCA_002705045.2 Paracoccaceae bacterium | reverse complement strand
CTTGCGAGTTTCATTTCATTTCTCCTTTTTTGCGATTGTGTTAGGGAAATAGTGTTGCGTTAAATGAAGTAAAGTAGGTGCGAAAAAATGTCTCAATTTAAAAAATTTTCTTATCATATTTTATTTTGAAAATGTCATTCGTATTATTGGTGCAGTTATTAAGTGTGTATTTTTCGCCGATTTCTTTTTTTTAATCGCTCACTAAGTCGATATTGCGATTCATCACTACCATCATGTAACGTCCCAAACCAACGGTCCAACGGCAGTATTCCATCCGCATAATTACATTCAAAATACTTGTGGTGCAAATAATGGGCGTAACTGTCAGCATCAAAACTTTTTTCATCAGCTAGTTTTATTCGTTCAAATCCCACATGCCCAGGTGCGGGGCTTAAGCCAGCATGGACTAAAGTGATAATTATGAAAGCTGGGTGAAATGGGAAAAAAAGGTATAAAAGTGCACAAGAAAAATAAAATAAATGTTCTATTGGATGCATTGCCAAGCCGGACCAAGGTCCTGGGTTAGTATTTTTATGATGGATTCTATGGGCCAGTGAATACAATGGTTTAAAATGAAGTAGGCGGTGTATTAAATAAAAATGAAGATCACGCCATAAATGGATTAGAAAAATCATCGCAATGAAGTAAAAAAGGTCCTGCTTAACGTTAATTATATTGAAAGAATTTTTTGCTGCAAAACATAAAATCCCTATTTCGAATATTGTCCAGATCGTCACTCCACTTCCAAAAGTAAGAATAATATTATCAATATTTTGGTTGCCAAACATGAATTGCTTGGCATTTTTTGAAGGCCACCGAGGATTGAATTTAAAGTCAGCATTTTGCACGCGCTGGACATATAAGCGGTAGTGAAAAATTCCAAAATAGAGTAACACCAGTAAACTATTTCGAGAAAATGTGAATAGGACAAGTTTAAAGTCTGGAGTAGCATAATCTTCGAAAGAGGGAGACAGGAAGAACCAAACAACTAGACCAATACCAACATATATTGAATTCCAAGGAAAAAAATAACCAGGAATTGAAACTAACCACTTAATCGCCGCAAGTGGTTTCACAGGCCAAACAAACACGGGTGGGTAACTGATACGCTTGTTTGGCTTATAATTTCCCTTAGAATCTCTATGCCCGAATTTTGATTCAATCACCTTATCTATCCTAAGTTTTTTAAAAAAAATAATGTTAATGGAACTGTAATACTGGCGATTATAGTAGATCCCATTATTGCCGCAGCGCTAATTCCACTATACGCTTTATAAAATTGAGATAAAGCAAAAACATTTGCAGCTATTGGTAGACATGAAAACAAAATAGCTACTTTAATCCAAACAACATCTAATTTACTAAAACCAATCATTGACCATGACAGGAAAATGAGTGCCGTTAAAATTGGGTGAATCGCTAATTTGAGAACAATGAGTAATCCTAATTCATTTTTTACTGATGAAATTGATTGTCCAATTAAGGTTACTCCGAGGGCAAAAAGTGCGGTTGGCGCTGCAGCCCCTGCTAATATTTCCAATAAAAGAATTGGGGTTTTGGGAAGAGTTATACCGAAAGTTAACGCAGAAAAGCCAAGCAATACCGACAATAACAGTGGATTGCGACCCATTGAAAGAGCCACATTTTTTAACGACCTTTGAAGAGAGCTAGAATTTGATTGAGCTTCTGATACAGCAGTTAAAGTTAATAGAACTACGGTATCTGCCACCAATATTAAGGCCATTGGTATCGCTGCTTTGTGTCCAAACGCAAGGATGCACAGTGGGATCCCAATATATCCATAATTTGGATATGAAGCGTTTAAAGCGAACATAGCAGGGTCAGAATTTGAAAGGGAAAAAAATTTTCGTGCTATGATAAATGCGGTAAAGAAAATGATAATTGTTGAAATCTCATATTGAAAAACAAACGAAACGTTAATTGAGGCAGTTATAGGGCTACTAGTAATCGAAAGAAACATAAAGGGTGGAAGAACAACAAAAAAAGCGAAACGAGCTAATGTTTGCCCGTGTTCTTGAGTAAACCAACCCATTTTGCATGAGAAGCTACCTATAAAAATGATAATAAAAAAAGGAGTGGTAATAGCAAGGATATCAATCAAAATTATTTCTCAATTTGGTAAGGGTTTGTTACTAATTCTCTTTCTATATAATTTAAAATTCAGTCTGATTAGTTTCACTTCGTTTTGTTCCAACGAATAGAACCGTCTTTGTAATAGTGAGCCATGTTTTGTCCACTATGCAACATTATTTTTAATTGCTCATATGGTGCGAGTAAAATTCTTTTGGATTTACTCTAGCTTAAATAGATTTTATTTGAATACAAAAGTATTATTTCAATGATTGATAGAGTTTTACGGTGTTTTTAATTCTTGAGAGTTATAATCTAAGTGTTTTAGAACATACTCTAATACCGTTTTATAATAAGGTAATGGTACCTTATTTTGAACTCAAACAACTGATTAAATTCAGTAAGTCTTATTAATTTCAGGAGATTATTATGACCCCCAAACTTGTTTCAACAAATATAGTTGAGTATCAATCAAAAGCGCATATGGAGCTTTCCATTTATAGGACTGAGAATGCTCTCAGAGAAACTATAGAGAAGATGAAGGCAAACGGTTTGCATCGGTTAACCGTCAGTCAAATATGGAACAAAGCTTCATCATTTAAATTGTCTTTTAATTGGGAATATCTTGATGAAAAGGCTTTCATTAAATGCCAAGAAATTTTGAACCAAAAATTGGCAGAAACAGATAGGTTACCTGTAAAAATGTCTACTCATCGCGGCGTTATTTTATTTGATTTTAATTGATTTTTCGTATGTTTTTTTTTTATAGTGTAGAGAGCTATGACGGCTTCAAAGTGAGAATAATNCTAAATTCGTGTAAGTGCTTTAATGATATTACTTCAAAAACTTGTGGTTGAAATAATAAAGTTTTTTGATCAGAATGTAACAAATGCGTCTGAAAGAGCTGTAGTGGANCAGTTAAAGTCTGTTTCCCTTCGGAACGAAGATTTNGTNAGTCCCAAAGTAAAAAAAATTCCAAAAGAAAGAGCACTTAAAGAGGCATTATCAACAATGTCAGANGCCGNTTTGAAAAATATCAGGGAGTGTATTTGGGANGCTTATTCAGAGATCCAATGGAATATTGATTCTGGTTTGTTTTATGAAAAAGACTCTGGAATTGGACAGCAATACTTAAATGGTAATATGCATACAGAATTCATTGGGTCAAAGCATGGTGCTTTTAAATCAGATGAATTAAGATTAGGATTATTTTTATTAGAACCTAACATATTTTATCNGGATCATAAACATGAAGCCCCTGAGTTGTATTTAAATTTAACAAAGGGCACTGAATGGCGCTTTGAAAAAACACCATGGCAGGAAAAAGATTCTGGAAGTATAATTTATAATGAGCCGTTTCGNGTGCATGCAATTAAGACGAATAGATTACCATTCTTATCCGTTTGGTGTTGGCCTAAAAATTCGGTAAAAAAGTGTATTGTTGTTCCACAGTGTCAACTAAATGAATTTGACCGCAAATGAGTAGAGCTGACATCTACATGTTGATTGAGGTCAGCGTTATTCTCGTGTTTGTTGGATACATGTATTGGAAGTCAACCAGGCCACGGAAATAGTTTATTATCTTATTGTCCTCTTCAAGATGATGGTGATTCCGTAGCTTTTCAGTGATTTGTCAATTATATGATTTGAGCCTATCTATCTCATTTTCCTGTAACACTTAGTATTCCCAAATCTTTGTAATTTTGTCTATCGTAAACCCGGCAATATTAGCAAATTGGGCTTTGATAAGTTGTTCAACATTTTCAGTTGANGTCCCTTCGATAATAAGCGAANTATATTCAATTTCTTTTTTTCCATCAGTAAGCGTGAAAATATGGAAATCAACTTTGTATTCAGCTTCCCAATTTTTCATTTTACTCACTTATTACTACGTTTGGATGTCCAATAAAGATATCCAATTAGAATTAGAAAACCGCCGCCATCCAATAAAAGTATAAGCAAACCTTTATCCATAAAACTATCTTCACAGACAATTTTTAATATGTAAACGTATATAGTTTCAAGGCGACGGAAAAATTAATACTGGTTGAGATACACATGCTCGATAATTTGCNAAAATTAAATCGATTGGTAAAAAGGAATAACCTTCAAAATTTAGGTTTTCTAAATTTGGTGCCTGATGAAATTAAAAAAACTGAAGTTAAGTCTCTCGTTTTGTTAGGCCCTAACGAACCAAACTTTTGGGATGAATTTTCTCGTAGCCCAGAAAGACTTGATGATTTACCTGATCCACTTGATCGATGGACGAAGAGGGTACTTAGCTCTATCTCTGCCGAATTAAATGCTAAGGTGTTTTTTCCTTTTGATGGGCCACCTTATTGGCCATTTTATAGTTGGGCTTTGAGATCAGGAGAGTCTTTTCAATCTCCAATCAATTTTTTGGTTCATAAACGAGTTGGATTGTTCGTTTCATTTNGAGGAGCAATTGGATTTCAAGATACAATAAGTGGATTGAATTTCCAAAAGGATGACCCGCCATGTGACAATTGTGATAGACCTTGTATAAGGGCTTGTCCGGTAGACGCTCTTACTGTTTCAAATTATGATGATAACAGCTGCAGAGACTTTGTAGTTAAGTCTGAAGAAGATAGTTGTTCCACTGGTTGCTTGGTGAGACGGTCCTGTCCGGTTGGCCACGGTTTGCGTCGCCCTGAGCAGTCTAAATTTCATATGAGTTATTTTATCAAAAACTTGTGAAATTTATATATGGCCTTAAAAGAGCACATGAAAAATTTCTGCGATTATCTAGCACAAAAAACTTGAGTGGAAATTGTTGTAATATTCGGTTTAAATATGGATGACATGAGAGATAATGAAAACACAGCCGCTACACTATTCATAAATGCAGATGCCAAAGGTCAGATTCTTGTATGTGAAGAAGGACTTAGTTTTTGGGGTGGTGTTGATCCGGATACTGCCAGAATAATTGACGTTCATCATCCAAATTATGGTGACATTGTTTCTGGGAAGATCGTAATGATGTCAAGCTCGAGAGGGTCATGCAGTGGGAGTGGGGTTCTGCTTCAACTTGCTCTTAAAGGCCTTGCACCAGCAGCGTTAATTTTTTGTGAACCAGAGTCGATACTCACGCTAGGTGCCATAATTTCAGATCGACTTTTTGACTGCCCTATCCCAATCATTCGACTCGAGCGACGATTATATAGTGCTTTGTCACTTGAAAAAGAAGCCGAGATAAAAGATTTAACCCTAGTTTATTCACAAAAAAGAGTTTCACTGTCTTTACCCAATATTGACAATCTAAAGCTTACTAAGAATGACCTTCAAATGCTAGACGGCAACGAGGGACCAGCAAAAAAAGTCGCCATGGAAGTTATTAGTTTAATGGCTACCATTCAGGACGCCGANGAGCTTATTGATGTTAAGCGTGCTCATATTGATGGAAGCATTCTAGCTCATAATGCAAATCTTGATTTCGCTGAAAAGATGTATGCAATGGGGGCCGNGATATGCATTCCAACNACCATTAATTCCATTTCCGTAGATAGAGAGAATTGGCAATTGCAAGGGCAGCCAGTTGAATTCGGACTTAAGGCAAGTCGATTAGCCGACGCTTATGTTAAGATGGGTGCCAAACCNACTTTTACATGCGCACCATATCTATTAAATGATCCTCCTGAAAAGGGTGAGGTTATTGGTTGGTCTGAATCGAACGCAGTTGTATTTGCAAATTCAGTCCTTGGCGCTTGGACTGAAAAGCATCCTGATTATCTTGATTTGTTTATTGCCTGCACGGGGCGCGCACCTAAGGCGGGGATGTATTTAGCAAAAAATCGTCTTCCTACCTGTAGAATTGAGATAACATTGCCCGCTCATTTTCAGGATTCTCTCTGGCCAATGTTAGGATGGCTTGCAGGAACCAAGTCGCCGAATGNGATTCCAATAATAGTCGGTTTAGAGTCTGTTCAACCAAGTCAAGACGATTTAAAGGCATTCTCGGCTTCTTTTGGTACTACTTCATCTGCNGCTATGTTTTATATAAACGGACANACTTACGATGATTCGTTTAAGCTGCCCCCGTATTTGGATAAATTTAAGATTACGCTTAAAGAGCTAAAAACTCTTTGGGAAAATTTTAATTGNGGATCAAAAATAATTGACTTAGTGGCAATTGGAAGCCCTCACGCATCGTCGTCGGAGTGTAAAAANTTTGCGGACTTAATGGATGGTAAAAAATGTACAAATGAAACAAAGACAATAATTACAGTGGGTAGGAAGACCTTAAATCAAATCACTGAAAATGGTGTTTTGCAAAAATTGAAAAAATCAGATGTGCAAATTATTCCAGATATTTGCTGGTGTTCGATAACTGAACCAATATTTCCAGTTGAAACTGAAGTAGTCATTACTAATTCTGGAAAATATGCCCACTATGGTAAGGCCNTGACGGGAAGGAATTTTCGTTTTGGAAGCTTGGAGGATTGTGCCAAGGTTGCCGTTACTGGCCGTTTGAGTTCAGCGCCTCCAAGTTGGCTTAGATAATATTGAGTACATAATTTTAAATAAATTTCGTTTGGTTAAATTTTTGATTTCCTGTAACCTNAAAAAATTCAATAGTTAGGCAAGTAATCGCTACACACTAAAAGAGGCTTTTTTAGGATTTTTTCAAAGAAAAATCTTTTAGTTCATCAAAACTNAGGTGNTCAGCAGTNGTCTTACCGTAATATGCTTTCTCGATCGTTCTATCAGCATTAATAAGGATATCTACTGGCACNGTNGTCATTGAACCTTTCATTATGATGGGAATGAAGCCTTTTGAAAGGGCTCTACAGAATCTAAAGAAANGAGTTGTTGTTCCAATTAAAAATTTCCAAAATGATTGTTCTACTTCATATTTTGTAAAATATTTAAAATCTTCATCTGCAAGGATTGTAAAAGGNGTGTCATGTTTCCTCATGGTTTGCATAAGAAAGTTGAGAGGAGCATCAAAAACAGCAATTATGTGTAAGTTATTCTCCAACTCTGAAAAGCGTTGGTTGATTTCATAGATTCNTAAGTTACAAAAAGGGCAAGTTGCAAATCTGTAGAACGTGAGTAAAATCTTTTTCCTGGGGAGCTCTTTGATATCAAAATGATCTCCGCTTATCGATGGTAAGCTTAAATTGTCTATGACGTCGCCTTTTTTTAATCGCATTTAAATTTTCCTTTCCTTACTGTGATAAAGTGAAAGATTAGTTCATTTACTAAACTTATAAAAGGGCACATTTATTTTTTTATGTNATNAGCTCTTGGTAATTGATTTTTATACAATTGCAATTAGAAAACCCACCATGATTAATATTAATCCAGCAACAATATTTGTGATACGAATCGATATAGTAGAAGACAAAAATGATTTAACTTTTAATAGAAAATATAATATTAAAATGTTGCCAATTGCTGGTGTGATGCATGAAACACTGGAAATTAATATTAAATCTGCCATNGTAATTTTATTCATATTAAAAAAACTCGGTAACAAAGTGCAATAAAACAATGCAGCTTTTGGATTGGCGGTCACGGTGAGTAATCCCGCTGAAACTCCTGCAGAAAAACCATTTTTTGTCANTTTGTCATTAGCGTGAAATTCAGCTCCATACGAAAAGANNGTTTGAGTTCCCATTAANATTAAAAGTAAGGCGGCNGCATAACGTAGGANAACAAAAATATCTNGATACAAAGAAGTTAGAATACCTAATCCGCCGTAAACAATGAATGGCCACAAGAAGTCACCCAATAAAACTCCAAGAACAAGTGCTAGTCCTGATTTATGACCGCCTGAGACTGTACGAGCAATAATAGCAACCCAAACAGGTCCTGGTGTTAAAAATAANACCATTAGAGCTCCAGAATATAAAATTAATTGGCTGCTAGTTACAGTCACTTTAATTTCCTAATTAGCAAATTTTGATAGGTAAAAATTTTTGTTAATATTATCGTCACTTTTCTGTAAAAACAACGATATCGGTTTAAAAACTATCTATGAGATATGAAAGACCCCAAATTGCGACGACCACCCAAAAGATAAAATACGATGGAAATGTGACCGCAATTGTGTAAACCCGCTCTCGTTGACTCCTAGCTTCTTGTAAATTCTGTTCTTGCCATGACACGGAGCGGTCTTGCACGTCTTTTTTTTTTAATCTTCTAATATAGGCNGCGTAAATTATTATGATCCAAAATAACCAAAGTCCCATCACAATAGATAATATTTCGACAGCATAAAGTTTCATTAAACTTAGCACGTTTCTCATACCTTTTAATTTTGTTGTTTTTAATATGTAATTAAGTTTATTTAAGTATACAGCAAGTAGCTAAAGTTATCCAACTTGTGAATATTTATTCAGTAAGCTACTTAAAAATTTTTTTTAAAGGTACAACTTTTTTATCAGACAGATTTTGGCAANAGNANGNAATGTTAATATTGCAAAATATTTTACTATGAGTAGAACTAANGCAGAAAAGATGTGCAATATTTGTTTCTTAAATTTATTAATTATGGAAGGAAAAAAATGATTACCGCTAACTCTCCTGAGATCTTTTGGCTTGTNCTGACAGTCATTATCACTGCTTTATTTTGGATCCCCCAGATTGTGAATTCCATCGTTTCAGCTGGACCAAAGATGGCTTTTTTATATCCTGATAATGCGACTGCACATTATGCTGAATGGGCTAATAGGTCGAAGTCAGCTCACAATAATGCTGTTGAAAATTTGATAATATTTACTCCACTAGTTTTATTGGTCGTGCTATTGGACATTGGTAATGAATGGACAAGAATTGCTTCATTAGTTTATTTTCTGGCTCGACTGGTTCACTATATAATGCATGTTCTTGCCATTCCTCTAATGCGGACACTGGCTTTCTTAGTCGGGTTTGGTTGCCAATTAGTAGTCGGAATATGCATTCTTATCGCTATTTAAAATTTATTTGTTAGTCATCTCAAAAAGTTTGTTTTTCTGAAAATAATTTGTGAACTTAATAATTTTTTAACTTGTTATTTAATTTAAGCTTGTAATTTAGAATATAATAACCACATCCTAGGTGTGATGCCATGACGGGTCACACTCAATCATAAACCGATTTATGGGTCTATCATCGATCATAAATCGACCACTCGCTTTAAAAAGGAGACTTAAGATGACTTTTATTACCACCCCTAATTTTCGTTCTTTCGTAGGTTTTGATAGCCTCTTTGCTGAATTGGAGAAAGTTTCAAACTTTAAAGAAAATTCTTACCCTGCCTATAATATTGAAAAAACGGGAGACCTGTCCTATGAGATTACNATAGCGTTNGCCGGTTTTAAAGAAGCTCAATTGAGCATCGAATTAGAACAAAGTGTTTTAACAATTTCAACCGTTAACGAAGAATCTCTCGAAAATAGAAATTATNTACACAAGGGTATTGCGACCAGGGCATTTACAAAACAATTTAGGCTAGCTGAGAACGTTGAAGTGGATAATGCTTCATTTGAGAATGGATTGCTCGTCGTTAAATTATACAAGAATATACCAGAGGCAGATTTACCTCGTAAAATNGCAATTAATGCAAAGCCAAAGAAAATAGCTCCACGAGCTGCTTAACTGAAATAAATAAAAATTGGGGCAATTTTGCTAATGCTCCAATTTTTATTTTGTTAGAATCGCCCAATCGGTTGCTCAGGAAAGGTGCAATAGAATGGTCTTGTGTTCCTTGAGTTCGACGGATAAACAATAATATAACAGCATGTTATGTCAGGAAAAAAATGGCTGAGTCGGTATTAATTGTGGGTGTCGGGGCTGGTCTAAGTGCTTCAATTGCGCGAAAGTGCTTTGATGCTGGGATGCATGTTACGTTGGTGGCTCGGAATATTGAAAAGATTAAACAGATTGCGGAGGAAACCGANGCTGCAGTTTTTGCCTGCGATGCCAGTGAACCGGAACAAGTCAAGGAACTCTTCGAACAACAAGATGGGTTTGGTCGCTCCTTAGACCTTGTAGTTTACAANCCGTCGGCACGTGTTCGCGGTCCAATNCACGAATTAGATATTCAACAAACTAAAAAAGCTTTAGAAATTACGAGTTTTGGAGCCTTTTTGGTGGCTCAACAAGCATCACAACGCATGCTTGAACAGGGCCATGGTAGTATCTTTTTTACTGGTGCCTCNGCAGGCGTAAAAGGTTTTGCTAATTCATCTGTTTTCGCAATGGGCAAATTTGGACTAAGAGGNTTGGCACAAGCTCTTGCTCGAGAACTGCATCCAAAAAATATTCACGTCGGTCATTTTGTTATTGATGGTAGGATAACGTCTTTGCCTCAAAATGGAAATGACGACTGCCTTAGTGCAGACTCAATTGCCGAAACATACCTTCAATTTCATAGACAGGGTAGAAGTTCGTGGTCTTGGGAGGTTGAATTGAGGCCTTGGGTAGAAACCTTTTGATATCTTTACTTCAAGTGAAAGTTAAGCTCAAATATTTACAATTTTATATTTTCATTAGTTTGAAAGCACTTAAGTCGTGGTACTGACAGANCAAACAAAAGGACTGCTCATAACTTTTTTTGGGGTCATTCTTGTGGTTCCAGACTCTTTGTTTGTTAGGTTGATCTCAGTTGATCCATTGGCAACTGCTTTTTGGCGGAGTGCTGCTTCTGGGATATTAGTTTTTTTTGGGTTGCTCATCTCTGGTGGCTGGAAAAGCTTTAAAAATATATTCATAATGGGCTGGTTAGGGTGGCTCTACACTATGCTTATCGGTTCAACTGCTCCAGCATTTGTTTTTGCCGTGTCAAAAACAAGTGTTGCCAATGTTGTATTTATTTTAGCTTCCATGCCCATTTTCTCGGCTATATTTAGTTATATTTTTTTAAAAGAACATATTCATTTTAGGACGCTGATAACCACTGCATTTGTTATACTAGGNTTAGCATGTATAGCCTTTGGATCAATGCGCTCTGAAATAGCTTCATGGAGAGGAGATATTTGGGCTATCTATGTATCAATAGCTTATGCCGCTGCATTAACGGCTATTAGAAAACTTAAGTCTTTTTCCCTAATTCCTGCAATTCCAGTAGGGTATGTTGGTGCTGCATTCGCCATGTCTTTGTTCACAGATCCATTCACAAGCTTTTCGTTAAATTGGCCTTTTTATCTTGGACACGGTTTATGTATAGCGCTGGGAACTTGTTTNTTAGCGATTGGTCCGAGATTTATAAGTGCGCCGGAAGTTGCCTTGCTTATTTTATTAGAATCAGTCCTCGCTCCATTACTTGTATGGGTGGTTATAGGCGAAGATCCGGGTCAATGGGCTCTATTTGGTGGTTTTATTGTACTGCTCTCACTATTAATTTCAAATTTTATAGCATTTAGGGAAGCCCGTTTTAAGACAATTGCAAATTAGCCGAAGTGTTTTAGTAANGATAAGTCTAACTATAATTTTGATAATTTTCCTTACAATCCGCAAGGAGATCACTTGAAAGTTAATGGTTCAAACCTGCCTTCAAAAGGACGATTCAAAAAATCCTATTTAAAAATTTGTTTAATTTTGGGTTGTTTCCTTGATATANGNCTCCATATCTTTATTAGTTTTGTCTATTGCTCGGAGTAGCTCGATCTGTATCTTTAGCAAATCAATTTGTGCTTCTTGGTGCCTTAATTGTTGTGTGAGTTTTTCATCTAATTGGCGTAAATAACCTCTGATAAATTCATGATTAACTTTCTTACTATTAAAATGTTAGTTTCGATCCTATTATTATATGAGAGGGGACGATTAAAAGAAATGAAATATATTTACGGCTCTCTAATTATCATATTCTCCGTCACGCAGGTTTTTGGGAAACAAATAAGTAAAGATGCGTGCGAAGAAGTTTGGGCTAATGGAGAAATATTGCACGAGTTTGATGAGATTGAAATCTCAGGTGGAAACTACCGTCCGCGTTCATACATCAAGTATGAAGGAAAAATGTTTTATGGCACATTGACCATCGATTCGTTAAAGGGTGACGTTGAAACAATTTGGGTTTCGATGACTTGTTGGGACTCTCAGCCGATTAAATAAACTCTACTCCGCCGCTTGTTGAGTCACGATGAACCCCCCAGACTGTCGTTGCCAATAGCGGGCGTAGAGACCACTCAATTTAAGTAATTCTTTGTGAGTTCCTACTTCAACAATATGACCGTGATCCATCACAATAATCCTATCCATCTTATTGAGGGTAGAGAGGCGATGCGCAATAGCCAAAACCGTTTTCCCCTCCATAACTCGCTCAAGTGCAGTCTGTATGGAAGCCTCAACTTCACTGTCCAGCGCACTAGTTGCTTCATCCAGTACCAAAATAGGAGCATTTTTTAAAATAGCCCTTGCTAAGGCAATCCGTTGACGTTGGCCTCCTGATAATTTCACACCTTGCTCTCCGAGATGGGCTTCATAACCCATCCGTCCCTTATGATCCTGAAGCTGCAGAATAAATTCATGTGCTTCTGCTTGTTTTGCGGCATCGGTCAGAGCTTCTTCGGTGGCATCTGCCCTTCCGTAGAGAATATTATCTCTAGCGGAACGATTAAATAATGCTGTTTCCTGTGTAACCATGCCTATTTGTCGTCTCAGGCTTTCTTGAGTTACTCTCCGTACATCTTGATCATCTATGCTTACGGTTCCTTGTTCGGTATCATAAAGACGAAGTAATAAAGATACTAAAGTTGATTTTCCAGCACCTGATGCACCTACTACTCCAACTTTTTCTCCAGATTTAATTACTAGCGAAATATCATTTATTGCTCCTGCATCCCGGCCGTAGGTAAAGCGAATTTTGTTAAATTCAATTTTTCCAGAACTAACATTTAATGGTTTTGCCGTTGGCCTATCAGTAAGCGTATGCGGAGGAGATAATGTTTTCATCCCATCCTCTACCTCACCTAAGTTCGTATACAATGTCATTAAAGTATAGCTGACCCATCCAGTCATTTGAGATAGTCGTAATGATATCGCTCCTGCAGCAGCAATATCACCAGCACTGACATTGCCAGTATTCCAAAACCATAAACTACCGCCAACCATTATGACTGGCAAAATCCCAGCTAAACCGTTCAAACAGAACCTAAACCATGCTGCTATAACTCCATAATCTAGCGAGTATTTTCGAAATGTACTCATCGCTGATAATGCGGCCCGGTCTTCATGGTCATCGTGTGCAAACAATTTTACCGTCTTAATATTTGTTACCGTATCTACGATTTGTCCGGTAACCATTGCCCTGGCGCTGGCCCTTGCACCTGAGCGCTTACGAATTAACGGCATAAAGTATTTTATCATTGAAATATAAAAAGCAAGCCAAACGCTTAGACCTACTGCTAACGTTGGATTGATCGCAGTTAAAAGTAGCGTTGCACCCACCACGGAGGCCAAGGCAAACAACACGGTGTGAAGTACTTCAACGACGACGTCCGTGACGGCTCGTGCTGTCTGCATTTCTTTTTGTGCGATTCTGCCTGCAAAATCATCATCAAAAAACTGAACCGAATGACCTAATGTCCACCGATGAAGACGAGAAAGTACAAGATTAAAAACATTTGGAGTGACAACAACAGTTTGCATGTAAGAAAATGCACCAAAAATTAGTGGCCTAAGAACCAAAAAAAATAATAACCCAGCAGCAAATAGCCATATTTCGTCACCTAATGGGTTTTCTGGCGAAGAAGCTAGAGCAGCATCAATGCACAAGCCGAGCATTAGGACCGCGGAAACTTCGACCACACCAGTCAATATCGATGTCAAAGCGGAGACAGATAAGATTTTCAAACTACCTCTTAGTCCCCAATGAAAAAATTTACCCACGGTCTTGGGTGGTGGACCGCTAGACGGTGCCATGTGATCAATCCAGTTTGAAGGACTCATTTTTACCTCAAGAATTTTCAGTTTAATATTTATATCATACAAACCGTTGCTGCGCAGAACATTAATATAAATCAATTATAGCAAATCATAGATGCGTCGCGTTGACTTACGACTGTGACTGTCGGTAGCTCTACTATTAATACTTGGTTAAGTAGTACTTTTATAATGATAGACAATAGGAAAAAAAATCAGAATACTTTCTTAATAGCCAGGTTGTGCTTTGTACAACGTGCTTAGAGTGTACATGCTAGCCGCAACTGAAGGTCCAATACCTAAAGCAAATAATATCGTTCCAACCCCAACCGTTCCTCCTAATACCCATCCGAGGGCTATAACCGTTACCTCTATTCCGCTTCGCACCCAGGCAATTGGTAGGTTAGTTACTTTTTGGAGACCAGTCATTAGTCCGTCCCTAGGACCTGGACCTAGATTTGCGATTAAATAAATACCGCCGCCAAGGCCTGTGACAAGAACTCCGATAATTGCTTCGACAAAATTTAAAAGCGGTTTATCAAAAGTTGGTATAAAGGGTAGAAAAAAATCAAGGACAAGGGCGATGATAACTGCATTAAGAATAGTTCCAACACCTGGTGTTTGTTTCAAAGGAATCCAACAAATGAGGACCAAAAAGCTTGTCACGAAGGTTGCAAATCCGATAGTCCAACCCGTAATATTTGTAATACCCTGAGCGAGCACCGTCCAAGGACTTACTCCAAGACCAGCGGCGATAAGCAAGGCTTCCCCGAGACCAAAAAGTATCAGGCCAATTATTAGAAAAAAAATTGATACCCAGGACGGTCGAAATGTTAAGGCCGTTGGGGAACTCCAGAATAGAGTGGGCACATTTTTTAGCTTGAGAAATTTGAAAGAAAATTTGATGGGAAACAGTCCTTTTGATTCTTTTAAGCTAACCATGCCAATGAAATTAGCGTCAGCACAGAGGTCCAAATTATAACAGGTGCAATTGTATCGGTTTTAGTATTATACAGTAGAGCTAACGCAAAAGCCATGGCGCCTGACGGTCCTGCCGAATTAAGTAAAAGCATATTGTTCCAGAGGTTTGGTCTTTCCCCAATTTGTAATAGAAGTATCACGATAACTGGTAGACCAAACAACTTGATAATTGTGAAGGTACTAATTTTACTCGTTAAACGGATTGTATGATTTGATAGGACTACGCCAAGGGCAAATAGCGTTAAGGGTGCGGCACTAACTCCAACAAAATTTAAAGTAATTAATACTGGCTTAGGGGTTGTAATTCCTCCAACATTTGCACACAAACCTATACAAATTGTTAGTAAGACTGGGTTTTTTGCTAACCTGAAGAATGAGTGGGCAAAAGATATACTTTTGTTTGCTAATAAATCAGTTGTGACAATAAAAAATGCGAAAGTGAAGGTTGCATCCCAGACAACAATGGCTGTCATTGGAAGGTTGCCATCTGGACCATAGATTAGTTGAGATATCGGAAAGATATAAAGAAGCGAGTTAACAAAAATAGTGGCCATTGCAATAAGCCACGCTTCAATAAAGGAGCAAGAGAAAATAAAAACCCCAATCAGTAATGAAAATAAAAAGACAATCGCTTGGGCGAGAGCGTATAGAGCTATTGCCTCAAAGTGAAATTCGTTAAAGTTGGCGCTTGCTACGAGGGGAAAAATTAACGCTGGTTGAAGAATTAAAAAAGCGATCCTGTTAAGCGTGGTTGCCTCACCGTTTGACACAAAGTTTATTCGACCAAGTAAAAACCCCAGGACCATAATAGCAAAAACAGGAATGATGTTGTGTGTTAAGATTTCAAGCAAGCGTCTTTTACCTTTTCTATAAAACTTAACGAACTAGCCTATGAACTAGCAAGTATTCAACGTATTATTGAAAATCCAACAACATTTTTTTAATACTTTAGCGACAATTATTGTCAAAACCCATGGATCTATTTTTCAAGATAGCTGAGAAATACATCTGACTTAACTAGCACATTATAAAAGAGCATGATTTATCCAACCATATTTGAATTAATCATAATGCTTATGATGGCAATTGGTAAATTAGTTTGAACAGGATCTTATTTTTTTATGGTATCCAGTGTTCGCCAATTGGCGAGATAACCGTGGTGCTGGCGACGT
>PAHT02000079.1 GCA_002705045.2 Paracoccaceae bacterium | reverse complement strand
CTGTTGGAATGTGACGCACATAATAAAACATATCATCACGCTTCATCACATGCTCTGCTACATATTTATTTCTCATTATCTTTCACACCACGCCTTGTTAACACATAATATGCTTACAAAATAGTTGGTTAGATATGATGATGGTGCCCTATACCTGGTTGATTGACTGAGGGGCATCCTTTTTGGGTTCAAAACCACCGACTGTTTTCAGTTGATGACATTAGTAAAGGTGAAGTAGAATATCTACACTGGAAAGAAAGAGACAGAATGGGATAGAAAGAAGTGATTAAAAAATCAACAAAAGAAAAGGCAGACATCTTGGTTGAACAAGTTCGACAACTTGAAATTTCAAGTAAGCTTATACACGAAAAGTTCGACAGGACGAATGAATGGCATGGTCAACAAAACTCAATCGCAATGAAGGTTTTAATTTTTATTGCGATTTGCTCTTTGTTAACGACAATCTTTATAGGATTAATTTATTTTAATATTTAAGACAGGTCTGAACCTAAAGTCGCTTTTAAATCTATCAAGAGTTTCTATTATTATTTATCTTTATTTTTTGATAAGTTGTTTCCGGCAGATTATAAGTATTGTAAACAATCCGCAAAATATTTTCGCGATTGTTTTGAAAAGTCTTAATTAACCATTTTACTGCAACAACTGCTCCATATACCGCTAACAAGAAGGTTGAAAAGGTTGATATAATACAAATCATAACTTAAGCGTAACAAAATTCAGTAGGTAAGACAAAGTGACAAGATGACACATATAATGTGATTTGTTATAAAAGGTTATGCCGGACGTAGATACTTTTTAAAAACTGGTTTTATCAGTCTTTAATAAAATAGATGAAGCAGTCAAAAATTATGATATTTACACAATACCTTTTTTGTTATCGTGACTTCATTTAGAATACAAACAGAGAATGGAGAAAAGATTTAAATAATATTGATGAAGTTCAATTTTATAAAGAAAAATACACAAGGCTAATACAGTTGATAATATCAATAATTCAGAATTTTTTTCAAAAACTTACACTATTCTGAGGCAATTCAGTAAAAACATTTTTATTAGCGTAATACCCGATTTTAGTATGTGTTACCCTTATCTATTGTCGTATTCTCAACTATCTTCCATTGTTTCTCTGCAAATGCTAATTAATTTAGCAATTTTCCATGTAGGAAATGTACAAGAACTTCACCACTTAAAGGCACAATTTCTTTCACTATATTTTTTAATGAAGTATCTGCACTCTCCTCTCTAAGCTTGTCGGCTCTACTCCTTGCCTTTTCAGTTGGGTATACTGATATGCCCATAGCCGTCGTTTCACCAGTTTTTACAAACAAAGAAACTTCATTATCAGGATAACTACCGTGCCCTTTATACCAACTAGCAAATTTATCGATGGATTCCTCATTTTCAAACTCAAACATTGTTACATTTGCTACACTCATGATTGACCCTTTCAAATTTTAATCAAGTTTACATAATTTCTCTGTTTTGCAAAGATGGTTTTAGATTGAGTATTGACACGTTACCTTAGCTTCATTCTAACAAATTATGAAATGGTTGATCGATATTTTATTATTCCTATCAATATTTATTTCCTAATAAATAAGTTCGTTACTCGTCTTGGAAATATACTGTTTCTGAACTAAACCAATAGAGTCTTTTCTTCTTATAAGATGGAAAAACTTCTTTTTCCAAAATGGGTATGGGACTTTTGCTTCAATTACTTTGTAAGGTTTTCTAGGGTTGCAATACTTGTAACCATGCCAGCAAAATATTTTATATAGCCGGAAGAAGCTTGGATCAGTGTCTCAACACCCTATTTATTAATGAGCAAATGTCTTTCCCTTTCGGCAGACAGAATATGCCATTTCAATGAAGTTTCGTAATCTTCAATAACACCGAATCCAAAATTATACATAATTCCAAGTTTGTATTGTGGCACTGCATTTCCGTGTTCAGCTCGAAAGGTATACAAGTTTACTGCAGTCTTATAATCTTGTGCTAAACTGATTTTTTTTCGATACAGATTAGCAAACTTAAATTGAGCGGCCAAATCAACCATTTGTCTTGTCTATCTTTTCAGTACATGCTTACTTGACCTCGCAAGATGATTTTAAGCACAAACAAACTATTTCCAGCTATACAGAACGAGTATAAAAAATTTCAAAGATAAAACGTTACCAGTTTTGCTAATTACAAGTTTAATCGAGACGTCGGAGCCTTAGGATGAAGCAATTTAGCTTCTTTCAAGGCTTCCCATAACTCCAATGGAATTTCAAAATTTATTGACTCTAAATTATTTTTCATTTCACTAGCACTTTGACCACCAGGTATCACTGCCAAATGAGTTGGGTGCATCAAAGGAAATTGTAATGCAGCTGTTTTAAGAGGAACTTTAAATTCGCGACAAATATTATCAATTTTCTTAACCTTGTTCATAATTTTCTCTGGAGCAGGATCATAATTATAAAAAGCCCCAGGTATCGCCCCTGAAGCTAAGATACCCGAATTATATGGACCACCTGTTATTATACCAATATTTCGAGCCTCACACAAAGGTAAGAAACTATTTAATGCATCCTGCTCTAACAGCGTATACCGGCCAGCAAGAAGGAATAAATCAAAATCACCTCGTTCAGCCATATTCTGGCAAACCTCCCATTCGTTGACCCCGACGCCAATTGCAGACACAATACCTTGATCTCGGAGCGACAACATCGCTTCATAGCCTTTATTTTGAAAAAACTCATTTATTCGCCTATCAGAATCCTGTTTCGAGCCATGAGTAAAAATGCACAGATCATGAGCGTAAATAATATCTAATCTACTCAAACCGAGTCGTTCCAAAGAAAATTCGATTGAACGCATAATACCATCATAACTATAATCGAAATGCTCATTTCGATCAGGTACCTCGAACCACTTCCCAATGCCGTCTCGATCCTTTGGGCTGCAAACCTTTAATACTCTCCCAACTTTACTTGAAATCAAATAATCATCACGAGGCTTCCCACGTAGAAAGCGGTTTAGCCTAGTCTCACTTAAACCCAAGCCATATAATGGAGCAGTGTCATAATATCGTACTCCATAGTCCCAAGCTAATTCTAGAGTTCTTGTTGCCTCATCATCAGAGATGCTCTTGTAGAGGTTTCCAAGAGGAGCGGTTCCAAAACCAAGTTCAGTGAATGTTAAACTCCTATTATTATGACGCTTTAGTTTTCGAAATTTAATCATAATTTTTCCTCAGACTTTAGGGTTCGCAAAGAGTTTCATTGCCTCAACCTTAACCCGTTAGGAGTTGCTAATGGGAGATGACATTGCTCATCCTAAATTATTAAACTAGAATACCACAGCACATAAATTAAAAACAGCACTAATAAAGTTAGAGAGGGGAGTAAATGCAATTCCAGTGTTTGAACCCAAACACACCATTTCATTCATAATCCGCAGTCCACGTAATTGATTTGTAGACAACTTTACTCTTTGCAACAATTAGGGTGTAACAGACGGGTTACCAAATTCATATTATCTTTATATCAAATGGGCCGATTATTAAACCAATTTACCGCGCGCTGTCTCTTGGTTAGGTTTAAAAGGTCATGTTTGGTAAAACGTCTTCATGTTGATCCAGGCTAACCTACAAACGCCTTTTCAATTACATAGTCACCTGGGTCAGCATTAGAGCCCTCACGTAGTCCATAATTTTCTAGTATACGTTTCATGTCAGTGTTTAACCCCATAGATCCACAGACCATAGCGCGGTCATTAGTGGCATTAAAGTTGGTGATTTTAAAGTTTTTAAATAAACTTCCATCCTCTAAAGCTGTAGTGATACGACCCATTTTAGCCGAGGTTTCGCGGGTAGTGGTAGGGTAGTAAAGCAACTTATGCTGAGCTTCTTCGCCCACTAAAATATCACTTTTGGTATCTGCTATCAGCTCTTTGCCAAATTTGAGGTCTGCCACGTCTCGACAGGTATGAGTCAAAACCACTTGATTAAAACGCTCATAAGTTTCTGGCTCGCGCAGTAGAGAAGCAAATGGAGCGATACCTGTGCCAGTTGAGAAAAACCATATACGATCGGCTGGTGTCAAAGCGTCATGCACTAGCGTGCCAACAGATTTCTGCTTCAAGATTAACTGATCACCAACTTTGATATGCTGTAATTTACTTGTTAATGGGCCATTATCAACTTTGATGGAATAAAATTGCAGAGTTTCATCCCATGCTGGTGAAGCGATGGAATAAGCACGAAGTAACGGTTTTTGTTTACCGGTTTCCGGATGTGGATCGTCCAAAAGGCCAATCATAACAAATTCACCAGAGCGAAACCGCATGGATGCGGGTCGCGTCAAACGAAATCGAAAAAGGCTATTCGTATAATGTTCAACTTCTGTCACCGTTTGGGCGTCAGGTAAAATCACTGGCGATGGTTTGTCTGGGGTCACTATGATATGCTCACTCGTGTTTTGTCTTTACAGTGTTTATGCCCCTATTTGAGGTTAGTTTCAAATGTATTCTTCAATGCTAATCTATGAGGCTTTAGAGTATCCGCCATTATAGACGTCACTCTTTCTACGGACCTGAGAATGCTCTACCACCCGTTGGCGAGCTATGCCCCGTATTTCTTCAATCGATGAATATCCTTTGTGTTCTAAGTAGTCGCTTAAATCATGCTTTAATTCTTGAATGAGCTTTATGCCTACTCCGCCGCTACCTTTTTCTTCCATTGCGGCTGTACAGATCTGCAAATTACCAGCGCCGTGCACTATGAAATTAAAGGCTTCCCGAAACCCTCGTATTCCGCCAATTCCTGAAATGGCTTTATCTGGAAAAGCCTTTGAAATGTCTGATACACGCTGCAGCGCTTGATGCAAGATAGCCAAGCCACCCAGTCCTCCAGAGGTAACAAGTCCGTCCACCTCGACCTCAAACTTCATTGTCTCTGGGTCCATTAATGGTAGGGAGGGAAACGTGTTGCAAAGTGATATTGCAGAAGCTCCAGCTTCATATGCGGCCCGAGTAGCGTCGACGAGCTTAGAGCTCGATGGAGTAAGTTTGACCCAGATTGGCACGTTGACTGCGCGTATGACGGCCGCCAATATAGATCTGATAATATCTTCGTCGTTAGCAATGTTTGCGCCCATATCTTTGCGATCCATATGAGGGCATGACATATTTAATTCAATTGCATCGCATCCAACATCCACGCAGGCGGTTGCCAGTTTACTCCAGTTGTTCATTTCCTTGTCATTGCCAGCACCAGCCATAATGGAAGCAATGAGCATGCGATCTGGATAAGTAGTTTTGATTTCTTCTAAATCAGGTAGCCACAAAGCAAGAGGTTGATCAGAGATAAGCTCCCAATTCCACGAAGAATGAGATACAGTTTCCTTTCGCTTCATCCTGGACACGTATGGCTTGGTTTCGCTTGTACGTTGATATATAGTTTTTGGCCCTGCGACATTCTCTACCGGGTGCAAGCCAATGGTTTTAGTCACGACACCGCCCCAACCAGAATCAAAGGCTTTGAGGATTTTGGCCTTGCTCTCTGTTGGGGGCGCTGATGCCAGAATGAAAGGGTTTACAAATTCAAGTCCTGTAAAAGTCGTGGAAAGTTTATTCATCAAATCATTCCCATTTTTTTTTGTGGTAAAAAGTATAGCTGGGGATAACCTGGCAGCCGTATTAAATCAAAACCTAATGAATATATCAATACAAAACTTAAGTAGTTTTATTACTTATCTTACCAACGGTTTATTTAAATATTATGTGCTAAAAACCAGTGATGTGAAAGATAATCAGAAAGAAATTTTTAGTTGATCATGCGATTAGACGCGTTGTTATGTTTCATTGTGAATGTGATGTTCCTGTAGGCTTAGATTTTCATTACAGTCGGTAAATTAGTGACATAATACTAAGCGACAAGTAATGTACCTATATTTAACACTTATAAATTAATAAACTATTCCTCGTTGTGGTGGCGCTAGCAGTTAAATGAATAAAAGATATACAAAGCTCATAAAAGAAATGCATCTTGGAAAATGTATTATGATAGATGGAGCAACTGGAACTGAACTAGAAAGGAGAGGGGTTCCGCAAATCCCTAATGCTTGGAATGGTGGTGGTGCATTAAGTTATCCAGATATTCTTGAAGAGGTTCATAGGGAGTATAGCGCATTAGGAGCAAAAATTGTAATAACAAACACTTTTGCTACTGGAAAACACACCTTAAAAGACGCTCATCAAATTCATAACTTTGAAAAACTTAACTCTCAAAGTGTTCTTATTGCAAAAAGAGCGTGTAAAACCGCAAATAAAAATTCTTTAATTGCTGGTGGTATATCTTATTGGACTTTCACCAAAAACAAACCGTCACTAAAAATTTTAAAAAGTAATGTGAGAGATCAAGCTCTGATTTTTAAAAATAATGGAGTTGACTTACTTATTCTTGAAATGATGGAAGATATAGAGAGAATGATGGTAACTATTGAAGGAACAAAAAATTTAAATTTACCTATTTGGGTGGGTTTAAGTTGTAAAAAAGATAGTTCGGGTAAGATAGTTTTGTTAAGCGGTGAACCACTTGAAAAAGCAATAGATAATTTAAAAAATAAAAACATTGATTTAATTAATATTATGCATACCGAAATCCCTTTGATTAATTCTTGTTTGGATATTGCACAAAATAAATGGAAAGGTCTAATTGGTGTTTATGCTCATTCAGGTGTTATGGAAAAAACAAAATGGACATTTGCAGAAGTAATATCTCCAAAAGATTACTCAAAATGCGTCCAAGAATGGATTGAACGAGGTGTCAACTTAGTTGGAGGTTGTTGTGGTATAACCACAGAGCATATGAAATATATATCAGAGCATAACTTCTCAAAGACGAGATGATCCCGTTTCCGCCATATACCAGTAAGAAATGTTTGTTTAGTTATATTTACATGTTGCTTAATGTCTATTTTATAAACAAACTTTAATTTAGATTGATAAAGGGAAGGAATACTTCAAAAATCATTGAAGCCTATTAGGAAGTGGCTCTGCTCATATGTTTGGGTTTGATAAGGCTACGATATAATATTTTTTTGTTTTATTAAATCCATCTTCTTACATTCTTTTTATACTCACGATACTCATCACCAAAAAGTTTTTCGATTGCTTCCTCTTCTGGAATTATCTGAAACTTGTTTATGTACCAAACAAAAAACATGAGAATTATTATACCAAACCATGAACCAAAGAATAACATCGTGCCGGAAATGACAAAAAATAAACCAAGATACATTGGGTTTCTTGTTCGAGAAAAAATGCCAGTGGTAACCAAAGTTGTAGTTTGTTCTGGAGTCATTGGGTTGATAGTTGTTTCTGTTTTTTTGAACAAAATAATTGCCAATATTGCAGTTATTAATCCAAACAATAGAATAAGGCTGCCAATTATTTCAATATTTGGAAACTTGATAGGATTTATTAAATATGTAGATAAGTAATTTATAGCAATACAGATTAAAGCAATAATTGGGGGTGGTATTTTTGTTTTCATAATAGGTTAAATTTTATTTGGTGAAATTTCAAAAAAAAGAATACATCGAACCACAGTAAACTTAAAACTCCCACACCGGTCAATAGCATCATTATTTTTTTTTATTATTTTTCAAATTATCTTTCAGTTTAGGTTTTCTTGCATAATATATGATATGATCTAGCCGGAATATCGAGATAGTAGATTGCTTAGATGAGTTTGAGATGAGTGTAAATCTGAGAAGTCTTTTGAGAGAATAAAAGACCCGACAGGAATTAGTAAAGGCGGAGGAGTTAGCGAAAGAGGGCTTGGAAAAAGAATACAAAGACTGTTGAAACACTTGCCCTCGACCATAAATTTTTAAATTATGGTAAAGCCTTTAAAACCATGGTAGCGACCGTCCAATTAAAACTTGCTACATAGTGCACAAAGTTAATTAGAGCGGCCAGAAATAAGGCCACAAGAGTACCCAACATACCGATTGTTCTGAGGACAATACTTTTGGAGGTCAGAAATGAGAATAGCAGTCCATGACAAAATCTTCCGATAAAAAAAAATGTAGCGAGCAGATGAAGAGTTATTGCAGGAGTTTCCATATATTCTAAGAGGAAAAGCATAATGAAAAATAAAGGAGCATACTCGACAAAGTTTCCATGCCCTCTAACGACTCTATACACTATCTCTTCATTATTACTTCCATAGTTAAGAAACTTAAAGAGTGGATTTCCTCTTATCCCGAATATCCTAATTGTTAGGAGGAGATAAAATCCGACGGCTACTGATAGATAGAATTGAGTTATCATTTAATTCTGTTCAATATTTCATTCGGTTTTGGGCTATCAGAAAAGCCGAGAAGATGTATACATGTTTTTAGTCTAGGTGATTAAAATTGTCTGCCTCGCGGTGTGTTCACGTATTCGGGCCATTTGAAATCTAGGGGTGGCTCGTAATCACAAAGCGGTGCCATCCAGGTCTTACCGCCGATACCACCGCCGGTGCGATGCTTGAACTCAGCCATGGCGCTCTCTCTTGCAGACTTGTCTTCCAGTAATCGTATAGCTGCTACTGCAAGAATTTTGGCTGCCGTGCAAATCATAGGATCAATAGTAGCAGGAATACCACCGAGAGCGTTCATTACCCACGTCGGATAGGGGCGGTCTCTGACCGGTTTTAAGGCTGGACGGGCGACGTAGAACCGGGCTGTGGGCGTATGCCATGTCATCTCGGTATAATCATCCGAAGTTGAGTTTATCTGTCTCGGTGGTAGTTCTTGGCGCAAAATGGCTTCGGCGTCGCGTGGTGAACATAATTGACTGCACGCGTCCAAGAATGGTGAGCTCATTGGGGGTATGCCGAGTGAGCGCTGAATATTTTGTGCTACTTCAACTGCCTGCTCTCCCCAGACTGGCGCACCAATGGTTTGCATTGCAGACCAGGCAATATTGGACATTGCATGGTTTGCCAAACCAGGGCGTGATTTACACACCCAGTGTTTTTCCCATCGGCAACCTGTCATTTTTGCGGCGGCTTCTGCATTGCGTTCTAGTGCAGCGGTCACTTGTTTGGCCATCTCCACGGTTGGCACGCGAATCATGTATTGCAGGTCGCTTAATTGTGCTGGAAGATTATCGGCGGTGGCTTGCCCGGCCGAGAGTATTGCCTCTGAGATGGACCAACCGCCACTGTGGGGCAACATGGAATCGCGCAAAGCTTTTGAGGCTTGGTACATCATTATTAAGGCCTCATTGGCACCTGGGGCGCGTATAGAATTATGTGATTGTGGAATCGGTATACCGTCGGTTTGCCCCCAAGCCTCTGATGCATCACAAATAAAGCGAAAAATCATAGAATATGCTGCACCGCAATGGGTGTCCCATCGGACCGAATTACAGAGGGGCATCATATAAAACGGGTGAAATGATAACATTGCTGCTAATCCGTCATAGTAGCCCTTTGCAGCGTGAATGGGTTTTGACCCGCGGGTTTTTTCGGCAGGCTCGCCCATGAACCGCAACCTTCCTTTGATACCGTGGGCCTGCATTGCAGCTTTGGTTGCCAAAACGCCGCCTAAGGCACTGATACCAAGACCAGAATGTGGGTCGGTGTGTCCTGCGGCTTGAAAATCTAAGCCTGCCCGCGGTTGGCGCTGGGTGCTGGCGGCCTGACAATTGCCTGGGACGGCGTCGTATTCTGCATACATACCAATAATTGGACCGTTACCGTTTGACCAATCAGCAGCAAAGGCTGTTGGCATCCCGCCGGAACCTTCCTCTACTGTGAAGCCCTCGGTACGCAGGCGGTTTACATACCAGTTGGCGGATTGATATTCGCGCCAAGCAGGCTCCGCGAAATCAAAAATGGTACTACTCCAGTCGGACAGATCTTGGGACAGCGCATCTACCTGTAATATCGCAGTTTTTTGGGAATCTGTCCGTGTCATGGTCACTCCTTTTCATAGAGGCAGTTAAGCCAATTTTAATTTTTTATCGCACGCCTATCGTATCTAATTTGTATTAATATTATCATTTTTAGTTTCAGCTAAAAAGTATGAGAACAAGATAATCGTGATACAAATTATGAAGGCATTTTTCTAAATACAGTAACGTTTCGAGTAGGTTGCAGGATTGAAATTTATTTCTTTAAAAAAGTCAATTTATCTATTCTGATTATATCAGGTAGTTGATTTACCAGCGTATATGTCTTGATACTCCGCCTGAAGTATTAGAACGGAGAAATCTCATGAATGATAATCCCAAACTATTTTGAATTATTCTAGCACCTNAACGGTAGTTGGNAATCTNGAAAATTAGCNTTTTGACTNACACAATCCAATTCTGAAAAAAACCAAATGTCGCAAACAAGACAGTTTAATCGCTTTNAATTGGTTATGATNTTANTAAATTTACTTGAAAGTTTGGTCATGACATCTAAGACTTCANCCACAGAAGTCCATAAATTCGGAATACTTTTCGTATTTGCGGCTGGAGTACTTTGGTCAACAGTTGGCCTTGGAATTCGTATGATCGAAGATGCCGTTGTCTGGCAAATTTTACTGTATCGCTCTATCAGTATGTCGTTGTTTCTTTATATTTTTATTCNAATACGATCCAAAGAAAGTCCTTTTNCNCAAATAAGGCGTACTGGGTTTCCTTCTGTAGTNGCTNGTCTTTCATTAGTTGCTGCNTATTCTGGCGGAATTTATGCAATTCAGAATTCTTCAGTTGCCAGTGCAATGCTTCTCTTTGCGACGGCTCCGTTCATGGCGGCTGTCCTTGGTTGGTTAGTTTTAAAAGAACCTGTTCGTGTAGCTACCTGGGGTGCAATTCTTCTAGCACTTTGCGGCATCTCTATAATGGTTTCCAACAAAACCGGTGATGTAGCCTTGTTAGGAAGCCTAGCGGCACTTGGCTCAGCATTAGGTTTTGCTGTTTTTACTGTTGCGCTTCGTTGGGGACGGACAGCCGAAATGCTACCTTCCGTTTTTCTCTCTGGTCTATTTGCGGCCTTAATCACTTTTGCTATTTGCCTAATTCAAAATATATCGCTAAACCTAGGCCTGCGGGACGGAAGCGTTGCAATCGGTATGGGGATTTTTCAAGTCGGTGCAGGGCTAATTCTCTATACTCTCGGTTCCCGCAGCTTGCCTGCCGCAGAACTCGCTTTGTTATCGCTTGCCGAAGTCATGTTAGGACCTTTATGGGTCTGGTTATTTCTGAACGAAACAGCAACCCTTAACACATTGATTGGTGGAGCTGTGCTCTTGGTTGCAATTGTGGGAAATGCGATTTCCGGCAAAAGACGCAAGCCTCCACCGATTACAACACCTTAGAGCATACCATCAGATTACTTCGCCTAACCCATCGGAATAATGTTCCAACGTCAATCCACATGTTCAAAACAGCCTGTTTAACAAACAATGAGCTCAAGTTCGGGGATAATCTCGATAACTAGTACTGATAAAAGTCTTACTCAAGCTTCTCCACCTCTTAATTAATCCAGCTCCACAGCTATTGTGCCCATCATGCCGCCTGTGACCGTCATACCTACCGCCGAACCAGCCGCAGCTCTAATTTTGTCTATATTTGCTTCGACCTGCTCTTGGCTACTCCAGAGTGTCATAGTCCTAATTGTATTTGGTCCAGTGACCGTTGCACGCATATTAGTCGCTCCATGCTTTTTCATTTCAGGCCAAAAGCCTTTGGCGTTTTCAACTGCATTCTCAACGTTACCGTCAAATTCCCAATCGGTGAAAGATACGAACATTTACTACTCCTTGATAAAGATTGTTTGTTTTATAAAACAAACAGTATACTTGTTGAACGATTATTTCAATGAATGAAATTTGCTCAAGTGTTGAATAAATCCTTTAACTGGACTAATCGTCAGATGCCTATTTGACGATTGAGTTGTAACTGGCATGCTTGAAGGAATTTCGTGTAAAAGTTTTATAGAATTCTGTCATGAGATGAACATTCCATGTGAAGCTAATTTCATTCATAATGATAACCTAACGACTGCACAGGAAGCCTTTATTGCTACCGTAGCTGGTGGTACCATTCTTGTAACACGTTTAAATGTACGCATTTTGGAAAATGGTGAATAGATTTCCAAAAGTAAGATATTTCAATATTGATGAGTCAAGCATCGCTTTTTAGGTTTGGTTGAGACTGATGAAGTTTTGGTTTAAGTGCCGAGAACAGAATTGAAGGTAATTAGTCTTTGTTAAAGTTTGTAAATGAGTAAAAAATCATTAAAATGTAAGCACTGATTTAACTTACAAAATAGTTTCTCAAGTGAGAGAGTTGTCAAAATAATTTTAATTAAACCTAAATTTATAGTGAGAAAATATAATGCATTACGATTCCTTAAAAAACGAGCATGGGCTCCCTTATGATCCTTTCAAAGCTATTGTTGCCCCTCGACCAATAGGATGGATTGGTAGTCGTTCACTAATCGGTGTTTATAATTTAGCTCCGTACAGCTATTTTAATGCCATTGCAGATAAACCTCATTTTGTTATGTTTTCTTCGGTAGATATTAAAGACTCAGTTAAAAACATAGAAGAGACAGCAGAGTTTACTGTTTCTTTAGCTACGGAAGATTTATTTGATCATATGAATGGGAGTTCTGTCCCTGCTGGTTCAGATATTGATGAGTTTGAATTAGCGGGTTTAAAACCAGAAATTGGTCAATTTGTTTCTGCACCCTTTGTTTCCCAAGCTGCTGCTGCTCTTGAGTGCAAACATTGGAGAACAATTGACTTGCCAAATGTGGATAGGGATAAAGGAACAGGTAATTATTTAATTTTGGGTCAGGTTGTTGGCATTTTTATTAACGATAAATTTATTAAAGATGGTCGATTCAATGCAAGCGCTGCAAGGCCTTTAGTTAGATTAGGTTATATGGATTATGGCGTCGTCGGTTCAGAAAATACTTTTTCGAAGAACAGACCTAAACTAGGTGAAGATGGAAAATTACAACCGGTAGAAGAATGGGATGGAGTTTATAGGTAACAAACTGCGAGTGTTTGAATTTCTGGATATATCAAATCAATGCCAGTTTAAAACAATTAAAAAAGAGGTAGTATNTAGTTTTATCGAATGAGAAAATGGAATTTACTGTCATGGGACTGGGGTAAGTTGTGCTAAAAACTAAAATTATTTTGATTAGTTCCTAACCATAAAATCTGAATTTACTTCACCTTTAAAACACCTNGGAAAAAAGGGGTATGATGTGGTTGCGAAGTAGGTATAGGAATTATCAATTTTTAGCCCATTACATTCATCGAGCGCTCCACTTTTTGGAAGATATTCAAAATCTTCTTCGAATTCACCGTCGTGTACACCCCAAGGAGCTGATGACCGACTTCCAGATTTTAATTGCCATGATGATGAGATGCCAGAAGGTCTAAAAATTATTTTAAAGCCATCAGGTGCATACCCAATTAGTCTATCTTTATCAGTGTCATTATATTGTTTAAAAACACTATGGTAGTGATAGAGTCCAGAACGATCGATGTGCCCATTATGCGAGTCTATACCTAGGCTACGAGAATCNTGCATTGCTTGTTTTCTCCAACCACTTAGGGGATTTTTACTATATCCTCTTTTTGCACTTGGATCAAAATATTCTGCGGTAAAGGGGCGAATTGGAATACCTGTGATTGTTACTCCTACGGTCATTAATCCCCAAGTAACGTTTTNAGTTAACCGAGGGAANCTTGGGAAACAAAAGATTAAATTTTGTTGTTTAAATTCGTTAGGATTGGCCTTATTCGGAAACTTACCAATCGTATGATTTGGAATTCCATTAGAATAGATACATTTCATTGCTCCGTCTAACTTGGTACTATTTAAATTCTCCTGTGCGTTAGTCGCAAGGCACAAAATACAAAAAAAAAACACAGAAATTGAAATTTACCCATTTGATTCCTCATGTTACTCTCACTGACACAAATTCAATTGGT